>CAZRTM010000043.1:0-9932 GCA_964602995.1 uncultured Ardenticatenaceae bacterium
TCAGGGTGACGGATTGCGGAATTGGTTCGGAATCCCCCATTCCGTCATGCTGAAGGGACTGAAGCATCTCCGCGGAGCCGTACGTGAGTGTGACCGTTTCGCTCAGAGCGGCGGTAACAAAATTTAGCTCGACAAAGCATGAGCAAGCCGCCCCGAACATGTTTACAACATGTTTCCCTTTAGTTAGCTGCAGAATTGAATTCTGCAGCAGCAGCACCATCAAGCACCCCCCGATACACCTCAAGCACATCCCCTGAGAAAGGCTCATAGCTGCGTAGCTCATAGCGCTCTTCGTCAAAATCAATCTTGCCCAGCGCGGGGTTGGTCAGGCGGCGGCCGTCAGGGAGGATGAGCGTGGCGCTGCCGTTGAGCTTCAGCTCGTGCCAGCCGTGGCGACTCTCTTCGATGACCGTGGCCTTATAGCGCCCGCTGTCCCAGTCGGCGGCGAACTGCGTCAGGTCCAGGGGGGCTGACTGGGCCACCTCGCGGGCGATGGCCAGCAACTCGTGGCGCAGGGCGATGTTGGTGCTTTGCGCGAAGAAATGGTGGCGCAATGCCCAGCTCATAGCGAAGGCGGCTTCGTCATTCTGCGCTCGGGCACAGGCCAGCGCTTCGAAGGCGGGCCACATGGTGCTGGGCCAGTCCCAACCTTCCCTCTGCCACGGTTCGTAAGGCAGGTCAGGCTCAATCTGGGCAAAGAGCGCACGCTCGGCTTCGATGAGCGGTTTGACCACAGGGCGGGCGTTCACATATTCCAGCGAGAGGGCGCGCCACACCAGACGCAGGCGGCCTTCGTAGGCGGGCCAGAGCTGGCGCAGGCGGTAGTTAAGGAGGTAGGCGAAGGGACAATCGAGACTGGAATAGATTTCAATCGTAGGCAGCGTCATAAGGGGGTCCTCACAATTTATCATACAACTGGCAATGAACGAGCTGAGGTTACTTTACACTTTACCTGTTGCCGGCAACTTGATCAATATCAAGGCCTGCGGACAGCACCAGGTCTATGCTAAATGTGGGTTATCGGGAATCGACGGAGCAACCGTTGCACCCGGAAGGAGTACGCGATGACCTACATCATCACGAGGCTGTGCCTGCGCGACACCGCCTGCATCGATGTCTGTCCGGTTGAGTGTATGGTGCTGGGACATCCTGAAGAGGAGTGGCCCTGGCTATATATCGACCCCGACACGTGCATCGACTGTGGCGCATGTGTACCGGAGTGCCCGTACGAGGCCATCTTCCCCGAGGAAGAGGTGCCGTTTGAGTATGAGGCGCGTCCGGGACAGTGGATCGCCAACACCAAAGAACTGATGCCCGATGGGCAGCCGTTCGAAGGCGAGATAGACGGTCAACCCGTCAAACTGTTGAATGCCAAGCAGCTTCAGGGTGGCGAAATCCTGGACCTGACGGAGGATATCATTTTCAACTATGATTTCTACGCCATCGGTCCCGGATACGACGCGCTGAACTACGAGGAATAAATAAGCGCAGGTACAGGGCAGGCCACCTTCTTCGCGAAGGTGGCCTGCCGCGTCGCACGGCAATTGTTCATTAATATGGTATTGTGCTTTCCTTCAGAAACGCTTAAGATGGGAATTGTTGATGATGAAGAAAGCGACGCTGGAGGAAGCGCATGAATGAATTGGTACAGTTGGTATCGGACAAGACAGGTATCCCTGAGGCACAGGCCCGCACGGCCGTGGAAACAGTCCTTGGCTACCTGAAAGAGCGCCTGCCGGCCCCCATCGCGGGGCAGGTCGATAGCGTGCTGGAAGGCGGCTCGGCCGGCGACCTGGCTAAGGGACTTGGGGGGCTGCTGAACAAGAAATAAGTGACTCCGCCGGGGGGACGGAGTAGGTCTCCGCTGAAGGCGGAGCAGGTCTCCGCTGAAGGCGGAGCAGGTTAACCATAGTATTGGAACCGTTGAAAATAGTCGCGTTTTTACTCCTGCTCTGCGCGGCTGCGATGCTCCCAGGTAACAGCACCGCCGTCCAGCATGCGCCGCCGATTGACCCCGCCATACGTCAGGCGTTGGCAGACGAGGGCGAGGTGCGGGTTATTGTGCAGTTGCAACTGCCGCCCGCCCTACCCGGCCTGACCGAAACACAACAGATTGACGCCGCGCAGGAGCAGGTGCTGGCGCGGCTGCCAGCCGGCGAATTCGAGCTGGTGCGCCGCTACCAGTCGCTGCCGGCGTTGGCGGGCGTTCTGCGCAGTGGTGCGCTGGCGCGGCTGGAAAAGGAGCCGCTGGTGCTCTCGGTGCAGGCTGACCAGGCCGGGAGCGGGCACCTGGGCCAGAGCGTGGCCGCGATTGAGGCTGACCGGGTGTGGGATGAGCTGGGGTTGAGCGGCAAGGGGGTGCGCGTGGCGGTGCTGGACACAGGCATTGACCTGGCCCACCCCGATTTTGCGGGAGCAGTTGTAGCCCAGCAGTGCTTCACAGACGGCGATTGCGTGCCGGGCGGCACGAACCAGGGGGCGAATGCGCAGGACGAGCACGGGCATGGCACCAATGTGGCCGGCGTGCTGGCCTCACGCGGCGTCCTGGGCCATGCGGGCTTTGCGCCTCAGGCCGAGATTGTGGCCCTGCGCGTGTTGGATGACCAGAACTGGGGCTGGCTGTCCGACTGGGTGGCGGCGCTGGACTGGATTATCGTCAACCAGTCCACGTTGCAGGTAGATGTGGTGAATATCAGCCTGGGCACGTTTGCCCTTTATGACGGCAATTGCGACGGGACGTGGCCTACCATGGCCCAGGCGCTGAGCCGCCTGAACACATTGGGGGTGACAGTCTTTTCTTCCAGCGGCAACCAGGGCAATCTTAGCCAGATTGGGTCTCCGGCCTGTAACGGCAATGTGATTGCTGTGGGCGCGACGTATGACAGCAATTTAGGCCGGCAGCCATTCAGCGGCACCTATCGCAGCCGCTTTGGCAACTCCTGGCCTGACTGTTATGACAACGCCAGCAACCTGAACGTGATTACGTGCTTCACCAACAGCGGCCCTATGCTGGACCTGGTGGCGCCGGGCGCGCTGATTACGGCCTCGGGGCTGGGGGGCGGCCTTTCTACCTACGTGGGCACATCGCAGGCGTCGCCCACGGCGGCGGGGGTGGCGGCGCTGATGCTGGAAGCGAACGACAGGCTGACCCCGGCGCAAATTGAAGCGGTGTTGCGGCAGAGTGGCCCGTCATTGCCAGACGTGCGCAATGGGCGGACTATCCCCTCGCTCAATGCCCGCGTCGCCGTGTCGGCTGTTTTGCCCACGGCGCCCCACACGGTCACGCTGGATGCCCCATCCCTTGCCCTGCCGGGCGTCGCTTACCAGTTGACGGCGCACGTGCTGCCGCTGACGACAACGCTGCCCCTGACCTATACCTGGCAGGCGACGGGCCAGCCGCAGGTGGTGCACACGACCAACAGCACGGCAGATAGCATGGTGTATAGCTGGCCCGCGCTGGGGCCGCAAACGGTGACGGTAACGGTGCGCAATGAGCTGGGGATGCAGGCGACCAACGCCGTGGTCAACGTTGCCCCGGGCCTGACGCTGAACCTGCCTTACCTCATTTACTCTGATGCTGATATACCCTAAAATTAGTGCTCTGCTAAGTTGATTTTTGTATTGCTCGGGCCGGTCTCCTGACCGCGCCCGCTACTTCACAAGACCGGTGGCTCGGGTGCGAGTACTCGCAATAGGAGACCGGCCACAGCAGTGTAGTTTACAGAGCACTATGTCTGCCCGCGCCAGGACAGATTAATCTGCTTCGTCCCGCGCTTTCAGTTGGTGTGAGACAATATCATAGCGGTCGGCCAATTCGTCTATCACCGTGCCCTCCCAGCGCTCCACGTCGCGCACGTAGGCGGCGCGGGCCAGCAGGTGTGTGGCCACCGGCGCTGTAACAAAGAAGAAAACCACCACCAGAACAGCGCGAGTCAGGGCAGCGGAGGTGTTGAAGTAGAGGGCGGTGGCCAGCATGATGGTCGTAATACCCAGGGTGGTGGACTTGGCAGCGCCGTGCATACGCGTATAGAGGTCGGGCATGCGGTTGAGGCCGATACTGGCCACCAGCAGGAAGATGGCGCCGAAAAAGATGAGCGCCAGAATCAGGATCTCTTGTAGCGTCATAAATCCTTTCCCTGTTCGATGAAACGAGCGAAGGCGATGGTGCCGATAAAAGAAAGCAGCGCCACGACGATGGCCACATCGACGAACACGGTCTGCCCCACCTGAATGCCGTAGATGGAAGCCAGCGCCACAATGTGTATGCCGATCTGATCCAGGGCAACGACGCGATCTGGCAACGATGGCCCGCGCAACAGGCGCACCAGACAAAGCCCGGTGGAGATGGTTACCAGCAGCAGCGCCACATTGAGAGCAGCGGTCATCGCATCACCTCAAGCACCCGTCGCTCGAAGCCTTCTTTAACCGAACGGCAGAACGCATCGGGATCGTCAACCTCCAGCACCATGGCGTGAACGTAGAGCGTGCTGCGGTCATCGGAGATATCCAGTGACACCGAGCCTGGCGAAAGGGTAATCAGGTTAGCCAGCAACGTGATTTCCAGGTCGGTTTTGGCATCCAGAGGGACAGCCACCACGCCCGGCCGTATAGGGGGTTTGGGCTGCACAATGAGCCAGGCCAACTCCAGGCTGGCCGTAAAAACTTCCCAGGCCACAAAACCCAGAAAGCGGATCACTTGAATGACCTTGGCCACGTAAGCCTCGGAACCCAGGGCGCGCTGTCCGAGGGCAATAATCAGGTAGCCCAGGAACATGCCAACGATGAAGTGGCCGGAGCGCAGCTCGCCCTGAAGAAAGGTCCAGACCAGGGCCAGGAGAAGGTTCAAGAGAAAGTAGGGCATCGTTCCTTACCTCCCCAATACGGCCTGGACGTATTCCATGGGAGCCAACAATTGAGTGGAGGCCGCGCCTGCCACCTGCAACCCGGAACTCGCGCCCAGCCCCAGCAGCAACGACAGCGCCACCAGGATGGCGGCGGGAGCCACCAACCCCAGATAGTGGGGGGTTGTTTTGCGCGCCGGGGTGGGAGCGGACGAAGGCCGGGGACTCCAGAATACGCCAGCCCAGATTTTGGTCATTGAGAACAGGGTGAGTAAACTGACGAACAGGCTGACGCCGGCAATCAGATAGCGCCCCTGTTCCAGCGCCGCCCGCAACAACGTCAGCTTGCTGAAGAAGCCGCTGAGGGGCGGAATGCCTGCCAGCGACATCGCCGCCAGCAAGAAAAGCGCGGCGAGCCACGGCCGCTCGCTTAGTTGCCCACCCATCGCGTCCAGATCGCCGCTGCCCTCCACTTCTTCCAGCGCGCCGCCAATCATCAGCAGGGCCGTCTTGACGATGATGTGATGGATGATGTAGAAAATGCCGCCGGCCACACCCAGAGCGCTAAACAGGCCCAGCCCCATCAGCATATAACCAATCTGGCTGATGATGTGGAAAGAGAGGATGCGCCGCACGTTGTTCTGGGCGATGGCGCCCAGGACGCCCACCACCATTGTCAGCCCTGCCAGGAGCAGCAACAGGTCGTGGAGATAGGAAGGTTGGGCGGGGAAGAGCAGCGTGAACACGCGGTACATGGCATAGACGCCGACTTTGGTCAGCAAACCGCCAAAGAGAGCGGTGACGGCCACGGGCGGCGTGTGGTAGGAGGCAGGCAGCCAGAAGAAGAGGGGGAAAATGGCGGCCTTGATGCCGAAGCTGAGCAGGAAGAGCATGGCCAGCGCCGCAATCAGGCGCGAGGGTTCCGCCTGGGTCAGCACGGCTGAAAGGTGGGCCATGTTCAGAGTGCCGGTTACGCCATAAACGAGGCCGACGCCGATGAGGAAGAAAGTGGAGGAAACCAGGTTGATGACGACGTATTTGAGGCCGCCTTCCAACTGATCCCGTTCCCCTCCCAACGTCATCAGCCCGAAGGAAGCGATGAGCATCACCTCGAACCAGACGTAGAGGTTGAAGAGGTCGCCCGTGAGAAAAGCGCCGTTGACGCCCAGCAACAGGAATTGATAGAGGGGGTAAAAAGCAAAACGCGCGCGCGCCTCATCCAGCGTGGCAAAGGTGTAGATGAGCACGACCCAGCCCATGAGGGACGAGAGGGCGAGCATGATGGCGCTGAGCAGATCGACGGTGAGGGCAATGCCAAAGGGCAGGGGCCAGCCGCCTATGTCGGCCACCTGAAGACCGCGCTGCCAGACCAGAACCAGCAGAAAAAGCGCGTAGGCTAACCCTGCCGTGGTGCCTATCAGAGTCATGAGGCGTGTGATGCGGGGGCGGCCGCGCACGAGCAACGTCAGCGCACCGGTGAGCAGCGGAATAACCAGGGGGAGAATAATGTGTTGGCTCATCGGTCGGTCGTTTCCATATCCCGCAGGTCGTCGCTGCCCACTACCTGATCGACGCGGTAGGCAAGGACCAGGGTGAAAGCGTTGACGCTAAAGCCGATGACGATGGCAGTGAGGATCAGCGCCTGAGGCATGGGGTCGGCGGGCGTCACGCCCTCGCCGAGCATGCCAATGAGGGGCGGCGCGCCACGGCGCAGGCCGGTCAACGTAAAGAGTAGCAGGTTGCCGCCGTGCCCCAGCAACATCAGCCCCAGCACCAGCTTGGTGATACTACGGCGCAGCATCATATAGGTTCCGGTGGCAAAAAGAACACCGATAATCAGCGCTAGAATCCAATCCAAGATTCTTCCTCCGCCATGGCTATGATCGATTCAACCACCATCCCGACGACCACCAGATAGACGCCGATATCGAAGAGCAGGGGTGTTCCTACACTAACCTCACCCAGGCTGGCCACATTGACTGTGGTCCAGATGCCGGTGAGGAAAGGTTCTCCGGCGACGATGCCGATGAGGCCGGCAGTCACGGCCAGCAGCACGCCCACAGGCGCCAGGTAGCGAACGGGAATGGGGAACCAGTTTCGGGCCGCCTCCACACCCAATGTAAGCAAATATAGGATGAAGGCGGCTGCGGCAACCAGCCCGCCGATGAAGCCGCCACCGGGCAGGTTATGGCCGCGCAGCAGCAAAAAGAAAGAAAAGAGAAATAAAACAGGCATCATCAAACGCACAACAACGCGCAAGATAAGAGAATTCACAGCGTTTCCTCCGACAGAGTATCCTCCGCCAGAGCCTCCTCTGGCAGAGCATTCTCCGGCTCTTGAGGCTCTTCCACGCGCAATTTCAACAGGGCGAAGATGCCTAACATGGCAATGAGCAGGACCGTAATTTCGCCCATGGTGTCCAGCGCGCGAAAATCAACCAGAATGACGTTGACGACATTGGCGCCATGCGCCGCAGGCAGGCTTTGCTCCATGTAGAATTGGGAGATGTCCGGCAGCAACTGCTCGGGCCTCTGCCCAAGCACCATCAGAGTCAGCAGCATCACCAGCCCACCCACGCCGGAGGCTATGGCAACATCACGCAAGCGCCCCAGACCTGAGCTGCGCTCCTCGAAAAAGCGGGGCAAGAAGTAGAAAACCACCAGCAACAACACCAGTGTTAGCGTTTCCACCAGGAGCTGGGTCAGCGCCAGGTCGGGGCCGCTATATATGACATAGATGAGGGTGATCAACAGGCCCACGGCGCCCAGTGAAGCAATGGCCCCCAGCCTGGCCCGCAACAGAGACACGAATATGATGGCAATGATCATCAATCCCGCGCCCACCAGTTCGAATAGCGGCGGATTGTTGAACAGCGGCGGGATGACAATGGGGTCAGCGCCGGAAACGAGGGCATAGCCTACCAGAACGATCATCGCGCCCAGGATCATCAACAGGTAGTCGCGCAGGGTGCCACTCTGGACAAATCCGGTCAGGCGGCGGGCCGTGCGGTTCAGGAGTACCAGCGTGCCGTCGTAAAGAATGCTGAGGCGGATGCGCGCAGGCCAGCCACTCTGCCAGGTGCGTACCGGCGTGCGCACCAGATAAAGGATGCTGCCGCCGGCAATCACGCCAATGGTCAGCAGGAGAGGCAGGGTGATGCCGTGCCACAACGCCAGAGTAAAGCCGTATGGCTCGCCCAGGGAGACAGAGGTCGCTGCTTCCATCAATGCCGACGTTGGCCCTTGCAGGAACGGCGGCAGAGCCAGGACGAGGGAAAAGAGAGCCAAAATCGCGGGCGCCAGCAACATTGTCCAGGGCGCCTCGCGTGGCGATTTCTCAGGCTTTGATTCCTGGCCCAGGAAAACGCCGAAAATGATTATTAAGCCATAGGCCAGGGTGAAAATGGAAGCGCCGACGGCCACGGCCACCACCAGTTGGTAGGGCAAGACCTGGGCTGGAACGTCGAGCGCGGCCTCCAGCAACGTTTCTTTGGCCACAAAGCCGAGCAGAGGGGGCAGGCCAGCCATAGAGAGCACAGCAACGATGGTCAGCACGGCGGTTACCGGCAGAGCGCGAAAGAGGCCGCCAAGCTGGCGTAAGTCGCGGGTGCCCGTCTGCTTCTCGATGACGCCCACCAGCAGGAAGAGCGCCGCCTTGTAAAGGGCGTGCGCCACAATGCCCACCATCAATGCCTTCAGCGCCAGGTTGGTGCCGATGCCCAGCAAGGCCACCAGCCAGCCCAGGGAGCTGATGGTGGAGTAGGCCAGCATCGCCTTCAGGTCGTTCTGGGCCAGCGCGATGTAGCCGGCTGCCAGCATGGTCACCAGCCCTACAAGGCCCACAATAAGGTGCCACTGCTCCGTGCCGCCCAGTGCGGGCTGGAAGCGGGCCAGCAGGTAGATGCCGGCCTTGACCATGGTGGCCGAGTGGAGGTAGGCGCTGGCTCCGGCCGGGGCCTGCATGGCGTCGGGCAGCCAGATGTGGAACGGCATCTGCGCCGATTTGGTGAAGGCGCCCAGAAGGAACAGCAGCAGGATTGGCGTATAGAGGGCATGGCTGCGCAGCACATCGCCCTGGACCACTATCTGGCCGATTTGCAGGGTGTCGCCGGCCAGCCCTAACAGCACCAGGCCTGCCAACAGCGCCAGACCGCCGCCGCTGGTGATGAGCAGCGCTTTGAGGGCGCCATCGCGCGACGCTTGCTCGTCGTGATAAAAGCCGATGAGCAGATAGGAGGTGATGCTGGTCAGCTCCCAAAAAATGTAGAGGGTGATCAGGTCGTTGGCCAGGACCACGCCGAGCATGGCGGCCATGAAGAGCAGGGTATAAGCCTGGAAGCGGCCCAATGTGGTATAGCCGCGCAGATAGTCGCCGTTATAGATGACAACCAGCGTGCCGACGCCGGTGACCAGCAGCGCAAAAAGGAGGCTGAGGCCATCGAGGCGCAGCGCGAAATTCACGCCCAGTTGGGGCGCCCATTCGGAGGAGAATTGAACCATCTGCCCACCAACTATGGTGGGCGCCTGGGCCAGGAAGTAGGCGAAGAGAAGGGCCGGGCCGGCAGCCAGCAACCAGCGGGTGACTTCGCCCAGACGGCGTTGCACAGGAGCTGCAATTGCGGCAAGGAGAAACCCGGCCAGAACGACGATAAGAAGCGGCATAAGGTAAACAGAATATTTAGAATGACGTGAGCCACGTTGGTATCTGGTCTGCGCGCAACCGTTCCACCAGGGATGTCAGGGCTTACTAGAGAGTAGTTACAGTAACAGACCAGCGCCAGGCGTGGCTCCGAGGGTTTAGGCGATGGTAGAATCGCGCCGATGCAGCGCGATTAATCTGAATTAGTATAACGACCGTTTTTTCTTAGGTCAACGCAACACGCCGGGTCACAGCGCCGTGACCGGAACAATTTTATGCGTAAAAAGGTCGGAAAAGTAGTAGATTTTCATAAGAGCGAGAAGCCCGCTTCTTCCGACGCTTCTGTTTCTGGTTTAGAATGCTATTTGGTCTTTATCAGATTATGACCTACCCTCGTGGGTAAAGTGCCGAGACCGAGATCCTTCGCTCCGCAGACTCCGCTCAGGATGACGG
>CAZRTM010000043.1:10032-13216 GCA_964602995.1 uncultured Ardenticatenaceae bacterium
TCAGGATGGCACAAAGTACGTGGGCATATCTATAAGGAGATTGAATGGATCTTTTCACAGCCGCACCGCACCACGATATCCTCGTGTTGCTGTTTCAAATTGCACTATTGTTGTTTTCGGCGCGGGCGTTGGGAGAGATAGCACAAAGGTTAGGCCAGCCGGCCGTGGTAGGGGAGATTCTCGCCGGTATCATCTTAGGTCCTTCGTTTTTAAGCAGCCTGATTCCTGCTCTTGGCGAGTGGATAGTTCCTCAGACGGAGGTATCAGGCTACTTATTGGAAGTGGTCAGCCTGTTGGGCGCCATGTTCCTGTTGCTTATTACGGGCCTGGAAACAGACCTGACCCTGATCCGCAGGCACGCGCGAACCGCAATTGGTGTCTCTTTTGGCGGCATTATCACTACATTTAGCAGTGGCTTCGTGTTGGGCCAGCTTTTGCCCGACTTCCTTCTGGGTGATCCCAGCCAGCGGCTGGTCTTTGCCCTGTTTGTGGCTACGGCCATGTCCATTTCAGCCATCCCGGTTATCGCCAAGGTGCTGATGGACCTCAATTTGATGAGGCGTGACATCGGCCAGACGATTATTGCCGCCGGTATGAGCGACGATACCACAGGTTGGATCCTGCTCTCGATTGTGGCCGGTCTGGCGGGCGGCCAGGCTGTCACGGCTGGCTCAGTGCTGGCAACGGTGGGCAGCGTACTGGGCTTCCTGATCATCAGCTTTACGGCCGGTCGCTGGCTTATGAAACGGCTGTTGGACTATGTTCAGGACGAAATCATTAGCGATTACCGCTTGCTGACGCTGGTGGTTGTTATGACCTTCACCTGGGGCGCATTGACGCAAGGACTGGGCCTGGAAGCGGTGTTGGGCGCCTTCATCATGGGTATTCTGTTCGGCCAGATGCCGAGGCTGCCCGATAGCGTCACCCATACATTAGAGAGCATCGCCCTGGGCATCTTCGCCCCCATCTTCTTTGCCGTTGCCGGGCTGAAAGTGAACCTGCTGAATCTGCTGCAACCGCAGCTCATTCTAATTGCGCTGGCGGTTATTGCCGTAGCCAGCCTGGGCAAGGTAGTCGGCACTTATCTGGGGGCCCGGCTCATCGGCCGGCGCGACCACTGGACAGCGCTGAGCTTCGGCGCGGGCCTGAATGCACGCGGCGCGATGGAAATCATCATCGCCACCATTGGTCTGTCGCTGGGCATTCTCAACCAGGATATGTTCTCTATTATCGTGCTGATGGCGATGGCTACCTCGCTGATGGCGCCGGCGGCACTGCGCTATGTGCTGCAAAATGTGGAGCCGGAAGCACAGGAGCTGGAGCGTTTGAAGCGCGAGGAAATGATCGCCGGCAGCCTGATTGCGCAGGTGCACCGCGTTTTGATGCCCATCCGGCGGCGGCCGGTGGTAGATAGCGATCTGCAAACGGTCGAAGCGCGTCTGCTGGAACGTATGGGAGCGCACACGGACCTATCCATCACGCTGTTGAACGTTTCTGGTCCTGGAGAGAGAGAAGAGGGCACCGAGTTCCTGAGAGCTATGGCCCCCATCTTTTCCGGCAATGAATTGTTGCGCAAAGTGGTGGTGAGTGATGATCCGGTTGACGTTATCCTGGACGAGGTCGAGAAAGATTACGACCTGCTCATTCTGGGTGCGTCTGAGCGGCACCGGGGGGATACGGTTCTCTTCAGCCCGCTGGTCGACACCCTGGTGCGCCTGTCACCCACACCAACCCTGGTTGTTCAGGGGCCACGCATGTTGGAGCCGTGGGATATGAAGCGCGTTCTGGTGCCAACCAACGGCACAGATGCGGCGCGCCACGCGGCCGAGGTGGCCTTCTCGCTGGTGCACCCCGATTCCGATGAGAGTGTGGTGCTGCTCCATGTCCTGGAAGAGCAGATGGGTCGCTATGATTATCGCGAAGCGGCCAACCCCGAGTATGAGAAGAAGCGTTTTGAGCTGGGCAACCAACTGGTGGACAGCCTGGCCGAACTGGGACGAACATACGATGTGGATGCGGAGACCCGGGTCCTCAAAGGTATGACGCCCGAGGATACGATTCTGCAGGTGGCCGAGGAAGAGGAGATCGACCTGATTATCCTCGGCACCAACGTGCGGCCCGGCTCACGCCGCCTATTCATGGGTCCGCGCGTGGAGCGCATTCTGACACACGCGAACTGCCCGGTTGTCATTCTGAATGTTAACTGACCAGATTCAGCAACAGGGTAGGCCGCACTAGAATAGGAAGTGGAGAACAGACGAACGAACGACCCGCGCAAGAGCTGTCTCATCATCGGGGCAGGTCTTAGCGGGTTGTTAGCAGCGCAAACGCTGCAAGCAGCAGGGATAGAGAGCCTGGTGGTGGAAGCGTCCGGCACAGTTGGCGGCCGCCTGGCCTCACGCACATTGGGGGCCAGGCAGGGTATGGCGCGCTTTGACGCTGGTGCGCAATTCTTCACCGTGCGCAGCGAGCGCTTCCGCCGCCTGGTGCAGCAGTGGCAGGAAGCTGGCGTGGTGCGCCAGTGGAGCGAAGGGTTTGCCACAGCGGACGGTTCTTATTACCGGGACGGCTACCCGCGCTTCCGCGGCGAGCCGGATATGCAGGCTATTGCACAACATCTGGCAAAGGGGCTGGAGCTGCAATTGGGTACGCGCATTGTGCGTATCGAGTATGAAGCGGGCTGGCGGGCGGTGGACGATGGCGGCCACGCATACACGGCGCCCTATCTGATTCTGACGCCACCGGTCCCTCTTGCGCTGGAACTGTTGCAGAACGGCGGCACATCACTGCCGCCGCATACGCATGAACTCCTTTCGCGCATCCACTATGATCCATGCTGGGCCGTGCTGGCGGTGCTGGACGGTCCGAGCCGCATTCCACAACCGGGCGGCATGTGGCCCGGCGGCGACCTGATTTCATGGATGGCTGATAATGTACAAAAAGGTATTTCGCAGGTCCCCTCTGTGACCATTCACGGCAGCCCTGAATTCAGCCGCAACCATTTCGACAGCGCCCCTGAAGAGGCAGCACGAATGTTGCTGCAAGAGGCGCAACCGTGGCTGGGGGCAACAGTGGTCCGCTATGAGGTACAACGCTGGGAACATAGCATTCCCGTGCAGCTACACAACGAGCCGGTGCTGTTTTGTGAGCAGCCAGGGCCCCTGGCCTTCGCCGGCGACGCCTT
>CAZRTM010000043.1:13316-22774 GCA_964602995.1 uncultured Ardenticatenaceae bacterium
ATGATTGGCTATGATTGGGGAGTCGGAACTATGATTTGTTTGATTTAATGATTGGCTATGATTGGGCGAAGCTCAGAAAAAAATCATAGTAAATCAATAAATCATTTTAATCATAGTTCCGACTACAGGAGACTCAGAAAAAAATCATAGTAAATCAGTAAATCATTCTAATCATAGTTCCCACCATACTGATTAACTATGATTGGGCGAAGCTCAGAAAAAAATCATAGTAAATCAATAAATCATTCTAATCATAGTTCCGACTCCCCAATCATAGTTCCGACCAATATGGTATACTATCCTCAAGGTCATATTGGTGAACTTTGGTACAAATGATAGCAAAACGATTTCGAAATTATGCCTGGGCTGTCCTGGGCTATAACATACTGGTTGTTCTGTGGGGCGCGTATGTGCGGGCGACGGGTTCGGGGGCGGGTTGTGGGCGGCACTGGCCGTTGTGCAACGGCGTCGTGGTGCCACGCGCTCCGGAAGTAGAGACGATTATTGAGTTTACGCACCGCCTGACCAGCGGCCTGGCCGGTGTGCTGGTCATTATCCTGCTGGTGTGGGCCTGGCGCATCTACCAGCCGGGACACAGCGTGCGCAAAGCAGCCGTGGCCTCGATGGTGCTCATCATCACCGAGGGGCTGGTTGGCGCCGGTCTGGTCTTGGGCGAATGGGTGGCCGATGACACGTCGGTGACCCGCGCCATCATGATGGCGGTGCACCTTTCCAACACGTTCCTGCTGCTGGCTGCGCTGACGCTAACCGCCTGGTGGGCCAGCCGCATGGAGGTGGACGATATGCGCTTGCCATTGCGGCTCCAGGGCCAGGGCGTGCGCGGCTGGGTGCTAGGCATCGCTCTGCTGCTGGTGCTGCTGGTCAGCGCTGCCGGGGCTGTGACAGCGCTGGGCGACACGTTGTTCCCCGCTGAGACACTGGCGCATGGCGTGGCGCGTGATTTCTCGCCCGCGTCCCACTTCCTGGAACGGCTGCGCATCTGGCACCCGGTGCTGGCGGTGCTGTCGGCCATTTACATGTTCGTGACGTTGGGGCTGCTGCACGATGCGCGATTTGACAAATCGCGTTACAGTGACGTAGCGCGATTTGGTAAATCGCGTGATGATGGCCTGGTGAAGCGGCTGACACGGTTCGTACAACTGATCGTCGCCCTGCAGTTGCTGGCGGGTGTGGTCAACCTGCTGTTGCTGGCCCCGGTGTGGATGCAGATTGTGCACCTGCTGCTGGCCGATGCGGTGTGGATTAGTTTGATTGTGACCGGCGCGGAAGCGTTGCGAGCGCCGCAGGAGGAGGCAGCGCCCGACGTGGTGTTGCATGGCAAGGTTTCGGCATTGCCCGGTGATTAGGTATGGATAAGTAGGTGAAGTATGGAAGCGATGGGCCTGAACTGGTACCTGGGCACAATGGGCTTCAGTTACAAGGATTGGGATGGGGTCTTCTATCCCGGCGGGCTTGATTCGCGCGAGTACCTTGCCTACTACAGCACCTATTTCAATGCCGTGGAGATGGACTCCACCTTCTACGGCACGCCGCGAAACGAATATGTGCAGCGCTGGGTGCAGATGACGCCCGGCGAATTCGTCTTTTGCCCCAAGATGCCGCGGCTGATTACCCATGACCTGGGGCTGCAAAACGCGGAAGCGGAAACAGCGGCGTACCTGGAAACCATGCGCCTCTTCGAGGATAAGCTGGGGCCGATTCTGATCCAGCTGCCTCCCGATTTTGGGCAGGACGAGATAGAGACGCTGGCCGCCTTTTTGCGGCAGCTTCCCAAAGATTTGCGCTATGCGGTGGAGTTTCGCAACCGCTCCTGGCACGCCGCGAGCACTGGCGAGTTGTTGCAGGCCGAGAATGTGTGCTGGGTTTCAACGGAGTACCAGTACATGCCGCAGCGCATTTACGTGACCACCGATTTCATTTACATTCGCTGGCTGGGACGGCACGGCCAGTATGATACGAAGGACCACGAGCGGGTGGACCGCACCGAGCGGCTGCAGGAGTGGCTGGCCGATGTGGAGCAGCGCAAGGAAGAAGGCATACACACCGTCTACGGGTTCTTCAACGACGAGTATTCGGGCTTTGCGCCGGCGACGGCGCAGCGCCTGCAACGGCTTCTTGGTTTTGAGGTAAGACCACTGACACCACCGCATCAGTCGCGTTTGCTTTAGACAATCTGGCTAGCTCCATGCCCGCGTTTCTCTTCAGCGACATCGAAAGCTCTACCAGTATGTGGGAGCAACATCCCGAGGCGATGGCTGCCGCCATGCGCCGCCATGACGCCATTCTCTACCAGACCATTGAAGAGTGTGGCGGGCGCGTGGTGGAGCATACGGGCGATGGTGTGTATGCTGTTTTTGAAGACGCCAATCCCTTACAGGCAGCTCTGGAGATTCAACGCCGTCTGGTGCGCGAGGACTGGGGCGAGCTGGGCGAGGTACGGGTGCGCATCGGCATTCACGCCGCGCCGGAAAACCGCGAGGGAATCGATTTCTTCCGCGATGCCAAGGCGTATCGCGGGCTGGCGGTGAACGAGACGGCGCGGGTGACGTCAATCGGTTGGGGCGGCCAGATATTGCTGACGCCGGATGCATTACAGGGGTTCACCGTACCCACCGGCGCGTCGCTGCACGACCTGGGTTCGCATATGTTGAAGAGCCTGACCCAGCCACGCCAGATTTACCTGCTGACGCACCCTGACCTGCCTGTGCAGGAGTTTCCGCCGCTGCGCTCACTGTCGGTGCGGCCCAACAACCTGCCGCCGCAGAACACGACCTTTGTGGGGCGGGAGAAGGAGCTTCAGGACATCCTGCAAACGCTCAAGAAGGGCGAGAAGCGGCTGCTGACGCTGTCTGGGCCGGGCGGGGTGGGTAAGACGCGCCTGGCCATACAGGCTGCAGCCGAAGCGATTGAGTTTTTCCCTGACGGCGTCTTCTTTGCGCCGCTGGCTTCAGTGAATACACTGGATGCCGTGGTGCCAACCATTGCCAAAGCGGTCGATTTCACTTTTTACGGTGGGAGCAATCAGAAGCTGCAGCTTCTTAACTATCTGCGCGAGAAGGAGCTGTTGCTGGTGGCCGACAACCTGGAGCACCTGCTGGAGAGCACGCAGGTGTTGGAGGAGATTCTGGAGGCCGCGCCCCACGTGAAGCTGATGGTCACCTGCCGCGAGTGGCTCAACAGTTCCGACGAGGAGAGATACCGGTTGCTGGGCATGGACGTGCCCCGCGAAGAACAGCAGTACGCGCTGCCGGAGCTGGTGTCGTACAGTGCGATACAGCTTTTCTTGCAGGTGGCGCGCCGCACGCAGCCTGATTTCACGCTGACGCAGCACAACTATCAGGCAGTGATCAAAATTTGCCGGCTGGTGGCGGGCATGCCGCTGGGCATCGAACTGGCGGCGGCCTGGATTTCGGCCTTCTCCTGTGAGGAGATTGCGGAACAAATCGAACGGAACCTGAGCTTCCTGACCACCAACCGGCCCGAGGTGCCCGACCGCCACCGCAGCCTCTTCGCCGTCTGCGACTACTTCTGGGGTCACCTGGCGCCGGCCGAGCAGAACATTCTGTGCCGCCTGTCGCTGTTCCACGGCGGATTCAAGGCCGAAGCAGCCTGGGAGGTGGCAGGCGCTTCCTATTTCTTCCTCTCCGCCCTGTTGGACCGCGCCTTTCTGCAGCGGACGGCGCTTGAGGGCCGCAACAGCAGCACGGCTCGCTACGAGATGCACGAGGTGTTGCGCCATTTTGCCCACGAGAAGATGGCGCAACGCCCGCAGCAACGGAAGCATACACGCACAAAACACGCGCGCTATTACGCCCGCTTCCTGGAGGAGCGAGAGGCCGGCCTCAAAGGTGAGCACCAGGAAGCAGTGCTGGCCAGCATCCACCGCGATATTGATAACGTGCGCGCCGCCTGGAAGTGGGCCGTGGTCAACCGCCAGGCAGACACCGCAGGCCGGGCGCTGAGCTGCCTGCGCCTGGTCTATGAGTTACTGGGCTGGTTTAAGGAGGGGGAAGAGGCATTTGCCGAAGCGGCCTGGGCTTTCGAGGCGGAGGGAGCGGATACCCATGAACTGCTGATAGCTCGCCTGCGCATGCACCAGGCTTACTTTCTGCGACGCACAGGCAACGTGGAAGCGGCGCGGCAGATGTTGCGAGAAAATCTGGAGGTTTTCGAGCGCTATCAGCGCCACCAGGAAAAAGCAGAATGCCTGCACGACCTGGGCATCGCATCCCGTGTCATCGGCCATCTGGATGAAGCCGAAGCGGCTCTACAAGATTGTATCAGGCTCTACCGCCAGCAAGAGCGGCTGTGGGAGCTAGCACTGGCTCTGCATAACCTGTCCGATACGGTCTACCGTATGGGTCGCGTGGAAGAGGCGCGGTATTTGATGTGGGATAGTTATCTTATCCGGCAGAAACTGGGCGAGCCACGCAGTATCGCGACCTCTCTTGTGGGGCTAGGCATTTATCTGCACGCGTTAGGTGAGCCAGAAGGGGCACGAGTCCTGTTGCAGGGCGCGCTCAGCAAACATCGCTCAATTCCAGACAACGACTGGAGTATTGCGATGGCCACGATGAACCTGGGCGTGCTGGATATGGAAACGGGGCGGTACACCGATGCACGGCGTTATCTCCAGCGCAGCCTCTCTCTGTATCGTGACCTGGGCGATCCCTGGGCGATTTCTGCAGCGCTGGCGACTCTGGGCCAATTGGCCTTATATGAAGAAAAGTGGGCAGAGGCGAAAGGATACCTTCGTGAAGCGCTGCAGATCGCACTGGACGGGCATATCATCCCGGTTGTGCTGGATGCTCTGGTAGGTATTGCGCAACTCATAGCGATGGATGGAAACCAGAACTACGCTTTCAATCTGCTGACTTATGTGCTGGACCATCCTCAGACGGACCGGGCAGAGACGGCGGGCCAGGCGGAGAGGGTACTGGCACGCCTTCGGGAAACACACTCGCCTGGCGAAACTTCGGAGCCGGGGATAGATGGCGCCTCCATAGAGAGCGTTGTCCTGAACGCATTAGAATTGTTAGGGGAGTGACAAGAACGCAAATCGTGATATAAATCCCTCTCAGCCAGTAAGCGCCATCTGGCGCTCCTCGTGCTCATTCTATTTTTGAAACAACCCTATTCTTACATGCAAGGAGGCTCTCATCATGTCTGCAGCACTCACCGATTTCTTACTGGAACTCGTTCAGAACCCCGAGAAGGCAGAGGCCTTCAGAAAAGACCCCAACAAGGTCATGGCCGAAGCCGGCCTTTCGGAAGAAGATCAGAAGCTGTTGCGTAGCGGCGATCCGCAGGCCATTCGCGCAGCTATCGATAAGGATCGTCTGGGCGACAGCTACATAACCATTATCTACCTGTCAACGGGATCCGAATCCGGCAGCGACGACGAGTAAGCAATAGCATACGGACAGGGGTCGAAAGAACAGAAAGCAGACAGACCGGCTCTATCAAGGCCACGTAATGACTGAACGAGAAACGAGTAAACAGTCAGGCGTCACAAAGGACGGCTCTCTGGTAATAGTGGGCAGCGGCATCAAGGTGGCGGGGCAGATGACCCTTGAGGCCAAAGCCCACATCGAACAGGCAGACAAAGTACTGTACGTCGTTAACGATTACCTGACGGTAGAATGGCTGCGTCGCCTCAATCCCGCTGCCGAGTCTCTGCACACGTTCTATGCTGAGGGTAAGCCGCGGCAACGTACGTATGAGGAGATGGTGGAGGCGATTCTGGAGGCAGTGCGCGAGGGACAGCGGGTATGCGTCGTCTTCTACGGCCATCCCGGTGTCTTCGTCCACCCCGGTCTGCGCGCTATCGCCCGCGCCCGCGAGGAGGGCTACCGCGCTTATATGACGCCGGGTATCTCGGCCGAGGATTGCCTGTTCGTGGACCTGGAGCTAGACCCGGCGGAGGGCGGCTGTCAGAGTTATGAGGCCACCGATTTCCTCGTGCGCCCTCGCACTTTCGACCCCTGTGTACCGCTGATTTTGTGGCAGGTGGGGGTGATTGGCAACCCCACCCTGCCGGGGAAGGAGCCGAACCGTGAGGGGCTGGCGCTCCTAACGGAGCGGCTGCTGGAGCACTACCCGCCGCAGCATGAGGTGGTGCTGTATGAGGCGGCGATTTACCCGGTGTGCGACCCGGTCATCGTCCGCGTGCCTCTACAGGAGCTGGCAACGGCGGCGTTCAATCCCATTGCCACGCTGTATGTGCCGCCGGTTGGAGAGGCACGGGTGGATGGGGAGATGGTGCGGCGGTTGGGGATTGGGGGTTAGAGATTGGAGATTGGAGACTGGAGACTGATTTTTGCCGCAGATGGACGCGGATGAACGCAGATGGGAGCGCCGGCATCCTGCCGGCACCGTGAGAACAGAGATGCTCGCGACCATTTGTAGCCGCGGTTTCCATACCGCGCTCGGATGGGCGCCGGTGAGCGTGACCGTCCTGCTTTCCGACGGCACCGCGGAGATGCTTCAGTCCCTTCAGCATGACGGGCTTGGAGGCTCGACAGCACTTCCCATTCCGTCACCCTGAACGGAGTCTGCGGAGTGAAGGGTCTCGGCGCGGACGCCGGTGAGCGTGACCGTGTCTCCCACCGACGGCTCCGCGGAGATGCTTCAGTCCCTTCAGCATGACGGGATGGGGATTTCCGAACCAATCCTGCAATCCGTCACCCTGAACCTGGCGAAGGGTCTGCCGCCGATAACGTAAGCGCCGTCGCGGATCTTCGCGACGGCGCGTTGTTTAACATGTTTTCAACATGTTTCCCCCGTTAGCCTGGGAATTGTATTCCCAGGCACCTTCCCAGGTCACCCCCCAGCAAGAATCTGCCCAGTCGTCAGAATCGCTTGCTGGGCGGCGTCGAACCAGGGGCCGGGGATGACGCCCAGGAGGAGCGTGGCCAGGGCTGTGAGGCCGACGACGGTGCTGAGGGTGGGGACGATGGTTACCTCGCCCTCGCCTTCGTACATGAAGGCCAGGTAGACCAGGCGCAGGTAAAAGTAGCCGGAGACGACGCTGGTGATCACGCCGACGATGGCCAGCCAGAGCAGGTCGGCTTCGATGGCGGCGCGGAAGAGGAAGAATTTGCCGGTGAAACCGCCGGTGGGTGGCACGCCGGTGAGGGAGAGCATGAAGAAGGCCAGGGCCAGCGCCAGAGCGGGGCTGCGGGAAGCGAGGCCTTTATAGTCGTCCAGGTGCAGGCCGCCATCGCGACGCTCGACGGCGATGACGACGGCAAAGGCGCCGATGTTGGTGAAGAGATAGGCCAGCATGTAGTAGAGACCGGCGGGGATGGCGCTTGAGCTTTTCACGGCGGCGGCGACGGCAATCATGATGTAGCCAGCATGGGCGATGCTGGAGTAAGCCAACATGCGCTTGACGTTGGTCTGTGCCAGGGCCACGACGTTGCCTATGATCATGGTCACGGCAGCGAGAACGGCGACGGCGGGCGCCCAGGTGTCACCCAATTGTGGCAGGGCGGAGATGAAAACGCGCATCATGGCCGCGAAGCCGCCAACCTTGGCGCCCACGGACATGAAGGCCACGGCGGCCGTCGGAGCGCCCTCATAGACGTCGGGCGTCCACATGTGGAAGGGAGCGGCGGCGACCTTAAAGCCGAGGCCCACCAGCAACAAGGCCACGCCGGCAGCGCCCAGCGCCTGTCCCTGACCCAGCCCTTCCAGCACGGCGGGCAGCGCGGTGGAGCCGGCAGCGCCATAGATGAGCGCGATACCAAAGACCAGGAAGGCCGAGGAGAACGCGCCCAGCAGGAAATATTTCATGCCCGACTCTTCTGATTCAGGATCGGGATGGGCGAAGGCGGAGAGAATGTAGAGCGGGATGGAAAGCAGCTCCAGGGCCAGGAAGACCAGAATCAGGTCGTTGGCCATGCCCATCAGCATCATGCCGGCGACGGAGAAGAGCATCAGGTAGTAAAATTCGCCGCGCTGCAGCCGCGCTCTGTCCAGATAGTTGAGAGAGAGGAGGACGGACAGGGCGCCGGTGAGCAGGAAGATGCCGTTCAGGAAATTGCTGTAATTATCAACCAGGAGCATCGGCGTGCCGTCGCGTGGCGTGAAGATGGCCCACTCGTTGCCCCATAGAGCCACGGTCAGGGCAAATGCTGCAACGTAGGCCACCAGGCTTAACCAGCCAATCACCTCGTGCCGGTCTTCAGGCAGGAAGAGGTCGATAACCATCAAAATAAGCCCGGAGCCGATCAGAATCAGCAGGGGCAGAAGTGGTAGTAATTCAAATGAAGGTACTTGAAACTCCATAGTGCGTCGCCTTTATCGCTCTAATTTTCACAATAAGTCTATCACAATTGCGTGTTGCTGCGTATTCATGCACGGCGTAGCCAGACGCGGTTGCTATGAAATGTGCTCTGGCCCATCATGTCGCCGAGGGCGTCCGACGTGGTCCAATTGACGTTGCGGCCGTCGTTGTGGCTGGCCCAGCGTCCTTTGGGCGAGGCCAGCACGCCACGGCGCACGGTGTCTTTAACCACAGCGCGCAGGCGGCAGTAGCCGCGAGCATTCTCGATAATCACGTCGTCGCCGTCAGCAATGCCGCGCGCGGCTGCGTCGTCGGGGTGAATCTCGACAAATGGTTCCCCTTCGCGCTGCAGCAGCGATTCCTGGTTGGCCAGGCTGCTGCTGACAAAATGGTGCGCCGCGCCGCTGACCAGCAATAGGGACTGGCCGGGGTCGAAGCCGTTACTTGCAGCGCCATTCACGGCGCCAGCGAGGCCATCGTCTTGCCGTCCGCCCCACCCCGGCAGCGGGTCCAGGCCCATATCCGCCATCTGTTGTGAGTAAAGCTCGACCTTGCCGCTGGGCGTGGGGAAATGGCCGTTGGCATAGGGCGGGCTTTCCTGCACCGGCAGGGAGACCGTGCCTTCCTGCTGCAGGCGGGCCAGGTCGATGCCGGCAAGGGCCGGATTATGGACAGCGGTGGCCTGCAAAATCTCGCCAATCACCTCGTCGGTGCTCTGCTGTAGCCACGGCTCATCAAGGCCCATCGCGGCCGCTATCAGGCGCATCACCTGCCAGTTGCTCTTCGATTCGCCTAGCGGCTCGATGGCGCGGCGGTTGTAGGTTAACTGCGAATGGCCGTACCCTTTGTTGATGTCGGTCTGCTCCAACTGGGAGGTGGCGGGCAGCACCAGGTCCGCGTATTTAGCGGTGTCGGTCATAAATAGCTCGTGGACCACGGTGAAGAGGTCCTCGCGCAGCAGCCCCTGCACCGTCTTGCCGGCGTTGGGTGCACTGGTGACGGGGTTGGCGCCAAAGACGTAGAGAGCCATGATGGGCGGATCGCTGGCTTCTCCGAGCAAGGCTGCGCCCAGGCGGTTCATGTTAACCAGCCGGCCGGGCGGGGGACAATCGGCCCAATGGTTCACGGCCTCGCCGTCCCACTTGAG
>CAZRTM010000043.1:22874-31424 GCA_964602995.1 uncultured Ardenticatenaceae bacterium
CTGACGATGACGTTGGCCAGGCCGAGGGCCAGGGCGCCGTCAGTGCCGGGCAGGGGCGCGATGTGCCAGTCGGCCCCGGCGGCGGAACGGGTGCGGCGGGGGTCGATGACCACGAGCTGAGTGCCCTGGCGTTGAGCGCGGCGCAGGTGGGGCATGAAATGGGGCGCGGTGCTGACCGGGTTGTGGCCCCAGAGGATGACGAGCTTGCTGTGCACCACGTCGGCATAGGGCTGGCTGTGGCGCGCGCCCAGCGTCAGCTCCACCGCGGCTTCGGCGGCCGCGCCGCAAATGCTGCGCTCCAATGTGCTGACACCGAGGCGGTTCCAGAGCCGGGCGCTGGCGACGGTCATCTGCACCAATCCCAGGGTGCCGCTGTAGCTGTAGGGCAAAATGGCCTCGGCCCCGTACTGCTCAATAATCTCCGTCCAGCGGTCGCGAATCAGCGCAATGGCCTCATCCCAACTCACACGCTGCCATTGGCCCGCGCCCTTAGGCCCCACGCGGCGCAGCGGGTATTGCAGCCGGTCGGGATGGTAGACGTGGTCCAGATAGGGGCGCACCTTGGCGCAGAGCCAGCCTTCGGTGATGGGGTGGTCGGGGTCGCCGTAGAAATTTACCGCCCGCCCATCCTGCACCTCGGTGATGACGCCGCAGGTGTCGGGGCAGTCGTGGGGGCAGGCGCCGCGGATGAGGGTGAGGGGAGATTGGAGATTGGAGATTGGAGATTGGAGCGTTAGCTGGTTCCCTCTGGCTCGTTCCCTATCTGTGTAATCTGTGTTCATCTGTGTTCCCTTTGTCCTTCAGGTCGCGGGAAGGTGTGTTGGTGGATGATGGTCTGGTCGGGGAGCAGGTGGACGAAGCTGTAGCCGGGCGGGTGCTGGGGGTCGTAGCTGACGTCGTCGTCGCTGGGCCAGGCGGCAAATTGGGAGAAGGCGCTGGCGGCGCTGACGTAGAGCACACCGTCGCGCACCGTTTGCATGGGCTGGTGCACATGGCCGTGGAAGATGCCGCGCAGGCGTGGGCCGGCCTGGCGCGCCAGCTCGTGCAGGGCCATGCCGTTCAGAACGAGCATATTCTCATCCATCCAGGGCGAGTTGAGCGGCAGGACGGGATAGTGCATAAAGAGGGTGAGGGGTGGCCCATCTTGCGGCTGCAGCTCCTGGCGCAACAACTCCAGCTGGCATTCGGAGAGGCGGCCATGCGGGTCGATTTCGTCGGGACCGCGGGCGTCCACGACCATGAAACGGTGCCCTTTCACGGCAAAGGTATAAGTGAGCAGGTCGCGATCCTCAGTCAGGTTGTGGCGCGGCCCCATCTGCAGAAAGTGGTGGATGTCACAGGCGCGGTCGTGGTTGCCGGTCACGTAGTAAATGGGCACTTGCAAGCGCTGGAAGGTGCGCGCTGCCAGCCGGTAGGCGGCCGGATCGGGATGGTAGACGACGTCGCCGGTGTGCACGACAAAATCAGGGCGCGTGGGCAGACCGTTGATCAGGTCGATCAGCGCCTCGGCGCAGGCCAGGGAGTTGTGACCGTGCCGCTCAAAGTCGGGTGTAGGTCCGATATGCGTATCGCTGATGTGCACGAAGTAAACAGTTCCGGCAGACATTTCTTGCTCTGACACAAACCACCCTCAGTTCTGGTGACGGGAACTGAGGGCGGTCCTATTTGAACGTGCCGGTCACTTCGACTGGTAAGGTTGCTTTCGCTAATAGCCTTGCCTCAGGCAGCAACCGGCACGTGCGTGAGAACACTGAGCACAACCTATCAGGGCAGTACGGCGACGGCCCCGGAGGCGACGGAATCGACGAGAGCGGTAACCGTGTCGTTCACCAAACCGAAGTAGGGCGAAGGCGCCACGCCAATCCAAATGATGAAGAGCAGGAAGGAGAGAATGATGGCCAACTGGCCGTAGTTCACATCTCGTAGCGCCTGGTTCTCAGGATTGTCCAGCGGACCCATGTAGACGCGCTGGTACATCCAGAGCAGATAGACCGCTGCCAGGATGACGCCCGTGGTGGCGAAGGCGGTGTAAATCCAGGGGTTGGGGCCTAGAGATTCGGCGCCCATGGAACCGAGGAGAATGGTGAACTCGCCCACGAAGCCATTGAGACCGGGCAGCCCCATGCTGGAGAGGGTGACGATGAGCGTCAACGCGCTGTAGATGGGCATGGCGCGCCAGATGCCGCCAAATTCGGCCATTTCGCGCGTGTGTCGCTTCTCGTAGAGGATACCGACCAGATAAAAGAGGGCGCCCGTGCTCAGACCGTGGTTCACACCCTGCAGGATGGCGCCTTGCAAGCCCGCTTCGTTGAGCGAGAAGATACCCAACATCACAAAGCCAAGGTGGCTGACGCTGGAGTAGGCAACCAGGCGCTTGAAGTCGGTCTGGGCAAAAGAGACGATGGCGCCGTAAATGATGCCGATGATGGCCAGCACGGCGATGGTCGGCGCGAATGTCACAGACGCCTCGGGGAAGAGGGGCAGGTTAAAGCGCATGAAGCCGTAGGTACCCATCTTCAGCAGAATGCCTGCCAGGATGATGGAGCCGGCTGTGGGCGCTTCGGTATGGGCGTCGGGCAGCCAGGAGTGGAAGGGGAAGAGCGGGACCTTGATGGCGAAGGCGAGTGCAAAGCCCAGGAAGAGCCAATTTTGCACCGCTGCGAAAGCCGCTCGTCCTTCGATTAGCTCGGGCACGGCGAAGGTGCCGTTGGTCAGGCCCATGTAGAGAATGGCCAACAGCATGAACAGCGAGCCAGCCATCGTGTAGAGGAAAAACTTGATGGAGGCGTAGACGCGCCGCGAGCCGCCCCAGATGCCAATGAGGAAGTACATGGGCACCAGCGTGAACTCCCAGAAGATGTAGAACAGGAACAGGTCCTGCGCCAGGAATACGCCGAGCATGCCTGCCTCAAGCAGGAGCATGAAAATGTAATAGGCCTTGACCTGGTGTGTGATACCCGACCAGGAGCCAGCAATGGCCAGCATGGAGACGAAGGTGGTCAGCAGCACCATGAGAATGCTGAGGCCATCAACGCCCATGTAGTACTGGATATTGAGCGAATCGATCCACACGGCGCGCTCAACCAGCTGCAGGCCCGGTATGCTGGCATCATATTGGAACAGCACACCCAGGGAGAGGAGGAAGGTGATGATCGAAGTACCAATGGATATCTTCTTGATCAGGTCGTCCGACTCTCGATTGAAAGGCCTGAGCAGCAAAATCAGCGCCACGCCTACCAGGGGAAAGAAGGTTAATAATGTTAGTGTCACCATGTTGTACTCCAAAAGGGAGGTTGGTTGGTTGGAGATTGGAGATTAGAGATTGGTTGATTGGAGACTAGAGATTAGGGGATGAGCGAACGCTCGTACAATTACCAATCTCCAGTCTCCAATCTCAAATCTCCAATCTCCACTCTCCATTCTCAATTCATAAACAAGAAATACGCCAGCAATGCCACGACGCCGACGAACAATCCCAGAGCATAATTGCGTACGTAACCAGTTTGTGTGACGCGAATGGCGTCGGCCAGACGGCGCGTAAGACGCGCGGCGCCTTCGACGAGGGCGCCGTCGATGCCTTTGGCGTCCAGTACCTCAGATGAAAATCTGGCAAAGCCGACGAACGTGTCGCGAATGATGTTGTCGTGGACAAAATCGTGCCAGAAGGCCCAGTCAACGGAATAAGCCAGCCAGTGAGCCATGCGGTTAAAGGCAGGCACGATGCCCTTCATGATGAGGGTGTCCAGCGGCAGAATGGCGAACCACCAGACCAGCGGGCCGATGACCGGAATCTGACGGAATGGATCTGGATCCTCGGCCGTGGCGGGGCGCTTGCCATAGACGACGTAGAAGGCCAGCAAGAAGGCCGCCACCGCCAGCGCAGTGGAGAGAAGGGCAACGGTCATATGAACGGCCGGCGGCTCGAGCAGCGGCATCGTGAACAACCCCTCAGCCGTGAGGGCAAAGGAGGCGATGGAGTGTTCCAGCCACGCTTCCAGGCCCAGGAAGATACCCGAAGGATGGTTGTTCGCTGCCGCAGCCTGGCCGCTGCTGAAGTAGGGCAGGTTGAGCAAACCGCCAAACACAGCCAACACGGCCAGAATCATGAGCGGCACGGTCATAATGGGCGGGTTTTCTTCCGCGTGTTGCGACGCCGGATGGCGCGCTTCACCGAAGAAGACCATCTTGACCTGGCGGCCCATGTAGAAAGCGGTGCAGACGGCGGCCAGTGTCAGCAGGATATAGACCGGGAAATTGAATTCGCTGGCGTAGGCCAGAATCTCGTCCTTGGACCAGAAACCGGCCAGCGGCGGGATGCCGGAGAGAGCCAGCGCGCCAATGAGATAGACGATGAAGGTGATGGGCATCTGGTGGCGCAGGCCGCCCATCACGCGCATATCTTGCGGGTCAAAGCCGCCTTCTTCCGGCTGCAAATCGTCGTGCGCCAGGTGATGGTGTCCATGTTCCACACCGTGAATGACCGAGCCGGCGCCCAGGAACAACAGCGCCTTGAAGAAAGCGTGGGTGATCAGGTGGAACATGGCAGCCACATAGGCGCCCAGGCCGGCGGCGGCGATCATGAAGCCTAGCTGGCTGATGGTTGAGTAGGCCAACACCTTCTTAATGTCGAACTGGGTGAAGGCAATGATACCCGCCAGCAGCGCGGTGGCGGCGCCGATGTAGGCCACCAGGTTGGGCGAATGGAGCCAGATCTGGCCCTGGTTGGCGGCGATGCGCACAATCTCGAAGAGGACATTGCTGCGCACGATGAGGTAGATGCCGGAGGTGACCATGGTTGCGGCGTGAATGAGGGCCGAAACCGGTGTGGGGCCAGCCATGGCATCGGGGAGCCAGATGTAGAGCGGAATCTGCGCCGATTTACCGGCCGCGCCCACGAGGAACAGGGCGGTCACGACCGACAGCGCACCGGCCAACGAAACGGTCTGGCCAAAGAGGGTCAGCGTCTCACCCGAACGGAAGAGGTCAAGGGCCGAGGTAAATACGGTGTCGAACTCCAGGGAGCCAAAGATCCAGAAGAGCAGGATCATGGCCAGAATCATGGCGAAGTCGCCGACACGGTTGGCCACAAAGGCCTTGCGCGCGGCGTTGGCGTTCATGGGAACGTCGTTTTCGTCCACGCGGTCGAACCAGAAGCCGATGAGCAGGAACGAGCAAAGACCAACCCCTTCCCAACCGACAAACAACATCAGGTAGTTGTTGGCGGTGACCAGGATGAGCATGAAGAAGAGGAAGAGGTTGAGGTAGGTGAAAAAGCGAGAAAAGTCCGGATCGCCATGCATGTAGCCGATGGCGTAGATATGGATCAGGGAGCCGACGCCGGTGACAATGAGCAGCATGGCCACCGAGAGGGTGTCGATTTGCATGGCCCACGGCACCTGGAAGTTGGCGGCGGGGATGTTGAACCAGTCAAAGAGCCGCACGATTCCGGCGTGGTAGTCGTTGCCAATGACGCTGACCATGAGCAGCACGGAAACGACGAAGGAGGCCAGGGCCATGATGCTGGCAAACCAGCCTGACCACTTTTCCCCTGTGGGGTCGTTGGCCATCGCTCCTTCACTCTGGTCGCCATCCCCCTGATAGAGCCAGGGCTGCACAAAACGGCGGCCCAACAGCGCATTGAAGAGGATGCCGATGAGCGGAAAAACTAGTAGTAGGGGTGCCAGTCCAAATGCGTTCATAGTAAACCTGACTTTCTAACCCTTCAGAATATTAATCTCGTCGATATTAATACTGCTCTTCGTGCGGAAGATGGTGACGATGAGGGCCAGGCCGACGGCCACTTCGGCAGCGGCGACGGTCATGACGAAAAAGACGAAAATCTGGCCGTCCAGGTCACCCATCTGACGAGCCAAGGCCACAAACGCCAGGTTTGCAGCGTTCAGCATCAACTCGATAGACATGAAAATGATAATAGCATTACGCCGCAGCAGCACGCCCAGAGCGCCAATGGTGAACAGCAGGCCGCTGAGGACCAGGTACCACTCAATCGTTACTTCAGGCATTTCTTTCTCTCTTCTTCTCGCTATCTCTGCGGCGCAAGGCAAGGACGCCAATCATAGCCGACAGCAAGAGTACAGATGTAATCTCGAAAGGCACGACGTAGGCCTCAAACAGGCGCAGGCCTACAGCGGTAGGACCGGCATCGATAGGTGGGGCGATGCCCGCGGCGGCGGCTGATGTGGATAGTTCACCTGTGAACAGGGCCACAGCAAAGGTGGCTATGGCGACTACGCCGAGCAGGATAGCAAGAGGCCCCTGCCAGCCTGACGTCACCGAGACGCCCTCAAGCCGCTCGGCGCCCAGCAACATGATCACGAACACGAAGAGCACCATGATGGCCCCGGCATAGACAGCCACCTGTACCATAGCGATGAAGGGCGCATTGAGCAACACATAGAAAATGGACAGCACGACCATGTTCAAAATCAGGAACAGGGCGCTGTGCACTGCGTTCTGGCTAAGCACCATGCCCAGGCCGGCGGCGAGGGCGATGGCAGCTAGAATGATAAAGACGATAAAACTTCCCATAAACGGAACTCCGACTGTAAATTACGTGGCCGGTCTCTCTGCTGTTGTGGCCAGTTTCTCTCCTGCTGTGGCCGGTCTAACCACTGTTTCTGTAGCCGGTCTCATTATTATTGCTGTAGCCGGTCTTATTATTGCTGCTGTGGCCGGTCTCCTGACCGAGCCACCCGGCGTACAAGACAGACAAGCGCAGGCGGGACATTTGCCCCAATAGAAAACTGGCCCGAATAATTAAACACCAACCAGCTACCTGGGATTCGCCATATCCGGAATGGAACGGTCGAACTCGCCAGGCGCGGTCTGTTGAGGCGTATCCTGGCCACCTTCGGGCACAGGATCGATCAACATATCCTTGGTGTAAATGGCGCTGGCCCGGTCATAGAAGCTCAGCTCGTAGTTATCTTCGAGAACAATGGCTTCTGTGGGGCAGGCATCTTCACAATAGCCACAGAAGATGCAGCGCAGCATGTTAATTTCATAGGTGCTGGCATAGCGCTCGCCTGGAGAATAACGTTCCTCATCGGTGTTTTCCGAAGCCTCGACGAAAATGGCGTCGGCAGGGCAGGCTGCGGCGCAGAGGGCACAGCCAATGCACTTTTCGAGACCGTTGTCGTAGCGCTTGAGTGCGTGGCGGCCTTTGAACCGGTAGCGCACCGGCCGCTTAACCTCCGGGTACTGAATGGTCACCGGCGGAATAAACAGATGCTTCAGGGTGGTCCCCATTGCTTTGATAATGTCACCAATCATAGAAGCTCCTCATAACAAGAGACCAGACAGCGGTCTCTGTCACGATCTTGTGCTTAGAAAATCCCAGAAAATAAATTTACCAGTGATTGGAAGGCGCCGAGGTCAGCGAGTATGATGAACAAGGCGGTGATGGCAACGTTAGCCAGGGCCAGAGGCAGCAACCGCTTCCAACCAAGAGCCATCAGCTGATCATAGCGGAAACGTGGCAGCGAGGCCCGGATCCAGATCATCAGCGCCAGGCTGAGTACAATCTTTAAGACGATGTTGAGCAGGCCAATGACCGGTATCTGGTCGGCAAAGGGAATTGGGCCATAGTAGCCGCCAAAGAAAAGGACAGCGGCGATGGCGCTCAGCGAAATCATCTTCATGTACTCGGCCATGAAGAACATGCCGAAGCGCATACCGGCGTACTCGACGTTGAAACCGGATGATAGCTCCTGTTCCGCTTCCAGCAGGTCGAAGGGGGCGCGCTGCAACTCGGCCAGACAGCCAATGTAGAAGATGATGGCTGCTACGGGCTGCAAGAAAACAAACCAGAGGCCGCCGCGCTGCGCCATCACAATCTCGCCCAGGTCCATAGAACCGGCGAGCATGATCGGCGGCAAGAGGGAGAGGCCCAGCGCCAGCTCATAGCTAATCATCTGAGCTGAGGCCCGAATGCCACCCATGACAGCATATTTACTGTTGGAGCCCCAGCCGGCCAACACCACGCCGTAGACGGAAATGGAAGTGATGGCCAGGATGAAGAGCAAGCCGACGTCGATGCCGGGCGCGATGGCGAAATAAGGCTCAAAGCGCTGCCCAAACAGTTGGAAGGCCGGCATCCAGGGGATAACGGCCAGAATCAGGATGGCGGGGATGACGGCCAGGATGGGAGCCAGGTTGTAAACAACCTTATCCGCCTGCCCTGGTGTGGGGTCTTCTTTGAAGAACAGTTTCACGGCATCGGCTGCCGGCTGCATGATGCCGCCCAACAGCTTGCGCTGGCCGCCGCGCCAGGGAATGGGGATGTATCCGGCGCGATTGGGGCCGACTCGGTGTTGCAGCCGCGCCAGCAAACGCCTTTCCAGGAGCGTGGTGTAGGCGAAGCCGGTGATGACGGCAAAACTGATGATAAAGCCAATAATCAACGCCCTCAGCGCGATTTCACCTGCTGTCATAAATGATCCTCTTCAATCTCGTTCTCAGTCAAAGTTATCCTGGTAGAGGCGCTTTTGAGGTGGAAGATGCTGTGGCCGGTCTCCTGACCGAGCCACC
>CAZRTM010000044.1:0-5611 GCA_964602995.1 uncultured Ardenticatenaceae bacterium
AACCGGCTGTCCATGAAAGCGCCGCTCTCCCAGAATGGATTGCGCCGTCTTCAGAAGCTCGCTTTGTTGGACGGCAGCAGGAGCTGGCCCGCCTGCAAGGCTTTCTGCAGCAGGCGCTACAGGGAGAAGGCCGCGTGTTATTTATCACCGGGGGCGCGGGCCGGGGCAAAAGTTCCCTCCTGCAAGCGTTTGCCCGCCAGGCCCAGGAGCGCCACCCTGAGCTGGTTGTGACGGGCGGCGCTTGTAGCGCTATGAGCGGAACGGGCGATCCTTATGCGCCTTTTCGTGACGTAATGAGTCTGCTATGCGGAGAGTTCACTGCCCGGCATAGCGGTGGACAACTGACCACAGAACAGGCGCGTCGCCTGCAGGCGCTGCTGCCAGAGGCAGCACAAGCAATTCTGGCGCACGGCCCGCAGTTGCTCGACACCTTCATATCGGGCAAGCGGCTGCTGGCGCGGGCCGCGGCCGTGACGCCAGCGGGCGCTGAGTGGCTGGTGGCCCTTCAAGATGAACTCGCCCGCCAGCGCAGAGCGCCTGAGGCGTTGGAGAAGACAGCGCTCTTTGGGCAATTCAGTAACGTGTTGCATGTTCTGGCGCAGAGACGGCCCTTGCTTATCACGCTCGACGACCTGCAGTGGATTGACGAGGCTTCCAGCGGTCTGCTCTTCCATCTGGGGCGACAATTGGCCGGCAGCCGCATCCTCATCATTGGCGCATTCCGGCCCGATGAGCTGGAAGCAGAGCACAATGGGGAAGCCCATCCGCTGCGCCAGATAGTGGATGAGTTGCAGCGGCGCTTTGGGGAGATTTTCATCGACCTGGCGCAGGCAGACCGCAACAGCGGACGTGCTTTTATCGATGCGCTCGTGGACACAGAAGCCAACCGGCTGGACGGCGCATTTCGTCAGGCGCTCTTCCAACAGACGGGAGGGCATCCGTTGTTTGTGGTTGAGCTACTGCGCGAGATGCAAAGCCGGGGCACTCTGGTGCAGGACAGCTCGGGACGGTGGGTTGCAGCAGATGAGCTGGACTGGGAGACGTTGCCGGCGCGCGTGGAAGCTGTCATCGCCAGGCGGGTGGACCGGCTGGAGCCTAAGCTGCGCGAGATATTGGACGTCGCCAGCGTTGCAGGAGAGCGCTTTCATCCGGAAGTAATTGCCCAGGTACTGAGGTTTGATGAGCGCGATGTGCTGCGTACCCTATCCCAGGAACTGCAAAGGCAACACAGACTGGTACGGGAACAGGGAGACGTGGCAGCAGGCAGCAGGCCCCTCTCTTTGTACCAGTTTAGTCACGCCCTCTTTCAACAGTACCTCTATAACCAGCTTTCACAAGGCGAACGGCGATACTGGCACGGCGCGCTGGGCGCAGCGCTTGAGCGGCTGTATGCCACTGATGCCGACCAGATTGCAGGCCAGCTGGCTCACCACTTTATGAGTGCGGCAGAGTGGGACAGCGCGGTCCCATATCTGACCCACGTCGCCGATCTGGCATACCAGAAAGCATCTTTGCCCGATGCTGCCCGTTACTTTCAGACAGCCCTGGCCCACTGGCCGGCAAATGACCCGCTGGGGCAGGCGCTGACATTGCGCAAATTGGGAGAATGTCTTTGGCCCCTGCAGCAGCACGACGGCGCCATTGAGGCGTTACAGGCCAGCTATGAGCTTTTCGTGCGGCATGGCAAGAAGCAGGAGGCGGCGATAGCGCAACAGCTATTGGGCCGTGTTCATTGGGAGGCCGGCCGGCTCAATCAGGCAGGCGCCTGTTACCGGCACGCCCTGGCCCTTGTGGAGGGCGAACCGGAAAGCGAGGCCCTGGCCTGGGCCTTGGCGGGGTTGTCCAGCTATCACATGCACCTCAGCGACTATGAGACGTCCATCTCGCTGGGGGAACGGGCCCTTGCTCTGGCCCGGCGGCTGGGTGTTGATGCGCTCGTCATCCGTTGCTTGTGCGACGTGGGCAGCGCCCTTTCGGGAATGGGCGATTGGGCGGGCGTGGCCATGGAAAGGGAAAGTCTGGAGCGCGCCCTGGCCCTGAATCGCCCCCACGATGCCGGTCGCGCCTATCTCTATATTGCCGAGGCATTGGGTTACCTGGGCCAGTATGGGGAAGCGGGGAAGCTCCTGCAGGAGGCGATGGCCTATGCGCGGCGTATGCACATTCCGTACATAGCCGAAACCGCCTCCCGCGAAATGGCCAGACTGGAGTGGATGACGGGTCGCTGGGGATCCGCTCTGGCTCGCTTGCAGGAAATGGAGAGCCGCCCTAAAGAGGAGCGGCCGGCCGGGCTGACCCGGTTCTACCAGACCATCACTCTGGGGCAACTCTACAACGACCTTGGCCGGGCAGAACACGCGGGCCAGCGGCTGGCCCAGGCCGATTTGGGGCCGGTTGATAGCCTCGATCCGCGCGTCGCCTATCTGGGTGAGCTGGCCCGTGCCCAAACGGCGTCAGGCGGAGCGGCACAGGCCGCTCCTGTGATCGCTGAAATTATGGAGTGGTGTGACCAGGCAGAGCACCTCTTCCCCAACGTGGGTATGGCGCTCTTGTTCATCTGCCGTCTGCCAGTGGCCCACAACTCCCCGGCAATAGCCGATTACGCCCGTTCTGCGTGCCAGCAACTGCAGCGACTCGACCGCCAGTACCGGACACCGGTCACCGCGGCGTGGCAGCTTGAAGGACGGGGCTGGTTAAATCTGGCTGAGGTTCAGTTAGCTGAAGCGGGGGCGCACTTTGAGCAAGCGGCTGCTGAGTGGCAAAAGTTGGGCCAGCCCTATGATCAGGCCCGCGCCCTCAGTGGTTTGAGCCAGGCATTGTCCCGAGCGGGAGATGGGGATGGGGCGCGATTGGTTTCCGAACAGGCGATGGCGCTCATCCACGACCTGGCCGCACAACTGGAAGAGCCGCGGCTAAAAGTTTCCTTTTTAGAATCGGAACTGGTACAGCAGATTCGGGCAATTGGGAACGACCCGCAAGGTAGACAGGCCTCTTCTGCCCCGTGATCGCTGCTGTCGCGTTACTTGCAGCGGATGCCTTATTGCCAGGGATAGGGCGCCAGCGGCTCAATGCCGTAGTATAGCTCTACAACGCGGCGGAATAGGGGCGCGCCGACGGTAGAGCCTTCCCCGGCATTTTCGACCATGACCAGTACCGCTATTTCGGGTTGTTCGATAACGGTGCCGTCGGGCATCGTATAGGGGGCAGCGGGCGCCCAGCCGCCGAACCAGGCGTGCGGCGTATTGGGCGGCGCTTCGGCGGTGCCGGTCTTGCCCGCAACCGGCACAGGTAACCCTATGAAGCGGTGGGCGGCAGTGCCATACTGCTCTGTCGCCACTTCGCGCATGGCCTCGCGCAGCGTCGCCAGGTTTTCGGGGGAGAGCGGGATCTGCCTGCTTTCTTGCACGCGCCACTCTTCTTCTGGAGCGCCGCCGCCGGCCCCAATGCGGTCAATGACGGTGGGTACGTACATCTGGCCCCCGCTGGCGATGCCGGCAAAGATGTTAGCCATTTGCAGAGGTGTTGCCTGCACGTAGCCCTGCCCGATAGCCATGTTGACGGCGTCGCCTGGCACCCACCCTTCACCTATATTATTCATCTTCCACTCGGGGTCGGGAACCAGGCCGGCTGACTCATCCACGCCCACGATACCCGTTGGGCTACCCAGGCCAAACTGGCGGGCCACGTTGGGCAGGAAGAAGGGATCGACTTCGTTGAGGTTGAAGCCCATGTCGTAGAAGCAACTGTTGCAGGAGACGGTCAAGGCCCGCTTATAGGTAACGGTGCCGTGGCCACCCGCACGCCAGTCGCGCTTGACAAATTGATCGCCCAACCGGTTCCAGGTACCCCGGCTGGTATAAGTTGTGTCCGCCGTGTAGAGTGTGCTGTTCAGCCCGGCCGAGAGGGTGACGACTTTGAAGAGGGAGCCGGTAGGGTAGGCGCCCTGTGTGGCGCGGTTGATCAGGGGCCGCCCCGGATCATTAAAAACTGCAGATAACGTTTCGGCCGCGTTAGGGCGCGTGCTGTCAAAGATCGCCGGATCGTAGCTTGGGTAGCTGGCCATCGCCAGCACTTGGCCATTGTTGACGTTGAGCACCACGACGGAGCCTGCCACGCCAGGTGACGTCTCGACAGCCTCGGCCAGGGCATCTTCTACCCTTTGTTGAAATTCGGAGTCAAGGGTCAGATAGATGCTGCGCGCCTGACGCGGTTCCGTCTTTTGCACGGTGCTGATATATTCGCCGTTGGTGCCCACAATGGTCAGCTCGCCGCCGCGCGTGCCACGCAAATAATCTTCGCCCCACGCTTCAACGCCCGCCAGACCAACCTTTTCGTCCCCACGATAGCCGCGCCGGAGATAATCGGCCTGCGCCTCGGCCGGGATGGCGCCCACGTAACCGGTGATGTGCGGCGCCACACCGTCTGCCGCGTAGAGGCGGGTGGGGCGCGACTGCACTTCCAGACCCTGGCCCAGGAAGGGTCGTAACAGCTCGTTGTTCTCTTCCAGCGTTTCGGATGAAATGTCACCCAGTGTCACCGTCCAGTTGGGCAATGCCGTGGCGTACATCTGCTTCAGAGAGTCAGGTGAGCGGCCTAGAAGCTGGCTGACGGCTTCCAGTAGCCCTTCTTCATCTGCGATTTGGCCGGGGATGACCGAGAGTGTGACGGCCGTGCCCTGATAGGCAAGGGCGCTGCCGTCGCGATCGTAAATGTTGGCGCGCGCCGGAATGTGGTGCGTCATGTGCAGCCGTTGTCCGCCCCGTAGCTCGGGCAAGATCAAACTCTCGTCCCAGAGCACGCCCCAGCGGCCCTCGCTGAACGTCAACGTGATGGTGTGGTCACGGGTGATGGTGCCCACCACGGACGTTTCCCAGACGACGCGTACCTGCATCTGGGCCTCGTTTCCTTCTTGAATGGCTGCCAGCGGCTGGGCGTGGATGGCCTGAACTGTTGCCGTGGTCATCGCCTGGTCATAGGCGGAGATGAAGGCCTCGCGCCCGATCAGGGCCTGGCTACGCCCTGAAAGCAGGTTGTACATTGCCCCGTAATCAAACCCTTCCCAGGCACGGTAGAAGCCGCGGCCCACGCCCTCAGACAGCTCCCTGATCGGTGTCTCGGTCGGTTGTGGCGTACTGGTGGGTGGGATCGTGCCGGTTGGAATTTCGTAGGAGTCCCTGAGTACCGGTAGCCGGTCAGCACAGGCAACAAGGGTAAGCAGTAGGAGAGTGAGGAAACTTTTGCGGAACATGGCGGGTCTGATTTCACCTATACAAATTTTGCCAATGACTGCGGCCTGGGCGCAATGGGCAGGGTATTTTGGTGGCGAGTTGTTCTCTCCAGTTGTCGCTCCCACTACCGCAGTTCCTGAGAGTGGCAGCTACCCGGTTTATACACCGCTGGTTGAGGTTGTGTCAACCATGCTAAAGTTGGTTGAAGTATCAACGAAAATCGTCTATCCTGTAGCAAAGTGACATTCCCCGATGGAGGCGCCATTTGCGGCGCCGTACACACCATGTATTGGAGGATAGTTCCATGTGGCCTCGCCGCAACCATGCTGCTCAGAACCATGCTGCTCAGAACCATGCTGCTCAGAACCATGTTGCTCAGAACC
>CAZRTM010000044.1:5711-31261 GCA_964602995.1 uncultured Ardenticatenaceae bacterium
TGCTCAGAACCATGTTGCTCAGAACCGTGCTGCTCAGAACCGTGCGCTTCAAATCATTGCCATTTTGTTGCTTTTACTCCTGATTGTCGCCTGCCGTGACAGAGAGCGGTCACCGGCGCCGACCGCCACAGCCCCGGCGGCAACGGAAGCGGCTGTCGAAGCAACGGCGGAACCACCCATTACGGAAGAAACGTCCGAGCCAGACGCCGAATCAACCCCGGAAGAGGAAGCAGTAGCGTACGACAACCTGCACGTTCCTTCCCCCGCCTGGGAGGAGCAGATCATCTACTTCTTGATGATCGACCGCTTCAACGACGGCAATCCGGACAACAATGACCAGGGATTTGACGAATACGACCCCGCCGACCATCGTAAGTTCAGCGGCGGTGATTTGCAGGGCATCATTGAGCAGTTGGATTACATTCAGGAGCTGGGTGCGACGGCGATCTGGATCACGCCGCCCGTCGCCAACCAGTGGTGGGATCCGCTGGTCAATTTCGGCGGTTACCATGGCTACTGGGCTGAGGATTTCAGCGAGGTGGACGCTCACTTTGGCGACCTGGAGAGCTACCAGGCGCTCTCTAATGCGCTGCACGACCGGGAGATGTATCTTATTCAGGACATTGTGACCAACCACACCGGCAACTTCTTCACTTACCAGAATGAAGACGGCCAGACGGTCTATGACCCTGAAGATCCGGAAGTGGGGTTCCGCTTGAATGAGGAGAGCGTGCCTGTTACGGCTCCCAGCCAGCCACCGTTCGATATGAACGATGTGCGCAATCCAGAGCACCGCGAGGCGGATATTTATCACTGGACGCCATCGATTGTCGATTATAACGATCCGGAAGAGGCGCTTTATTATCAGTTAAGTGACCTTGACGACCTCAACTTTGATAACCCGCTGGTGCGCGAGACGCTGCGCCAGTCCTATGGCAAGTGGGTCAGCGAAGTAGGCGTCGATGCCTTTCGCGTAGATACTGTTCTCTATAGCAGCCACGATTTCTGGCATGACTTCTTCTATGCTGATGATGCCGGCGCGCCGGGTATCGAGCTGGTAGCAGAAGCGGCGGGCAAAGAGGAGTTTTTCACCTTTGGCGAGGCCTTCGTCGGCTCCGAGCCATTCCAGGACGATGGTGAGCGGCGCATTGCTGAGTATCTGGGCACGGAAGAACAACCAGAGATGGACGCGGTGCTCAACTTCCCCATGCACTTTACACTCAACCGTGTCTTCGCCGAGGGACAACCCACCAGCGAGTTGGCTTACCGGTTGGAGCTGACGCAAGATGACTCCCTGTTCCCCGAACCAAACCTGCTGCCTAACTTCATCGACAACCACGACGTGGCCCGCTTCCTCTCCCGTGGTAATCTGGACGGGCTGAAACAGGCCACGACGTTCCTGATGACCGCGCCAGGTATTCCGGTGATCTATTATGGTACGGAACAGGGCTTTACCGAGCAGCGGGCGGCGATGTTTGCCGGTGGATGGGGTTCTGGCGGCGAGGACCACTTTAACCGCGATGCCGAGATGTATCGCCACCTGCAGACGGTGACCGCTTTGCGCAAGGAGCATCCGCTATTCAGCTATGGCGAGCTGACCATCTTATACGAAAACGAAGTGGGGCCGGGGGCATTGGCCTTCCAGCGCAGCTATGAAGGGGAAACGGCGATTGTACTATTTAACAGCGCTGACCGCCCCGTCTTGTTGACCGAGATGGAAACCGGTCTGCCAGCAGGCACCGTCCTGACGTTGCTCTTTGGCCTCGACAACCCGGAGGACATCGTCGTGGGGCCGGAAGGCCGTCTGACGATGGAATTAGCAGCGCGCGAGGCGATGGTCTTGCTGGTGAGTGATGAAATGGTGGATGTGGAAGACGCAGCGGCCACAGTGACCGTCGAAACCAGCGTGGAGGGCCAGGCGTTTACCGAAGATTTCCTGCTCTCGGGCACGGCTTCAGAGCCAGATACACCACTGCGCATCATCCTCAACGGCAACCTGCAGCAGGCGTTGGAAGCAACGACAAGTGATGACGGCACGTGGGAAGTGACGGTACCCATCAGCGCCTTTGCCCCTGGCGAACGGTCGAACACATTGACGGTCTATGCGCCCGAATTGGGGGCTGTCTCACCGACTTTCAGCTTTCAGACGACGTTTGAGCCAACCGGCGGCGGAACGATTACCTACGACCGCATTGGCGACGACGTGGGGCCGTCCGGCAACTACGAGCTGCCCACTGATGAGACGTTTGGCGAGCAGCTTGATATCCTCAGCACCCGCGTCACCGCCTTTGGCGCCAATTTGCAGGTATCGCTGACGATGGCTGACGTGACAGACGTCTGGGGGCCGGTCAACGGCTTCGACCACGTGCTGTTCCACATCTTCATTGACGTACCAGGCCAGGAAGGGGTCACAGTGCTGCCCGGCATTAACGCCACCGCTCCCGAGGGCTTTGCCTGGGATTACATGGCGTTTATCGAAGGCTGGAACAACCGCCTCTACTCCAGTGAAGGAGCAAGCGAGGATGAATATGGCACGGTGATTGTGCCTGCGCCGGAGATCAGCGTGGATCAGGAGAGCAACACAATAACGTTCCTCTTCCTCGCCGAAGCGTTGGATAACCCGGAGAGTCTGGAAGGGGCGCGGGTCTATATCACCAACTGGGATTGGAATGGCCCAGACGCCGCCTATCGCCAGTTACAGCCTGTCGCCTCGCAGTGGGTTTTTGGCGGTGGTGACTGGGCCGTCGACCCGCTTATTCTGGACGATACCGATGTCATTCCGGTCAGCGAGGGGGAGCGCTTCTATCAGGCAGATCCTGCGGGCGACGCGAGCGGCCCCTTGCCCTGGATAACCTATACTGTGCCGGCCGAGAGTGAAGCGCTGGTGGACATTCGTGAAGCGAGCATGGTCGTTGCCGAGGAGGGGTTGGCCCTGTCTCTGCAGATGGCAGACGTGATCCACGAACAGCCGTCGGATGCAGGGTTTGACAGTGTGGTCTTCCACATCTTCATTGATGTGCCCGCTCGTGAAGGTACTGACCTCTTGCCGCGCCTTGGCGGGAATGCGCCAGAGGGCGTGGCCTGGGATTACCTGGCGCTGGTCAGCCCCACCCGGCTGGCCCTTTACAGCACACAGAGCGCCACAGCCGAGAGCTATGGCACAGAAAGCGGTGGCCCGCTGCCTGAAGTCAGTGGAAACGCCGAAACGGATACGATTGACGTCTTCATCCCCGCTGCGGCCCTTGGGTCGCCTGAATCGTGGGAAGGGGTGAAGGTCTATGTGACAAGCTGGCTGTGGGACGAGGAAGCCGGGGATATGTTGCTGCCTCTGGAGCGAGCGGACGACTACCCGGTGCAAAATGCGCCGCTTATCCTGGACGACGTCCTGTTGGGCGCTCCTGCTCCCTACGTGCCGCCCACACCTCCCGAACCACAGGTGACTGTTACGCTGGTGGCAATGACGCCTGAAGGGACGCCGGAAGATGCCCAGCTTTACATGACCGGCCCTTTCAACAACTGGGTACCCAACGACGCCAACTACCGCTTTACGGCAGGGGGCCAGGGCGTCTATACGCTGGAGTTGACGCTGGATGAAGGCGAGCAGCTTGAGTATCGTATTACGCGCGGGACGTTTGCCAACGCCGAAGTCATCGACCCCGAGGACCGCTTCGCCAATCGCAATCTGCAGGCGCCAGCAGGAGTTGCGGAAGCGACGGAAGAGATTACGATTGAGGGCTGGTGGGATCAGCTACCCTGATAGTCAGGGTACACCCCTGACCGTCAGGGGACGATCAGCGTAATCTTGCCCGGCAAGATCTCATAGTCGATTGTGTGCACGGATTCGGCAATGACTTCGCCATCGGCATGGATGGGCGTGCCCGGTTCGCTCTCTACGACCAGACGGCGCGTGCGTTCGTGGCGCACGAGGGGATGGTCGATGTGCGTGCCCTTAAAAAGGCGCGGCAGAATGGCCAGGACCTGTGCCTTGGGCATGGCCGGCGCATAGACGAAGTTGAAGTAGCCATCGTCCATCTCAGCCTGTGGCGACATGTAGAACAGACCACCCGTGCGCGGGCTGTTGCAGACGGAGAGCAGAAAAGTCAGTCCGCGATGTTCGCCGTCGTCCCAGCGCAGGTGCATGTCCCAGGCGCGCAGCTTGAGCAGACTTTTGACGAGCGCGGCGACATAGCGCACGTTGCCAGAGACGCGCCGCATCTTGACGTTCTCGATGGTCACCATCGGTTCCATGGCCAGAGCGCAGTTATTGTCGAAATAGTGGTCGTTCACTCTTCCGGCATCAACCTGTCGCGTCTTGCCTGCGACAATCAGTTCCGCAGCCATCGTCAGGTCGCGAGGAAGCCCGGCCATATCGCTGAAGTCGTTGCCCGTGCCAATGGGCAGCACACCCAGTGGTTGTGTGGGGCCGTCTCCCGCCGCTTGAATCAGCCCGTTCACTACCTCGCTGACCGTGCCGTCTCCTCCGGCGGCTACAATGGCCTCATAGCCATTCTGAGCAGCCAGCGCAGCTTCCCGGGTGGCTTCGCGTGGTTTCGTTGTCAGCGTAATATCGGCCTCGGCGCCGGCACGGGCAAAGGCGGAGCGCACAGCAGGCACCTGGGCCTGAGCGCCCCAGCGGTTGGCATAAGGGTTAAGGATGACTTTTACTTTCAAGGTTTGTTAGCCATTCATTGTCTTCGCCGGGAGTGGGGTTTAGACTCACACGGCGTTTTGCAGGGCCTCTCGAATCAGCCCTGGTTTGTTGGTGATAATAGCGTCAACACCCAGCGCGGCCAGTCGTTGCGCTTCTGCTGGATCGTCTACGGTCCAGACGTGAATACGATAGTTGTTTTTACGCGCCCAGGCTACATATGCTGCATCGACTCGCCTATAGTAAGGATGATCGGCCTGGGTGGGGGCCAGCTTTCGTAGCAGCCGGTGGGGGCCGCCAATCCAGAGAAAGCCGGTCATTGTGCTGCTGGAAAGCTGGCGTCGCGCTCGCCTCAAGGCAAAGGGATTGAAGGAGGAAACGACGACGTGGTTTTCAAGGTGGTAAGCAGCGATGCGATCAGCTACGGCGGCCTCCAATTTACCGTCAAAGAGCGCACCGCTTTTCAGCTCGACATTGTAGAGCATGCTGGGACCAAAGAGCTGAAATACGTCGTCCAGCGTGGGAATGGTCTGGTCCATCCCCGCATCTACCTGCTGCAGCTCTTCTAATGTCAGAGCTGAAACGCCGCCGCTGCCGCTGGTGGTGCGATCGATGGTAGCGTCGTGGACGACCACAACCTCACCGCTGGCGCAAAGGCGGACGTCCAGTTCAATGCCATGCGCTCCCTGTTCGGCGGCCAGGCCGAAGGCCGCGATGGTATTTTCGGGCGCGTCTGCACTGGCCCCACGGTGGCCAAGAATCAGGGGAGGTGGAGCGGAAAGCCAATCCATGTTGCTAACAGGGGATATTGTGTTGTAAGCAGAACCTTCGCAACATCTTGCGCAACGTAGCGAAGGAACTGCTTACTTTTCTTCTACTTCGTCAGATTCCAGTTCTGAACCAAGACGTTCAATTTCATGAACCTGGATCAGATTTGTGTGTCCACTTCTACCAAAGGGGATACCGGCGGTGATCACAATGTGATCGCCAATGTGGAGTCCTTGGGCATAGGCTGCGCGCATCGTGACATCTAGCATCTCGTCGGTGCTCTCGACGTCGGGTACCAGCACCGAACGCACGCCCCAGACCATGGCCAATTGCCGTTGTGTTTCGGGCCGGGGCGTCACCGCCGTAATGACGGTGGATGGACGGTGGCGTGCAATCATGCGTGCTGTGAATCCAGAGAGGGTGGAGGTAATTATGGCTGATGCACCGATGTCCTCGGCTACGGCACAGCTGGCAGCGCTGATAGCCTCGGTAATATCAGTATGGCTGGCGTGACTTTCTTGCCGCCGCTGCCGCCACATATCATAGGGAAAGGCGCCTTCGGTCATCTCTGCAATCTGGCTCATCATCAGCACCGTTTCGACGGGATATTTGCCTGCTGCCGTCTCGCCCGACAGCATAACCGCGTCGCTGCCGTCCAGAATGGCGTTGGCCACGTCGCTGGCTTCGGCGCGAGTGGGGCGAGGGTGCTCTATCATCGATTGTAGCATCTGCGTGGCCGTGATCACAGGTTTGCCCACATCGTTGCAGACGCGGATGATCCGTTTCTGCAGCAACGGCACTTCCTGTGGAGGCACTTCAATGCCCAGATCGCCGCGCGCGACCATCATGCCGTCGGAAGCGTCGCGGATGCTGATGAGGCTTTCAATCGCCTCGCCCTTTTCGATTTTGGAGATGATGGGAATGTGGACGTCTCGTTCAGCCATCAACTCCCGCAGTTCCTGCACGTCGTAACCGTTGCGCACGAAGGAGATCGCGACGTAGTCAAAGCCCAGCTCGCAGATAAGCTCCAGGTCCTCGCGGTCTTTTTCGGTGAGGGAGGAGATGGGTAGATCGGTGCCTGGAACGTTAACGCCTTTGCGTGACTCCAACAGGCCGGGGACTTTGACTGTGGTCAGGACAGTCTCGCCCTGTTTTTCAGTAACCTCCAGCTCTACCTCGCCATCACCAATGATCAGACGGGCACCGGGACGCAAGGTCTGGATAAGTTCAGGGTGTGGCAGGTGAATCATGGCCGGCTGGCCGGGGTAGGGTGTCAGCATCACCTCATCGCCGAGCGATAGCTGGATGCCGCCTGAACCGACGTGCCCCAGTCGTAGTTTGGGACCTTGCAGGTCGCCCAGGATAGCCAGCACCTTGCCTTCCTCTTCGGCCACGCGCCGGAGCATTTCGAACGTCTTGATATGTGTTTTGTGGTCGCCGTGGGAAAAGTTGATACGCGCGACGTCCATGCCAGCACGCAGCATCTTGCGGATTGTCTCTGCGTTATCAGAAGCAGGTCCTATGGTCGCGACAATTTTCGTTTTTGCCATCGGCAATCCTTTACTTTTGGCTGGCTCCCATCTGGTGCTTAGCTGTTTAGCCTGAGTCTGAGCCTGACTTTGGAAGCGCAGTTTATTCTACAGGCTCGAGAATAACTTCAATCTCCTCGTCGTCAACTTTGGTAGCTGTTATCTGAATATTGTCATCAGGGTCAAACGTTTCCTGCAACCAGTAGCGGGCTGCGTCGCTGAGCACGATGCGGGCCATATTACTTGAAGCCAGGTGCCAGACGCTGCTGTTGTTGTCGGTACGATCGTTGAATTTTACCGTCACATCGCGGGTCGTGGCACGCGCTGATTGGGCAAAGAACTCCCAATGTTCGGGCGTCAGGTTCACAAAGCCGCGGCGGATGTGTAGTGGCTTCAGACTGGTGACATAGACGAACTGCCTCTCTGGATCCATCGACTCTTCACGGCGTTGTGCGCGTGGCGCTTTTTCTTTGCGCGCTTTTTTGGGCGCTGCTTTGGTCACGCGGCCGGTCATGAACTCCAGCAGGGGTGTCAGCTCGCGCACCTGTTCCGACATTACCCGCACCACGTCTGTGCCCATCGCCGCCACCTGTTCGGCCGGGAAACGACGGCTCAATGAAATCGGGATGACCCATTGCGGCTCGCCGTGTAGAAAGGCGGCGCGGCTGCTGAGGCTTTCGGCCATTTCGGCGTCCAGCTTGTCAACGGTGTCTTTGAACAGATCCTGGTAGCTGGTACGCTCGCCGCTATCCTCGTCAACCTGCATCTGCTTCAAGTGTAAGGTCCACTCCCCCTCCAGCGATTGCAAAAGCTCGCGCCAGCGTTGGGGCGTGTTGTCGGCGGCCTTCAGAGCGCGGCCAATGGCCATCTCGTCGGTTACTGCCAGTTGCAGCTCCAGACTCAGGGGGCGGGCCACGAAGGCAACGTACACTTCTTTCTCCGGATCCTGGTCGGCGGACAGATAGACGATCTGGCTTTCTCGATTCATCCCAAAGAAGGGGAGTTGATTTTGAACACGGCGGGGGAGGGATGCGTGGAGAGAGGCAATGAACTCTTCTAATTGCGAAAGGGCGAAATTAAGAGCTTGCTCCTCACCGGCCCAACCAAATGCAGTAAAGACGGGCATGGTCAGGCCGACAAATTGTTGTTGCATAGAGAAATCCTCAACTACTTGTTGCTGCTATCGGGGAGTGAGCAGCCATGTTTTTTTTGAAAATAATGATGCTTTCAATGGTCCGACTGCTACAGTGACAACTGAGCAGAGTTACATACTGTGAAGTGGTTAAGGCTGGGAGGCTATCCCTTATATTAGCGCCAGTGGTGATGCTGTCAAGAAACAGAAGGAGAACTTTTCTTGAAGCGGGTGGCGTTCCTCAGACTCCTACTTTATGCGATACCCGTGGTGCTCGTTATTGAAGATCCAGGCCGCAACAGCGCCTATCTCAATCGTATCATGCAGATAGGTCTTCATGGTCACGGACGAGGTTCCTCTGGTGTGCAACATGTGTCGGGTGCGGCGCATACGCTGGAAACGCTCTTGCCACTCTGCGAAATTGACGGGTCGCAGGTCAACCCACCCCTTGCGTGCCCAGCCATCAATGCTCTCAGGCGTCACGGGTACTTCATGGTGGATGCTTTCAGGAATGTTGAGGCGTGGGCCACGAATCAGGCTCCGGCCGTCCGGCGCCAGAATGGGAACGCCGATGGCGGCAATCGTGGTACGCAACGTATCTTCTTCCAGCAAGAAGGCATAGAGCGTCTCGGAGATTTCAGTGGCGGGGGTGTTGATGACTTCGCGCAATGTGCCGTAATTGAGCTTCAGCAAGTGCGCCTCGTAGAGTAGTTTGGAAAGCTCTGGTGGTCCAAGCTGACCCAGAGCCACACTGTGCGACCTGGTTTCTTCTTCGATGTGCGCCAGCTTGTCCAACGCCATCTGGCGCAGCACACCGGCCCGAAAGCTGGGCGTCATCACGCTGCTGTCAATGCCGGCGATGACGTCATACCCGGTATTGCTGCCCTTGATTTCCAGAACTGCCTGTTGCGCGATCTCTTCCGGCGTCACCGATTCCATCTGGTTCAGGTGGGTGATCGCTTCGAATTCGCCGCGGGCAAAAAAGCCGTTTTCGCCGGTGTCCACGCCGGCCATCTGCAGCTTGCCCAGCTTCGTGTACAGATTCTCGTCACCGCGCAGGTGCAGTGCGCCATCCAGTCCTTCTGTTTTGGTCTCATAGCGAAACTGAGGTCGTCCGCGCCGTTTGATCGTCTGGTAGCTGACGCGGCGGTAGCCGATCAGGGCGGCAGGCTTAATCTCCTTAACCAGTGGCCCGCCGGGCGTGCGCGCCATGAGGAAGAGCAGACCAGTGTGGGCAAAGGCGACGGCGTTCTTGCTCATCAAGGCTGCGCTGGGGCGATCCTCGCTATGAGTGTAAGGGATGTTCAACCCCATGCCGCCGGTGCCCGTCGTGCCCACCTTCAAGTAGAGGCGTGTGCCTACATTAACCATAGCGCTGTGGAGGAGTTGCACGTGGCGAATAAGCTGGGGCAGCGATTGTGAGAGGAGGAGGTTGCTGACATTTTGCTCGACGTGGCGCCCAAATTCGGAAAGGGCGTCCAGATCTTGATGATCGACAATCCGTTCCAGCTCTTTCAGTAGCTCATACGTTTGTTTGCTAAGCGATTCAGTATTCTGGTAACTGATTGCTGTTGCCGTGTTGATGCTATCTACAATGACGTTCGGGCGGTGTTCTTCTATCAACTGCACCAGCGCCGACCGTTCAACGGCGCTGGGAAGATCGCCATAGAGGTCCTCGTATAACATGTCACGGTGCACGCGACTCTGCAGCAGGCGCCGGCGCCGTTCCATGTTGAACTCCTGGCGCACGAATACATCGCCCCAGGCGCCAACCAGATTGACACGGGGGAACTCTTTGCGTAGGTCGTGCAAGAATTCTCGCACTTCGCCGCGGTAGAGGCTGGCAACGACAATCTTGCGCGGCTCAAGTTGGCGAGCAATCTCCCGTACAATTTGCGAGCCAACCATCCCCACACCGCCGAGTACCAGAAAAGTTTCATCTCTAAACACGACTTCTAATCCTCCAATTCAACGCCCATTGCTACCGCTTCACCGCCACCAAGACAGAGAGCAGCCACACCACGTTTGAGATTTCGTTGTTGCAAGGCATGTAATAGTGTCACAAGCACGCGTGCGCCACTGGAGCCAAGAGGGTGGCCCAAAGCGATGGCGCCACCGTTGACGTTTACCTTTCCCCAGTCCCAATCATAACCCCGTTGCTTCAATTCTGCAGCATTAGCCAGAGCCTGAGCGGCGAACGCCTCGTTCAGCTCAAAAAGGTCCACATCCTCCATGCGCCAATCCAGCCGTTCCAGCAGGCGTGGAATGGCCCGTGCCGGCGCGGCGAAGATCCACTCCGGGGGTACGGCTGCGTGGGTGTAACCAACAATGCGCGCCAGCGGCTTCAGGCCCTGCCGTTCCGCCTCAGCGCGGCTGGTAACGACCAGTGCGGCAGCGCCATCGTTCAGCCCTGGCGCATTGCCGGCGGTGACAGCGCCATCTTTCTCAAATGCGGGCGGCAATTTGGCCAACTGCTCCATGCTCGTTTCCAGCGTATAGCCGCCATTGTCATAACTGGCGCGGATCGTCTCGTCAACGTCTACATGGGTCACTTTGCCCCTACGCCCCTGAATCTCCACAGGAGCGATTTCGGCCCTGAAGCGACCCTCGGCCGTCGCCGCAGCCGCGCGTTCGTGGCTGCGTAGAGCGAACTCATCCATCTCCTCGCGGCTGACTTCGAACTGTTTGGCGATAAATTCGGCGGCGTTGCCCATAATCCAATCCTGGAAGCCGCACCACAGGCCGTCGTGCACCAGGGAATCTGTCAGTTCTACGTTGCCATATTTGTAACCGGCGCGTGCGCCCATTGCCAGATAGGGCGCGTTGCTCATGCTCTCCATGCCTCCGGCGACGTAGACATCTGCTTCGCCGGCCACAATGCCGTTGGCTGCCAGCATCACCGCTTTCAGGCCGGAACCGCATACCTTGTTGACGGCGGCCGCTCCAACGGTGTCTGGCAGACCGGCGTTCAGGGCGGCGCGGCGGGCAGGGGCCTGCCCGGCTCCGGCCTGCACTACCAGTCCCATAATCACTTCATAGACGGTGTTGGGGTCGATACCGGCGCGCTCTACTGCTGCCTTCACGGCCACAGCGCCCAGTTCAGTCGCTGTCTTGCTGCCCAACGCGCCCAATAACCGCCCGGTGGGCGTGCGGGCGCCACTAAGAATAACCGCTTCTCGTTCTCGATTTGCCTCGTTCATGGCGATGCTCCTATCTAACGTGGGGATGGGATTTAGCAGGGTGGCCACGTGCTCACCCACCTTCTATTGTAAACTCACGGGTTGCAGGCGAACAACACCAGTAGCGCGTTGCGCCTGGTCTCTCTGCAGTGTAAAGGCACCGCGTTGGATCTGTGTCAGACTTCTATTACACTTCTTGCTCGAGGTAATCGGCAATGGCCCGGGCAATTTGTGGCTTACCTGTCAGCCGCTGCTCAGGTTTGGCGGGCGTGACCAGATAAGCAACCTGCTGGCCTGCTTCCTCAGTTTCCTCGCCCCGGTTAGCGACCACCGCCTCGTAGCCCTGCTCCAGCCGCTCCCGCGCAATTTCTATCAATCTCTCGTGTGAGACATTCTCTTCATATTTGAAGGTAACCATCTGTAGGTCAGGGTACGTTTCCCTTACCTTAGCTATCACCTTCATTGTCGGCGTCAGCTCCAATGTTTGTAGCGTGCCGCCGCTGGGTGTTTTTCCCGGCAGGATCTGCTGCGGCCGATAGTCGGCCACGGCGGCGGTGAACACAGCGCCCTGCTGCTGTTTGCGCTCCAGCTCCTCAAAGACCAGTTGTACATAGTCGTCGAAGGTATCGGCCAGCCGGTGCGGCAAGTAAACCGGCGGCGACAGCAAGCTTCCGGCATGAATGAGGGTCACATCTGCCCCACGCAGGAACAGCTCGTCGGCAATGGTGATGCCCAACCGGCCGCTGAAACGGTTGGTGATGCGGCGTACGGCGTCGATGGGCACCGGCGTGGGGCCACCGGTGACCAGAAAGGATAGCCCTTTGAGCGGTGACTGGCTGACGGCGCGGCAGACTTCGGCGACCAGCCGTTCATCCTCGGGGATATTGTGCTTGCCATAATCTTCCCGCGGTGGAATGATGCGCACCCCTTGGGCGGCCAGCGCCTTCATGGACTCGGTCAGAATGGAAGTGTGCAGGCTACCGTGCATCGTCGGCGCAATGAGGACTTTGGTGCGCCCCTGTTCCATACGGCCCAGGGCGGAACCCAGCGCCGAGGTGACGACTGTGTCGGCGATGCCGTGGCGCACCTTGTTGATGGTGTTGTAGGTGGCTGGCGCTACCAGGTAGGCGTCAAACGGCGCAGCGTCACTTAAATGTTCAGCGGCGGGGGTTAACTGTGTGACGACGGGATGGTTGGTGCTCCAGGAAAGCGCCTCCTCGGCCACGTAGCGCAGCGCTTCCGAAGAGGTGAAGGCGACCACGTCGGCGCCCTGACGGCGCAGGGCGCGGGCAATAAAGGGTGCTTTTATGGCCGCAATGCCGCCTGTCACCAACAACGCTACCCGCTTGCCCAGGAGATGGTGGCCCTCCAGGGGCACATCATGGTCTCCCAGGTCTGAGCCGGGCGGCGGTGAAAAATCCCAATCTTGCATAACAGTCAGTTAGCCCTTAATTTGAGGCGTCCGGTTAAGACCTAACCCTCTTCTTCTTCCGATAATGATTCCAGGAAATCCCAGACCACTTCGTTGAAACTCACCGGTTGTTCCAGGTTAGGCAGGTGGCCGGCGCCGGGAATGAGGACCAGTTCAGCCGTAGGCAGAGCATCGCGCATAGCTTCCGCATCCTTGACCGGTATCAACTGATCATCTTCACCATGAATGATTAGCACAGGAACATCTATCTCTGGCAGCGTGGGCATGGAGTCGGGGCGCTCCTTCATCGCCTGTAGCGCGCCGACCATGCCCTTGAGTGAGGTGCTTTCCATCATGTCACGTACAAATTCTAACAGCTCTGGAGTGTGTTCGTGATTATTGGGCGCCAGCATCGAGGGCAGCATCTCACGCGCCACGAGGGGCACGCCTTCATCTTTGGCCCGCTGCGCGGTCTCATCCCGCTTCTGCCTGGCCTCGTCGCTATCGGCCGTTGCCCGCGTTGAGACGAGGATAAGGGCGTCCACCCATTCTGGGTACTGGCGGAAGAATTCCAACGCGATGTAACCGCCCATCGAATGCCCACACACGACAACCGGGTCCTGTGCGCCGACCGCCTCCAGAAGCTGCATGCAATCCTCGGCCATCAGGCGCACGCTGTATGGTTCGTCGCCGGGCGCTGAAAGGCCGTGGCCGCGCAAGTCGGGCGCTACCACGCGCGCCACATCGCGGAGGTCTTCCATCTGAGGCTCCCACAGGTTGCTGTTCAGCGGGAAGCCATGAATTAGCAGCAGGGTTAGACCAGCACAACTATCCTGGTAGGCGAGAAGGAACTCTTCGGGTGGATTGGTCATCGGCGCCTCTCCTTAATATGCCAGCGACCGGGTCTTTAGAGGGAATGTCCTCTGAAAGGACGCGGCTTATTCGCTGTGCCAGTTCCGTAAGAACTCGACCAGCAGGCGCACGCCGAATCCGGTGCCGCCGGCTGGAATATAATCGTTGCTTTTCCTGGTAGATGCCACCCCGGCAATATCCAGATGCGCCCAGGGATAGTCGATGAACGCTTTCAGGAAGACGGCTGAAGCGCCGACGCCTCCAAAACGGCCGCCGCTGTTTTTCATGTCTGCCACTTCGGATTTAATGGCTTCTTCGTAGTCGTTCCACAAGGGTAGGGGCCAGACGCGCTCGTGTGTTGTGGCCCCAGCCGTCACCAACTGCTCGCGCAACCAATCTTCTGTGCTGAACAAACCGGCGGCGACATTTTCACCCAGAGCCACCACGGCAGCCCCAGTAAGCGTCGCCAGATCGATGACGGCCTTAGGCTGGTAGCGCTGGGCATAGACCAGCGCGTCGGCCAGAACCATACGCCCCTCGGCATCGGTGCTGATAATTTCGATGGTGCGGCCATTGCTGGCTGTGATGACATCTGAAGGGCGGTAGGCGTGCGCGTCGGGCATATTTTCCGTGCAGGGCGCGATACCGATGACGCGCAGGGGCAGGTCGAGCATGGCCACAGCCTTCATGGTGCCCAGCATGGCAGCGGCTCCGGCCATATCCGTTTTCATCAAATCCATATTTTCACGGGGCTTGAGCGAAATGCCGCCGGTGTCGAATGTGATGCCCTTGCCCACGAAGACGATGGTATCCAGGTCATCGCGGTCGCCGTTGTGTTCGAGGATGATAAAGGAGGGCGGTTCTCCCGCGCCGCCGGCCACGGCCAGAAAGGCGCCCATATTGTGTTGCCGGGCCCATTCCCGGTCGCCGATTTCCGCCGTCAGGCCGTGCTCAGCCGCAATCTGGCGCGCCACGTTCGCCAGGCGCGTGGGCGTGGCCACATTTGGCGGCTCGTTGACCAGATCGCGCGCCGCCTTGACGCCTTCGATGATGGCCAGCGTGGTCTGAATCGTCTGTTCGATGACTCCGATTTTGCTCTGGTCATATTCGACGATGGTAAACGACTCAATCCGGGATTTGTTCTCTTTTTCCTGTTTTGCCCCTTCGTACTGGTAAAGCGCCAGGAGAGTGCCTTCTAGCACCGATTGCACCGCGACGGCGACGGGCAGGCGGGCAATGCCCGCGCCATGAACAATGGAGGCCACCCGTCGCGCATGCAGATCACGCGCCTTCTTAATGGCGGCTGCGGCGGCCTTGCGTACCTGCTCCAGGTCAAACTTTTCTGGCTCTCCCAACCCTGCAATCAGCACACGGCGCGCGGGAATGGCGCCACGTGGGTAGAGGACGACAACTTCGCCCAATTTACCGCTCAAATCGCCGCCGGCGATCAGGTCGCTGATGGCGCCATCCAACGCCTGGTCGACAGCGCCAGTAGCGCCGGCCGGCCTTGTAACGCCCTGAAATAGATTTACGATGATGGTGTCAGCTTCTGCGGCCTGAATACTTCCCTGACGGACGCGTACTTCCATCGCCTCCCTCCTTGCACGAAAGATACCTACCTAGCTGAAGCATTTTTAACACGATTGGCGCTGGTACGCTATACTTTGGAGCATAAGTGGCGTGAAAAGTACGCTTTTCAGAGTTGCCGCTGCTGGTGACCATCTGGTTGGCTCGTAATGGAAATGGAGGATTGAGATGCATCTGCTCATTCTGGGAGGCACGCGCTTCGTGGGACGCTATATCGTCGAGGCGGCGCAAGCCGCCGGCCATGAGGTGACGCTGTTTAATCGCGGGCGCAGTAATCCTCGTCTGTTCTCAGACGTGGAGACGCTGATCGGTGACCGCGACGGCGATCTGGCAGCGTTGGAGGGGCGGCAGTGGGACGCTGTGGTCGATACCAGTGGTTACGTTCCGCGCGTTGTGCGCGACTCCGCAGAGCTGCTGGCGGACGCGGCGCCGCATTATACGTTTATCTCCACCATCTCCGTCTACGATGATTCGCTGTCGCCTGACGCCGGTGAGGACGCCGCGCTACAGACTCTGGAAGATGAGACGGTGGAGGAGATTGCAGGGGGGACATATGGAGCGCTCAAGGTGCTTTGTGAAAACGTGGTGCAGGAACTGTATCCTGACGGCGCGTTGGTGATCCGGCCTGGTCTAATCGTCGGCCCGCACGACCCCACTGATCGCTTCACCTATTGGCCGGTGCGCGTGGCCGAAGGTGGGCAGGTGCTTGCTCCCGGCGTGGCTTCTAAGCCGGTGCAATTTATTGACGTTCGTGACCTGGGCGAGTGGATTATGCGCATGGTCGAGGCGCGCGCGACCGGCATCTACAATGCCACAGGCCCCGCCGGTGGTTTGCCCCTGGGCGAGGTGCTGGCAGCGTGCCGCAAGGTGACCCACAGTACGGCACAATTTGAGTGGGTAGAAGAGGAGTTCCTTCTGGAGCACGACGTGCAGCCCTTCACAGAGATGCCGCTATGGATTCCGGGTCAGCAAGGTCTGGCATTGGGGACGATCAATATCCAGCGCGCCCTGATTGCCGGATTGAAGCTCAGGAAGGTGGAGGAGACGGTAGAGGATACCCTGGAGTGGGCGCAGACACTGCCCGATGACCACGAATGGCGCGCCGGAATGGACCGGAAACGGGAAGCAGAGCTGTTACAGGCCTGGTATGCGCGGCAAAGCGAGGAGCAGGGCGGTTAAGCGTTGACGGATTAGGTTAGGACGCGCCGACGCGCTCCAGCTCTTTATCAAGAGAAAGCTTGATAATCTCCAGCCGTTCGGCCGGAATGCTCAGGTTGACCTGTGATATCTGCTTGTTGAGCCGCACCAGCCGTACTTCAAACTGGCGTACATAGGTCTGCCACTCGCTCTGTAAGACGAGCCTGCGCTCTTCGTCGATTGTGGCCTGCAACTGCTCCCGATGATAGTCCCACTCTTCCCGCAGCTCAGCGCGCAGGGCTTCGATGGCCGCCAGGACCTCGTTCCGCTTGTCAATCCAGGGCAGGGTGAAGTCGTTGTTCTGCAGCAGCTCAAAGGCCAGAGCGCTATCTCCAGCATAGGTATTTTTACGCAGGTTCAGAGGCTTGCCCTTACCGGGAAGGTTTTCGAACATTCCCTTTTTCTGGGCGTCGTCAATGATGCGCTCGATGGCGGAACGTAGCTCTTGTTCGCTGCTCTCACGGCGCAAGCGGTCAATTTCTTTCCGGTCAGAGCTTTTGTTAAAAGGGTTGCCCACGACAATCTCCCTTGTGAAATTCGTAACAAACACTGTCTGCAGGCATTGTAGCAGATTGACAGCCGTTCGTAAAGCGCCAGATGGGATAATCACTCTCTGTTTGGGGAGGAAGCGTCGGGGCGGCGTTGCTACCAGGAAGGAGGTTGCAGTTCTTTGCTCAGCTCGTGGGCCAGGGCGGCCAGACGTCCTTCGCAGCTTTCACCTGCATTTTGCTCGCTGAGGGCGTAAAGGAACAGCACCAATCCATTTTCGCGCTCTACATTCCAGCGGTCGCGCAGGTAAGCCATCAACGCATTGACACGTCCTGCCGGATTACTGGCCTGGGGCACGTTGAAGCGCCAGGGCGCCAGCCGCGGATCCAGGTAGAAGAGGTCAGTTACGGCATCATTGCTGCGGAAGGGGCCACAATCGAGCAGCGCCTTACGAATGCGGTTGAAGAGCGGCTCTTTTTCTGCCGTTGCTGGCGTTGCCTCTGTTGGTGGCTGGCGACCGGCGCCCTCTCCCTGGCTCTGCGAATCTCTGGCGAACAACTGGCCCTGGTGCACGCGCATATAGAGCACAGGTGTGGCGAAGTCGCGGTTCTTGTGCCAGTCGGAGATGTAATAACGCCCTTCCTGCGCTGCTTCGTCCACAGGTTTCCCCGCCGCTACCTGCTGGTAGAAACGGCGGGCAAAACGGCGCGCAGTGGCGTTGCTGATTTCATACTGCATGGCGACGACGACGGGGATGTTCTGGTCCACTAGATAGGAAGCGGCATTGGCATAGGCGCGTGAGGTATCGCTGGCTGCCCCTTCACAGGCCTGCAACAGGACGATGGCCGGCCGGTGCCGGTTGAGCAGGTTAGCGAACTGGCTTCCATCCACCCATTCTGCATACCCGGCGTCATTGACAACGGCCATCTGGCCCACTGCAGAGCCGTTGTCATCCGCCAGTTGTCCATGCCCCACGAAGTGCAAGATGTGCGGCTTTTGCGCCAAAACGGCGTCGAGCGTGTCGCGAGTGGCCGGTTCGACGAGGTCCAGTAATTCAAAGTGCTCAGAGTTCTCCCTGACCATCTCCTGCAGCTCCTGCCACAATTTCTCATAGGCGACTGGTCCCAGGTTCTCGTCGCGCGGCGCGGCGACCGCCAGGGCAACGCGCAATTTTTCATCTGGCCGTAGCCGAATTGGTGAAGGGGCAAGCCACAGAGCGCGGCGGCGTGAAAAGACCAGGCGCGGCGCGGTCGCCAGCCACAGGGCGCCACTGACCTTATTTGGTGGTACGCGCAGAAATTCCCAGGGTAGAGCGGCCAGTTGTGGCAACGTCCTCTGGTCTATATCAAGCTCCACGCGCAGCAACCCGTCTTCCTGGTTATGAACAATATCGTTATAGCGCGTTAAGAAATCGATTTGCAGGGCATCGTCGAAGAGAATACGGAACAGTGCTTCGCCCAATGCTTCGATTTCTTCCCTGGAGAGGATGTATTTGTCCCCTTTGCCCTGCAGCGCCTTCTGGCTGTTGCTTTCCACCAGCGAGCGATAAGGCTCCACATAGCGAAGCTGGCCCGATGGCTCGCCCAGTAGATTTCCTTGCGGGTCGCGAACCTCGGCCTGAACCTGACCATGCTCAGTTGTGAGCCGCAGCCGGTAGGTATAGGCGGCGCCGGTCATTTAAGAATGCTCCTGTAGCCACGCTTGTGGCAGCTTACACCTGCGGCAGCTTACGCCTGCGGCAGCTCAATGACCCACTTTTCGTGTGCTCCGACCGGCAAGCGCTCTGCTCCCTGGCGTTGATTATCATCACGGCCCAGCAGGCTCTTGAAGCGCTGGCTCAGCTCGCCGAAGACGTCACTCAACTGCGCGACGAGCCAGGCCATGCGCGGTTCGGCAAGCACCTTGCCCGTCAGCTCAATTTGCTCTGTGCCCTTGGGCACTTTGAAGACCACAATAAAGCGTATCGTTTGCGTCTCATGCAGTTCTGGATTTTGCAGCCGCCACGTGGCGCGCGCATTGCCTTCGCCGGTGGCCGAAATCTCGGCGCGCCCCGTGCGGAAGGCGTAGTCGGCAACCACAATGCGTGAATTCATCTCGTTCGTGGTCTTGAGCTGGGCCGAGGGGATGCCGGAAATGCCTGTAAGCTCGCTAATGGCGTCGCCGGGTAAGCCAGCCTGCCACTCCAGGTTACCGTCAAGCCCCAGCGTCAGCCCGCCGCCCCATTCCAACACTGTGCGCCAGCGGGGTTGGGGAAAGATGGTCTGCACGATGGGCATTTCGTCTGGGCCGAACTCCAGCCGGCACTCCACCGTCTGGAATTGGGCGCCCCGTTTGGGATGCAGGGAGACGTTCAACGTCATGTAGTAGAAGTCGAAGGTATTTTCCATCTGCTGCAACTGGATGGGGTTCAGCGTGACCCCCGCTGCGGCAAAGGAGTCGGGCGTCAGGCGCATGAGGTTGTCGTAGGGGTTGCCAAAGGTGACTTCGGTTTCCCGCAGTGCGGTCAGCGCCTCCCCGCCGCGTCCCAGTTTCTGGCCATAAGCCAGCGTTCCCTCCTCTTGCGCTACTTCAGTCAGCAGCTCATCCAGCAACGTTTGTGCTGCGGACAGCTCATCATCTGCGGCAACACGGCTCATGACAATATCCTCCGGTCTTAGACGCTGGATCTCCCGAACTGAGAATATCTTAGCTGTGTTGCGCTGGCTGCGTCAAGGATGACTCTCTTTACAGAACAGAGGGAGTATTTGAGTGCAGCGTTGGGTCACCTCACCGCGGTGGGCAATCAGGCGTCGCGGCGGGCCTTTTGCAGCAGCCCGCCAAGAAGCGCAGCGACGTTCCAGGCGTCCGAATCTCCCCGGTGATAGGTGCCTTCAAACTCCATGCCCATCATCTTTAGCGCACAGGGTAGGTCGGGTTCTTCCGGCAACTGGTGTACCAGTGTGAATAGATTTTTGACATTGATGTGCGTATCACTAAAGGGATAGAAGACTCTCGATAGCCGGCACTGCCTGGCAAACTGATTTCTGTCGTAGTTGCCAAAACTGGCCCAGGGGCGCAGGAGAGAGGCGTAATCGTTGCGCAATATGTCGCACGCCTCTTGGAACGTCATACCTGCCTCAACCTGTGCCTGCGTGAGCGTGGTTAGCTGTGAACAGAAATCGCTTACTTTAGAGTACACTGGCCGCACGATCATGCTGCGGCGAGCGCTCCGCTTGCCACTGGCGACGTCCAATAGACAGACGCCAATTTCGATGATCTCGCTTTGCTGGCCCGGAGGCGGAGGCCCTTCCCAACAGGTTGATTCGACGTCGACAACGATGATTTGATCTAATAAACGGTCTGTCAACGAGTTCAAATCCTTTCCAGAATGATGGTAATTGCAGCGCGAACCGGGAGCAATTATCAGGCGCTTTACGTGGGATGGTAGCGTTCGTAATCTTCCGGCCGGTCCAGATCGCGCAAAATTGTATCGCTATCTACCTCTACGAAATATAGCTGATCCTCGTTGTGACGGAGTAAGGTACGAGGAGCATCACCTACGGGTAACGCCAGTAACGCCTCAAAGAAAGGGCGCCCGATTAACACCGGATTGCCGCGCTGGCCCTGGTAGACAGGCGCGATGAGATCGCCGCGGCCCTGGCGGTAGGCGTCCATAATCTGGTTGTAAATTTGCGGTTCAACCATCGGCTGGTCGGCAAGGACGGCCAGAACGGCCTGACAGCTTTGCGGCAAATGGCGTATTGCCACCTGCAGAGAAGAAAGCATTTCGTCCGTTGCGTAGTGCGGGTTATGTACGGTCTCAACGCCATGTGCGGCAGCAATTTTTGCTACTTCTTCTCGTCTGTCGCCGGTGACCACCAGCACTGCGTCGGCCGTGCTGCGGCGCACATTCTGTAATGTCTGTCCCAGAACCGTCGTTCCTTCCCAGGGTAACAACTGTTTGGAGCGGCCCATTCGGCGGCTTTGCCCTGCAGCCAGGACAACGGCAGTGACGCTATCAGACATGGGCGGCGGCCGGTTGTTCAGTAATTTCAGTCGTCTCCGAAGGGATCAATGGTGCGCGTGTAGGCAGATGGTGTTCCCGGCCGTTGCCGCCCCTCTGGGCTGGCGAGGGCGTAGCCCATAATGAGGAAGAATTGCATGATGGCGACAAGGACAAGGATGGACGCGCCGAAAATCAGTTCCTGGGAAATGGATCTGGGCACGCTCAGTGTGTTATAGAAGAAGCTGTAATCGATAAACCCGATATCAAACAACCAGCGCAACACGAAAAAACTGATGACAGCGGATATTAGCAGCCATGTGGTTTGCACGATGGTCCGCAATGCAAACCCCTTGCGGCTGGCGACTTCACGTTCTCTATGCTTGTCCAGGCGCATTGTTCGTCCTCTTTATTGGGGTGGCAGCGCGTTGAAGACACACCATTCGGCCACCCAGGCTTCGACGTTTCGATTGGGAACAAAGACACGGAAGAAAGTAACCGGAAACTCAAGCCCGGTTGCATTTTCGACGAGGGTCACAGGTCGCTGTTCGCGTACTTCAATAGGGGAATTGTTCGGAACGGCCAGGTCGTGGTCAATGGCCGAGACTGCTGGTTGATCCACACTCATCAGCACCACCGTGCCGCGGTCTTCGCTCTCGCCGCATTGGCCGCGGTCACGACATTCCTGGCTGCAGTTTAGCGATGCTCCTTCGACAGGTGGTGCGACTTCCTCGGGGGCTGCCGTCCCGTTGCCACCACCGCCACAGGCGGCGATGACGTTGACGAGCAGAACAAAGGCGATCAACAGTCGCACTTGCAGTTGAGGTAAACGCAGTTTCCCCCACTCTAGCGTAACCCGTTCTTCCTCTGTCACATTCTCTCCTTTGAAGGCCCAAATTCAGGCTGGCACCGGTACCTGTTACCCTGTCACCGTCAGGGCGCCGCCGCCAGTGACCGGCGAGCGGCGAATTTGATACGAACAGTCTACCAAAACGGTACTGCAGCGACAATGGACGACGCGCCTCAATGGGACATAAGAGGGATGGTCCATGCGCAGGCTGCTCAGGCGCTTTATTGCGCCTCAAGCAGCTCCCGGTATTGGGCAGTGCGTTTGGTGCCTTGAATCTCTGATACGTGCGGCTCGCGGCCCGGATCCAGGCCCTGGCCGACGAGCCAGCCCTGTTTCACCGCCGGCGCGAACTGGCGCCAATCGCCACGATAGCGCTTCTGCCATCGCTCCTTGATTCTGGGCCATTCGCTCTCCCAACTGACATTTTGCCCCGACATCTCGCGGCCGAGTATATAGCCGAAGCGGTATCCCGGCTCATAGGTCTCATAGCTGAATCCTTTAGGAGCGTAGCGGGCCTGAAAGTGGCGTTTGAAGGCGGCACGGGTATCACTCGAGAAGTCGCCGGTCGTGGCCTTGACCATGACCAGGCGCAGGGTCATCACTTCATCCTCGCTGTGTAGGGCTGTAACATCCACAAGCCCTGGCCGTTGGATAGTTTGCAAAACGCGGTCGCGCATTCCGCCGTCCACGCGCACAGCAACGGCGCCGCCGCCATATCTAATCTCCTCGCGTGCGGCGGAAGCCTGCTCGCGGGGGATGTCTAGCCTCTTCAGGGTTTCTCTCAACTCAGATACTTCTTCCTGCTTTTCCCCACTCGCCCGTAGCTGCTGGAAGATGCGGTCTGCATCCCACTTGATGAGGTAGACGTCGCCAGAAGGAATTCCGCTCTCAATCAACTCTTCTGCCGTCTGCTGAGCGTAGGCGATATTGTTGTAAAGGGCCACAATGATGTCCATCACTTTACTCCTGTTCTTCCTACTCTTCGGCTCTCAACTCCAGATAGTACGCCTATTATACGCCAATTATCATACCATCTTACTCGGGAGGGAAGGAAGCTGCTCTATATAATGGCATAAAGTGGGGATATAGTTTTAGATACAGCCTGGCAGAAGCGAATTGTCAAAAGAAAAAGCCGCCAGTAACAAGTACTGGCGGCTTTCAGATTATGAGCACTATTGGTGAAGGCTCCGAGTCAAGCCATCTTTTCGGCGCTTACCAGATTGCCGCTCACGGCCTGATAGTTGTGCCAATCTTCTTCCGTGTCCAGATCGAACTTAAGCCCCGGCGCGTGTACGACGCGGCTTGCCATACCAAGCTGTTCCGCTTCTTCCAGGTGACGCTCGAAGCTGCCAGGGCCATAGCTGAATTCGAAACCGGTCGGTGGGCTGATGTAGAGCGCGTTGGTGCCATCATTCTCGGTGTCGGGGCAAATGGCGACAGTGCGAGGCAGGCGATAGGGGAATGATTGCCCGTTATGATTACTGGAGGGCGCCGCCGTTGCCAGCATCATCTTCACATCTTCAACGGTGATCAGCGGTAGGTCGGCGGGAAGGATGAGGATACCGGATGCCTCTTGCGCCGCCGCGATGTGCGCGGCACGGGTCAGAGCCAGGTTCAGGTCCTGCTTGTCTCCTTCGCCATAGGAGTATGCCCCATGTTTGCGGGCGATTTTCAAGGCTGCCGGATCGCGGCTGATAACCAGCGTACGGTAAATGGACGGCACGTTGTTGAGCGCCTCTAGCGTGCGGTTGAGCATGGCAGTGGTCAGCTCTGCTCGTTCATCTGGCGAAAGGATGTGCGACAGGCGGCTCTTTCCATAGCGTAGCGGTTTCACCGGTATGATGGCCCAGATTGTCATTGGTTAATAAGCTCCATAGTAAAATTCATTATTTCCCGGGCAAGACGGAGACGCTCTGCCCGGTCTTTCATTATCGTATTCGTACACAAAAGTTCGTGTTGTGATTGCACATTACCCTTGTCGACGGTGTCGTAGACAAAGATGTCAATCAGGTCGTCGTAATGATTGGCAATGGCCTGTGCCGTCACCGGCATCTCCATCTCTTCCATCATTTTGGCAGCCGGGCCTTTCACAGCTTGCCCACCAATGATGGGGCTGACGGCGACGACAGCTTCTGGCAAGTCGGCGACCATCTCGCGGATGGGATAGACGTTCAGGATCGGATCGATGCTGACAAAGGGGTTGGAAGGCGCAATGACGACGATGTCAGCCTTCTCCAACGCCCACAGCACCGAAACGGTGGCCTGCACATCCTGCGGCAGATGGATCTTCTTGACTGCCGGTTGCCAGCCGTTCTTAACGAACCATTCCTGGAAAGGCTGCCTCCCTTCGGGCGTCTCGACGATGGTCGGGGCGGGCCTGTCGCTCATGGGCAACACAGCCGGCCCTACACCGAACTGCCGGCACAGGTGACGCGTCACTTCGGTCAGCGTATGACCGGCGCCTAACATCTCTGTGCGCACCAGATGGGTGGCCAGATCAAGATCACCTAATCGAAACCAGTCAGGACCTCCGAGGCGGCTCACCTCGCTAATCGTACGCCACGTCTCCCCGGCACGTCCCCATCCACTTTCCACATTGGCTTCGCCAGCCAAAGTGTACGTAATTGTATCTAAATCGGGGCAAATAGTCAGCCCGAGATGTTGAAAGTCATCGCCGGTGTTGACAATGACCGTCAGATTCTCACTTGATACGATTTGTGCAAAACCGTCGGCTAACTTTGCCCCACCCACGCCGCCGGCAAGGATAACGATGTTTGCGTTGCCGTCTACATTGTTGAGTACATTGTCATCCATACCAGGATTGTATTCGGACATAGTCAGAAACACCTTAACATATTTGGTTGCTCCCCGCGACTGTTTTCGCCCTACGTTTAGCCAACGTTCAGTGAAGCAAGCGACCTTGAGGCGCTAGCGGCGACCGTTAAGCACGTAGTGCGCGGCGGCCTGGGCCATGGTGGCGACACCGTTGACCATCGCCCGCTCGTCGAAATCGAAATTGGGGTGGTGGTGCGGATAGTGCAGCCCTTTGGCCTCGTTGCGCGAGCCGACGAAGAAGTAGCAGCCGGGCACTTCTTCCAGGATATGGCCCATATCTTCAGAGGCCATATCACGCCCATCTATCACGTTCTCGCTGCCGACGATCTGGGCCGCTGCATCATGGACTACCTGTACGACGTTCGCATCGTTCACCACGGCCGGTACAATGGCCACGGTTTCCATGTGCGCGTGGCAGCCAAAGGCCGTGGCCATGTAGCGGGCCATTTCCAGGATGCGGCGGTAGATGAGGCGATGTATTTCGCTGTCATAACTGCGCACGGTCCCTTTGAGGACGGCCTGTTCGGGGATGACGTTGAAGGTGGAACCGGCTGAGAATTCGCCAACGGTGACGACCACGCTCTCCAGCGGATCGATGTTGCGGCTGACGATGCTTTGCAAGGCAGCGACAATGTGCGCCGCCGCCAGCACCGGATCGACCGCTTTGTGCGGCGCAGCGCCGTGGCCACCGCGGCCATCTACGGTGAGGGTGAAGACGCTGGAGGCTGCCATGCACGCTCCGGCCGTGACGCGCACCTGGCCCAGTGGGATATGATTCCAGAGATGCATGGCCAGCGCTACATCTGGCTGTGGATCCTCGAGTACGCCGTCGGCAATCATGGCAAAGGCGCCGCCCAACCCCTCCTCGGCCGGTTGGAACATGAACTTGAGCCGCCCGGCGATCTCCTCGCGGCGGCGGGCCATCAGATGAGCGAGGCCCAGGCCCATCGCCATGTGCCCGTCGTGCCCGCAGGCATGCATCTTACCGGGATTGACCGACTTATAATCAACGTCGCGGGTCTCTTGTATAGGGAGGGCATCCATGTCGAAGCGTAACAAAACAGTTGGGCCGGGATGGGCGCCGTCCAGCA
>CAZRTM010000045.1:0-30950 GCA_964602995.1 uncultured Ardenticatenaceae bacterium
CGTCACCACAAGCGTTCTGGACTCACAACTCAGTGGGCGCCTCCCCTGGAGCCGTCCAGAACACGGTGACGCAAGTTCCATTGCCAGGCGTTGACTCTATGTGTAAGTCAGCCTCAATAAGCTCCGCCCGCTCGTACATGCCGGCAAGACCGAAATGTTTGCTTGCCAACAGCCCGGCCAGGTCTAGCGGCTTCTCGGCCGGCAAGCCAATGCCGTCATCTTCTATAGATAGCTCGACTTTCTCAGAGGAAAGAGTCCCGCTGATGTAGATCGTTTCCGCCTGTGCATGCTTTAGCGCGTTTTCTACCGCCTGCTGGACGATTCGAAAAAGGTGCTGTTCCACCGTGTCAGCGTAGCGGGCATCGCTCGGTAGCAACTCGCTCAGGATAGCCGGGTCGCCGCCGGTGTGCTCGCTTAACTCGTCCACCAGCTCGCTGAGGGCCGCATATAGACCGTACTGCAGCATCGCCGGCCGCAAGCCGCTAATCGTGCGGCGCAGACGCGCCGTGACCGCATCATAGGCAGTGCGAGACTCTGGCCTAATTTCCTCGCCTGCAAACAGGACCAGCACGGCCAACTGGCTCAAGACCTCGTCGTGCAACGCTCGCGCCAGCCGCGCCCGTTCTGCCTCGTGACGGTCGATGTTCTCCCGATAGAGTACCCGCAGATTCTCTGTCTGTATCAGATTCGTCAGTGCCACCGCCGTCTGATTGGCCAGAGTCTGAAAGAGAGGCAGCTCCGCACGACTGTACAGGTCGTCGGGATCGCGTCGCCCCAGCAACCATAGCCCAATTGTCTGCTCGCCGTAATTCAGGGGTAAGGCGAGGCGGATCCAGGCCAGGCCAGGCTTCGTGCTCGGAACGGGCAACGTGGCATCATCGGCATCACCATTGGCCACCATCTCCGCCACGTCCTCTTTCTCAGGCAAAGCCCGCTCCCTCAGGCCGTAGCCCAGAATTAACTCTGGCTCACCAGAGTCGTCCAGCAATAGGATCGCCGACTGCCGCACCAGGAGGCTAGGCAGCACTTCATCCGCCAGAAGCCTGTTCAGGGCGTCTCTTTCCAGGGACGTTGTAATCCGGGCTGCAAATGCCTCAAGCAAGCGCGCCCGCGGCAACGGCACCCCCAGCAGATAGCGGTCAACAAGGTGCCGGAATGGCTCGTAGCCGGCCGCTACGGCCACGGCCGCCAGCAGCGCTCCCAGGATACTGATGACAACAGCCGCGCCCGGAAAGTCGAACGTGACAAAAAGGAGGAGGATAAACAGCGCCAGCGCCGTGCCCAGGATGACAAAGAAGAGGAACGGCACAACCAGTCGGTTGGCGCGAAAATGAAGTGCGGCCCAATTGCTCGACACAGCAGGTACATAGGCGCCGGTCAACGCTGGCAGGAAAAGAAACGGACCGAAGCTGATGATGGCCATCAGCGCCGCCAGGACCGTGGCCGTGGCGCCAGCAAAGACGTTAGACGGCGCCAGCTGGTAGTTGCCCGGGGCCAGGGCAAGGGCGATGATGAAAGCCGTGCCCAGGAAGATGAGGAAGAGGTAGAGAGCGGCAAGGCGGTTGGCGCGCGACGCCAGCCGGCGGTCCAGTTGTTGGCGGTAGACGATGAAGAAGTAGGCGCCGGGTAGAGCCGGGAACGCCAGAAAGGAAGCACCTCGTAGCGGGCCGGGTAATTCCGCACCCAGAAGTGTCGCAATGCTCATGCTAATGGGAGGCAGGGCAACGAGCGCCACAGCCGCGGCCAGAAAACCGACCTCGCGGCGGTCCGCAGGGCGAAGAGCAACATGTAGCAGCAACAGTACAATGCTGCCCAACAGGGCCAGGAGAAAACCAAACAGGTAGGCGCTGGCGGGGATGACCTGGAACCACTGCAAGACAGCCAGCATGAAGGCTGCCCCATAGCCGAGCCACAGAACGGGGGTAGGTAGGCGGTTCAGGGAACTGGGAAAAGCCCAGTGCAGGTGCAGATAGACCGGGACGCTCAACCACACGGCGGACCGCAACACCAGGCCGCTCGACCACACGTGCCATGACGACGTCGTTCCGGCCGTCAGCCAGATCGCCGTCAGGTAATTGAAGGCAATCAGCAAGAGCCAGCGCTGGTCCCTGGGCCGTATCAGGAACAACGTGGCCGTTCCCGCCAGCCAGAAGACGTAGCCCAGCCACCACTGACTGTTCAGCCGCTGTACCACCTCGTCAATGGTCGGGCCGGGCAGCGTCCACGAAATGGTCTGTTCCTGCCCTTCCCGCACAAAGCGCAGCGGGAGCGCGCTGGCAGACGATTGCCCCTCGAGCCAGGTCTGCCGCAGGTCGCCGCTAAATTCATCCCAGGTGATCGAACCGATGCTCACTACTCTATCCCCAGGGCGCAGCTCGCTCTCTGGCACGTAGACCTCGACTACCTCGGCGGCGCTTGAGTAGCGAAAACCCAGATATGGCGCCTGGAAGAAGAACGCGTAGGTGAAGGTGGCGAGAATACCCAGCACGAGCCAGGGAATGGAACGCTCGAGCAGAGTCAATGGGGGTGACATGTTCTTGGACACCGCTGGACGCCCTCCTGTTGCGACCCAGCACCCGCCCCTGTCCCATCATAAAGGAGGTAATGTCTGATGGTCTAGGCGCGGAAGTAACCGGAGCTAATTAACACAGTTGTTACCCGACTATGTTTACAACAAAAAGGGGATCCTGTCATGCAAACGATGCAGGCTTTTTAAAAACAGCTCCCAGCTCCCTCATGGCGTGGTCAGCTCCCTTCTCAAAGCTCGCGGAATGCCGGATACCGACAGACTGGTCAACTCCTGACCGCCCGGCGTTGCTCCGGTATCCCATTATTAGATCAGAACACCTGCTGTGGGCTGCTCAGGGTCCACCCAGCTCAACAGGGGGCATGGGTGGCGTAATCAGGCCCAACTGACGCGCTTTGGTGACCGCAGCGCTGCGATTCCTGACACCCAGGCGCAAATAAGCGCTCGAGAGCAGGTTACGCACGGTGGACTGAGCGACGCCCAACCTGTCGGCAATCTCAGACGAAGTGAGGTTGGGGTACGCTGCCGCTAAAGATAACGCTTCCCGTTGGCGAGGAGTCAGCACATCTTCTTCAGTGTTATTGCGTAACAACAGTTGATGCGCTTGTTGACTGAAGTGAATGCCCCCGCCGGCAACTGAGCGAATGATGGATCCCAATTCCTGGACAGCGCTCGGATCGTCCTTGAGTAGATAACCACTGGCGCCGGCTTCCACCACGGCCCTTATCAGCGCGCGCTGTGCGTGCATCGACAGGACCAGGATGACAAGGTCAGGGTAAGCCTGAAGCAAACGCGGGATCAGGTGCAGGATGGGATAAGGATTTGGGCTGTCAGCCGACGTTGGCACAAGAACATCTAAGAGCAAGACGTCCACATCATTGTTGTCGAGCATCGCCTCTAGCTCTTCGCCAAAGTTTGCCGTAGCCACCACTTCTACCTCTCGGGTACCACTGAGGCGGTAGATGTAACCGTCGATGATGCTCTGGTGGTCGTCGAGAATGGCCACTCGAATCTTTTCGCACATAGCGGATATCATACAACCTTTGCCCTACTCGCGGAACGTATTCACCGATCTTTTAACCTGATCCAGTACAAATGCCTATAGCCAGCCGCTGCCTGTCTATTCCCGGTAGGGCACTTGCCTTCTACAATGATGGGGATTCGACGGGCAAGAGGAAAGCAATACAGGCAGAACGTAAATGGTAGAATTGTTACTGTCGCAGCTACCATCAACGCCAGGGTTTCCAACAAGACTCGAGTATTGCTGATTCTCCTTTGGCAAGAACGGCGCACAACCGTTCAGCAGCCTCTGGGCGGAGGCTACGACAAGTAGTTTGACTACAAAACAGAATACTTGGAAGAGAGCAAGAGCTGGCGCTTCTCGCGCCGCTCTTGCTTTCTTTCAGCGTTACTCATAAAGCAACCAATCGTGCTATAGTGTTAAAGAATGATACTGCCACATGGAGGTGGTACAAATGACTAATCTTGCCGTCGTCACACGCAATGCGCTCCTGATAATCCGGCAGGGAAGCGCCTCATCAGTCGAACAGTATTTGCAGGGAAAGAGGCCAGAGTCAATTGCCGTTGACCCAACCGATCCGGCGCGGCTATACGTTGGCACCTGGGGCAATGGCCTGTGGCGGAGCACCGACGCCGGCCGCAGTTGGGAACCAGTGGGCGCCGGTATTCCCCATTCCAGGATTACGGCCGTGGCGGTCGCGCGTGGCGCGGGCGCGCCTCCGGGCATGATTTTCGTCGGAACAGAACCCAGCACCCTCTCGCGCTCCGAGGATGGTGGCGAAAGCTGGCGCGAGCTACCGTCGCTCCTGGCGCTGCCTTCGGCCTCAAGCTGGAGTTTTCCGCCAAAACCGGAAACGCACCACGTGCGCTGGATTGAGACGGACCCCAACGTAGAGGGACGGCTGTACGCAGCCATTGAGGCCGGCGCCTTCGTGCGTTCTGACGACGGGGGTGAAACGTGGCAGGACCGCGTGCCAGGAGGGCCGTTCGACACGCACACCGCCGCCACCCACCGCGGCGCAAATGGTCGCCTGTACTCCGCTGCCGGCGATGGCTACTTCGAGAGTTTCGACGGTGGCCAAAGTTGGTCGCGCGAGATGAATGGGTTGCAGCATCGTTATCTGGTCGGGGTGGCCGTCGATCCAGCAGACCCGGACACGGTCGTTGTCTCTGCCTCTGCAGGCCCCTATGTGGCCTACCGGCCAGACAGCGCCGAGGCCTATGTCTATCGCAAGAGCGCCGGAGAACCCTTCAGGCTGGCGATGCAGGGGCTTCCTGATGGGTCAGGGACGGTTGCCAGCCGTCTGGCCACGCATCAGAACGAACCCCACGTCTTTTACGCCGCCAACAACCACGGCCTATTTCGTTCAGAAGACGGCGGTATGAGTTGGAAAGCGCTGGAGATAGCATGGCCGGACGGGGTATTCAGTCATCGCGTATCCGCTCTGGCAACTTTTGCCGAGTAGCTGCAGTCGGTTCATATCCAAATGTTAAAGTAAGGAGAATCGAAATGATTGACCATGCAACCGTCGCCAACTGGCTCAACGCCTATGTCGAAGCCTGGAAGAGCTATGATCCTCAGGCTATCGGAAACCTCTTCGCCGCTGATGCCACCTATTCCTATAACCCTTTCGATGACAATCCAGTCCGCGGCCGGGAGGCCATTGTGGCGCACTGGCTTGATTATCAGGACGTGCCCGGAACGTACGACGCGCACTACGAGCCTATCGCCATAGATGGCAACATTGCCGTCGCCAACGGGCGCAGCTACTACTTCCAAAGTGACGGCGAGACGCTGGATAAGGTTTTCGACAATATCTTTGTGTTGCGCTTTGACGACCAGGGTCAGTGTCTTGAATATCGCGAATGGTACATGCAGCCGCGCCGGCAGTAGACAGATACGCTTTTAGGTGCAACCGCGCAGGCTAACTGGCTTGCTCTCTGCTGCCGGGGCCGGTTCCGGCCGGCTCGCCTATTAGATGAGCCGGCCGATAGCAGGTGGAGCCATCAAGCTACGCCACTGCCCTCCACTGCTGCATACGCCTCGCCCTGTCCCAGAACCACCGTCTTAATGCCCAGCATCCGTGCGAAGGTCAATAGCTCCTCCCGATAGTCACCGGCGATGCCGTGCAGGTGATTGGCCTGAAGCGTGTGGATCAGCTTCTTGGGTTCAACATCCAGCCGCACAAAGGCGTGGGGCCAGCGACTGGTCGTGCCCTGGACTTCAGGTAGGGGAAACTCCACGGCCTCGGCCAGGGCGATGACCAGCTGGTATCCTTCAGGCGAGCGGGTCAGACGCGCCAGGGTGAGCTCGCCGCCCTTGAAAACGAATTGAACGTGCGCCCCGCCACCGGCATATTTGCTGATGGATGGCACCAGGCGCACGCGGGCCAGGTTCTCGGCCGGATCGTCACTTCGGGCCGCAAACCAGGTGGGAGCTGAGCCGCAGTTGGGCAACACGTACACCTGTCTGTTCTTGTCGAAGAAGCGGATGTCAAGCAGGCTGGGTGGCTTGCCGGAGATAAGTTTGAGGATCTGCATGGTCAATGCGCCGTCTGAGTCGGCCTCGCAGGCCAGGGGCACCGGTTCCTTGGGCCCGTTCCAATCATAAGGATCGTTGAGAAAAGCCGCGCTCATGCACTGGACGCTATAGAACTCGCTCATGTCAAAGTGGCACTTGATTCCGGCGAAGTCAAACTGATAGTGGTCGACGATCTCCTTAAGGGCAATGTAACAGCGCAGTTGGAAATCCCACTTTTCCGGCGTCATCAGCTCGCCATCATAGACGATTTCGAGCATATGCTTTTCCATCCAGGCCTTGGCTGCCTTCACCTCGTTGGCAGGAACCAGGTCGGCCAGTCGCAGCACTTCTGATTGGTCAACGTGATCGACGTCAACGCCGAATATCTGTTGCCACAACTCAGCCGGCGCTGCCCCGGTGCCCATGCCAATGCTACGGCCTCCAATCAGACCATACACCTGTCCCCGCAGCCGGCTTGTGGCGCGCGCCGAGCGAGCGAAGGTGCGAATCTGTGCGGCGCTGTCCGGTTGATCCAGATCCAGCCATAGTCGCTCGTGAGGCGTGTCAATCTGTTTAAGGGCGCCTCCCGCGGCCAGCAACCCGGTCAGTCCCGGATAACGTGTATCATGAGGGGTCAGAAGTAGAAATGGCACATTCAGCAACTGGGAGGCGATGACAATGTAATTGGGGAAAGCAAAGACTGGAATATTAAAGATGACCCCATCGAGGTCGAGCGCCGCCAATCGACGCGCCTGCTCACGCGCCGAGCGATGGGAGTGCACAACTTCCTGTGCCCGGTGCACAGTGATATCTCCTGTCTCCTCCAGAATCGATATAATCTTGTTTTCGTGTTGTGTAATATCGGGCAGAATATCTTGATGAACTCTTTCACGTCCATCAGAAAATGAAATCAGGCCCAATCTTATGGTCATTATGAACTCCACATGTCTAAAGCCTGGAATCGGGCCTCTGGTCCGATTCCAGTAGTAAACAAAACGTAATTAAATCCCTGCTCTCCCAGCCAGCAGGAAGATATCTTGGAGCGTTGCGGCACCATAGTAGTACCGCAACGCTCTACTCAATCCAAATGAGCTAAATCAGGTAAAAAGCAGTTTGTCGCCCCGCAATATACTCCGCCCCCTCGCGTGTGAAGAGCACCTGCTCTTCCAGCGGCATGCGAACGACCTGGCCGCCCCACTCTGGTATAGCGGCGTCTACTGAGACCTCGGCTACGAATGAGGAGTTGTAGTTAAGCTCTACGTCTCCCCGGCCGGCCCAATTCTCCTGCTCGTGAGGATGGCCGATGAGCGGGCCTGGCTCGTGAATCAACAAACCGCAACTGTGCGAAAAGACGCGGGGATTCATCATCCCTTCTTCTCGCGCCCTGGCCAGAGAAGCGCGCAAAATTTCATTACCCGTCCGGCCCTGAACCATCTCCTCCAGCAAAATGTCCTCCAGGCGATTAGTCTCTGCCATCAGCTTCTTGAAACCCTCTGGGGCGTCTGTCTCACCCTCGCGCAGCACATAGGCCCACAAATGGTGGTCCGTGTATAGGCGCAGGTAGTAGATGCCGATGTCGCAGTGCACGAAATCGCCGGGCCGGATCGTCGTATCGTCAGGTCCGTATTTCTCCTGCATCTCGTTGCTGCGCACCAATGAAAATGAGGCAAAGGGTGTGTTTGGGGTCAGGCCCCGATCAGTGCAGAGCTGTAGATAATCCCATTTCAGATCATCGATGGTGGTGACGCCCGGGGTGATATGTTGGCGTGAAAGGATGGTCCGGTGAGTATCTTTGGCCACGGAGACCACATACGGATACAGCTCCATCTCCTCCTCTGTCAACGTTTCCAGCCAGCGCCGGGTCAGATCTTCGCCAGATACAAAGCGGTCCACGTACTTTTTGGGGAGCGTGTCCACCAGCCGTTTCTTCAGGGTGACAGTGAGGCCATCGGCCGCCCAGATCACTTCTGCTTCGTTGATGGCGATCCGCTGCGGGTCACGAGCCACCACAATGTCACGCAGCCAGCCCCACTGCGGTTCTGGCACCTTCACAACGTATGGCACATCGTAGAGATCATGCATGTCGGTGCGCGACAGGTTAATCCTTTCTACACCTTCCTCTTCGCCACGGTCGAAAAATACCAGCATTTGTAGGACGGGGGTCCAGGTATCCATGGGGATCATCGAGTTGAATACCGGATCCAGGTTATCTTCGTTGCAGATAATCAGCCACATATCGATTCCTGTCTCCCGCATTACCTGGGGCAAAATGGTGTCCAGCCGCTTACGTAAGATACGATTGACAACTTCAGCGCGTTTCTTGATGGGTAGAATCTGGTTAGCCAACTGGCTCATGGTGGGAAACTCCTTTTAATCTCTGTCAGATGATAGATGTATGCGGCGGCAGCCTCAGCACTTAAACGGCAGCCACCGGGGCCGGCTCCACGCCCTCCAAAGCAAGCTCTTCTGCGTGGTGACAACTGACGAAATGACCTGGCTCAATCTCCCTTAGCGGGGGGAACTCGTTGCGACACACCTCTGTAGCATAGCGACAGCGGGGGTGGAAATAGCAACCACTGGGTGGATTGGAGGGGTCCGCCACATCTCCCTGCAGCAACACCCGTTCTGTTCGCAGCCGTGGATCCGGTTTGGGGACAGAAGAGAGTAAGGCTTCGGTGTAGGGGTGTTTGGGAATGGTAAACAGCCGCGTCGTGGGCGCGAGTTCGACTACTTTGCCCACATACATCACCGCAACCCGGTTAGAAATGTGTCGAACCACGCTCAGGTCATGGGAAACAAAGAGGTATGTCAGACCATATTGCTCTTGAAGGCGCACCAGCAAATTCAGGATTTGGGCCTGCACAGAAACATCGAGCGCAGAGACCGGCTCGTCGGCCACGATGAAGCGAGGGTTGAGGGCCAGAGCGCGGGCGATGCTGATTCGCTGGCGTTGGCCGCCGCTGAAGGCATGGGGGAAACGAGGCATGTACTCCGGTCGCAACCCAACCTGTTCCAGCAGCTCGGAGACCCGCTCGCGACGCTCGTTCTTATTTTTCATGCCGTGTAACAGCAAAGGCTCGCCCACAATATCAAAGAGCGTCATGCGCGGGTTCAGAGAGGAAAAAGGATCCTGGAAGATCATCTGCATATCCTGCCTGACCGAGCGCAACTGGGAACGAGGACAACCCGCCAGGTCAATTTCAACGCCCTGGCGCGGCCGGAAGAGGATTTCGCCGTCGGTGGGTTCCAGGATGCGCATGATGCAGCGTGCTGTTGTCGTCTTGCCGCAGCCACTCTCGCCCACCAATCCCAACGTTTCCCCCTCCTGTACGGTGAAAGAGACGCCGTCAACGGCATAGACGACACTGGTCTCCTGCTGTAGAAACCCCTCCTGGACGGAGAAGAACTTCTTCAGGTTTTTTACCTCTATTAGATTACGTTTCTTACCAACATCAGCATTCATAGGTGTGGTCTCTGGCAAAAGTGTGAATCAGGCTGCCTGGCGGTCAGACGCCGGCGACTGCTCAGTCTGGATATCGGTCTGTTCATATAAGAGGCAGCTGACCGCCTGGTTCTCGCCAACGGGCAGCAATTGGGGTTCGCGCCGGTCACAAAGGCCAGGCATAAAAGAATCGCAGCGGGGGTGGAACGGACAGCCGGAGGGGCGGTTATAAGGATGGGGTACCGAGCCTACCAGAGTAGGGAGCGCGCCTCGGCGCTCCTCGTGGATCGTAGGGATCGAGCGTAAGAGCGCCCGTGTATAAGGATGTTTTGGGTCATGAAACAGCTCATCTACCGGTGCGCGCTCCACAACCTGACCCAGATACATAACGATCACCTCATCGGCAATTTCAGCAATCACGCCCAGGTCGTGGGTGATGAACATGATGGCCATGCCTGTGTCGGCCTGTAGCTTTTTCAACAGTTGTAATATTTGCGCCTGGGTAGTGACATCGATGGCCGTCGTCGGTTCATCGGCAATCAACAGGCGGGGGTTGCAGGCCAGAGCCATCGCAATCATCGCCCGCTGGCGCAATCCGCCGCTGAGTTGGTGCGGGTATTCGTCGATCCGTTTCTCCGGCAGGGGCACACCGACCTCTCTCAGCAGCTCTATCGTTCGGCTACGTACCTCTTCCTTCTTCAGGTCGGTGTGCAGCAGAAGCACTTCCATAATCTGCTCGCCAATGGTGTGCACGGGGCTGAAAGAGGACATTGGTTCCTGGAAAATGAGAGCTATTTCTTTGCCTCGAATGCGCCGCATCTCTTTTCCAGTGGCCTTCAACTGTGCCAGGTCAATTTCCAACTCCTGGCCGCTTTCTGCCCGGCTGCGGTAGAGGATCTGGCCCTCGACAATGCGACCAGGTTTCTGTACCAGGCGCAGGATGGAGCGTGCCGTCACACTTTTGCCGCAGCCGCTTTCGCCCACAATGCCCACTGTCTGGCCGCTACAGATATCGAAGCTGGCCCCATCGACGGCCCTGACGATGCCTTCATCCTGAAAAAAGTGCGTTCTGAGATTGCGCACGGAGAGGAACGGTTTTTCACAAGAGGCCTGGCTTGCAGAGGGCCGCTTTCCGGTTGTCGCCGAATGTCGTGTGTCTTTGCTCATATCTGAACCCATGGATTAGTGGTAAGGATCTGCAGCATCGCGGAGTCCGTCGCCGAGAAAATTGAAGGCAAGAATGGCAACGATGACGGGAAGGGCCGGATACAGGAGCCAGGGGGTAACCGCCACTGCCTGCACATTTTGCGCCAGTTGAAGCAAGACGCCCCAACTGATGGCCGGCGGCCGCAAACCAAGCCCCAGAAAACTCAGCGCCGTTTCACTGATGATCATGGCCGGAATGGAGAGGGTGATGGCGGCGATAACGTGGCTGTAAAAGGAAGGCAGCATATGCCGGAAGATGATGCGGGCGCGGCTGGCCCCCGCAATTTCGGCGGCTGCCACAAAATCCTCTTCTCGCAGCGAAAGGAAGCGGCCGCGAACCACGCGAGCCAGGTCGGTCCAGCCAAATAGCGAGATGATCAGGGTGATGGCGAAGTACGTTCGTACAATCGACCAGGTAGGGGGCACGGCTGCTGCCAGGCCCATCCAGAGCGGAATGGTTGGAATGGAGCGGACGATCTCAATCAGGCGCTGAATTGCGCTGTCTATGATGCCGCCGTAGAAGCCAGAGACGCCGCCAAGGATGACGCCGAGCACCAGACTCAGGAAAACGCCGACCAGTCCGATGGACATGGAAATCTGCGTGGCATACATCAGGCGCGACCACATATCTCGCCCTTGCTCATCGGTGCCCAACAGAAATAGGGCGCGCTCCGATGCGTCCATCCCTTCCACTCCAATGAGATGCCGGTCGGTCGGCAACAGTCCAAGCAATTTATACTCATAGCCGCGGGCAAAGAAGCGCACCGCTATTTTGTCGTCGGGATCGGCTTCCCAGACCATTTTGAATGTGTTCAGGTCGCGGTAGCCTTCCAGCGCATAAACATGCGGGCGGAAGCGGCCGTTGTCAAACCAGTGAATCGGTTGGGGCGGAATGAGGCTGTATTTGGAGGCGGAGGTGTGCGGATTGCTCGTCGCGAAGAAGCCGGGCACCAGAGCAACGATGTAGAAACTGATCAGAATCACGGTCGAAATGAGCGCCAGACGGTGTTTGCGGAAACGCCACCACATCAATTGCCACTGTGAGGCAACGTATAGCCGGTGCTCTTTCTCCTGTACGGTTGAGAAGCCCTGCTCGGTGGCCTGATCCGGGGAAGCAACAGAAGTCGTCATGATTTTCCTCTAACGGCCCAAACGAATGCGAGGGTCGATCCAGACCAGCAAAATGTCGGAAATCAGAGTGCCCACCACTGTCATCGCTCCAACCAGCAGAATTATGGTGCCAGCCAGGAACATGTCCTGCGCCAGCAATGCCTGGTAGAGGAGCGGCCCAACCGTAGGCAGGCCCAGCACGATGGAGACAATGATGGTTCCGGAAACTATATACGGCAGGGTGTAGCCGATGGTGCTGATAAAGGGGTTAAGGGCAACCCGAACCGGATATTTGAGGATAGTGACGTATTCCGGCAGCCCTTTTGCTCGCGCAGTGACTACATATGGCTTTTCCAACTCATCTAGAAGGTTGTTGCGCATGATACGAATGAGTTGGGCCGTTCCAGCCAGCCCCAGAATGATCGCGGGCAACCATAGATGCTTGAGCAGGTCGATCACCCTGGCCACACTCCAGGGCGCATTCTGGTACTCCGTTGAAAACAGGCCGCCAACGTCGGTGCCAAAGTAGGCAAATCCAATGTACATAACGACCAGGGAGAGAAGGAAGTTTGGGATGGCCAGCCCGACAAAGCCCACGAATGTGGAGGCGTAATCCAGGAAAGAGTACTGTCTTACGGCGGACAGGATCCCAATGGGCAAAGCAAGTACCCAGGTGAAGAGGACGGAAGCCAGCGTCAGCACCACCGTCAGGGCCAACCGGTCACCGATGACGGCTCTGACCGGACGGTTATAGAGCATGGAGACGCCGAAGTCCCCTTCAACGAACTGTGTAATCCAGCGAAAATACTGTACGTACATCGGCTGATTGAGACCAAACTGCTGGCGAAGGTTCTCTGCCTCTGCTGGCGAGATATAGGTGCCGGCTGACTGTAATTGAGCAACATAGGCCGTCACAAAGTCACCGGGAGGCAACTGGATAATGATGAAGGTGATTACCGATACGGCCCAAATTGTTAGGATTGCCACGGCAATGCGCCGCGCAAGATAACGTAACATGGGATAACCTCGGGCAATTTGGGGATCTCCCGCCGTGTACACCCGGCGGGAGATCCTTAAGCCAGCGTCGCTATCAGCGACGGTGCGTTACTCTTTCCAGAAGAACGTCTGCGGGCGAGAGATGCTGGGGTTCTTGGCGGTGGGGCTGTTGTACTGCCGCGCCGGCACGTTACCCAGATCCTCGTTGTAAACGCGAACCCCCATCGAGGCAGGTCCCATGCCTACGACACCGATGGTCCAGACCTGGTCTACGTGTGTCGCCCAGATCTGTCGGCCAGCCTCAAGGCGCTCTTCATCGGTCATGAAGTAAGCATCCTTGAACAACTCCATTGCTTCGCGCAACTCTGGAGGCGGTTCTTCCCCTTCTTTACCGTCTGACTGATACCAGAGGCCGTATAGCGGGCCCATGTCACTGATCGGCTCGGCGGGGACCACGCGGCTCCAAGGATTGCCGAACATGTCGTCGCTGCCGTCATTGGTCCAGGCAAAGAGCTGTACTTCGTTGCTGGGGAAGCGGCCAAACAGCAGGCTGCGTTCTTGTTCCTGAACGTTCAGATCGATACCGATTTCTTGCCACTGCTCAGCGATAAGCTCGCCAATGCGCGTGTACTGCACGAATTGCCCGGCGGCTGTGTTCAGTGTCAGGACAAGCCGTCCTCCTCCATCAGGGCGCAGGCGATAGCCCTCGCCGTCCCGTTCGGTCAGGCCCAGCGCATCAAGCATTTCATTAGCTTTTTCGACGTCGTGAACGGCCCACATCGTGCGATATTCCGGACCGGGATTATAGGGGTTCGCCTCGCTGACGACGGGTGAGCCGGGAACGCCGGTGCCCAACCAGAAGATTTCATTGATTTCATCGCGGTCAACGCCCAGAGAGAGGGCGCGGCGGAAGTCGGGGGTGCGGAACAGATCGCCGATGACCGGGTCCATGTCATAGCTCAGGTTGAAGATGAGAATCATATCACCGCCATAATCACCGGGATCGAGTGCAAGGCGGTAGCCGCCCTGTTCCTGATTCTCGATGAACACAGGCAGTTTGCTGATGTCGAGGTGGCGTGCCTGGAAGTCGTATTCACCAGCGATGGCGCGGAGATTGATCACTTCCAGATTCTCGGCCAGTGTAAAGACGACCCGATCGATATAGGGCAACTGGTTGCCTTCGGTGTCTACGCCAAAATAGTAGGGGTTGCGCTCCATAACCCATACGTTTCCTGTGATGGGTTCGACGGTGACCCATGGTGTGAGCATGGGCAGTTCGGGATTTTGGGTCCACTCATTCCGGGCCAGGAAGAGCTGAACCCAGCTATCGTAACCGGCCTCTTTTGCCCGTGCCGCCGCCTCTTCTTCGCCCACAATATCGGGATGGAATTGTGAGAGATAATGAGCGGGGGCGTAGAGACCCATGGCGAATCCACCGTTACGTGTCATACCAGAAAGGTCAGTGCTGCCAGCCATTAGTTGTGGGAAGAAGTAGTAGGGAACAGGGAAGTTGAAGCGAACGGTATAATCGTCTACCTTTTCCAGTGTAACTGGCTCACCATCGACGAACATGAGCGATGTTTTTGACGGTACCAGTTCGTCATTGAGGAACATGTACTCGTACCAGAACATGAAATCGTCGGCCGTGAGCGGTTCGCCGTCAGACCAGCGCGCACCCTGGCGCAGAATCAGATCCATGCTAAGCCCATCCTCAGCCATAACCCAATCCTTGACCACATTCGGTACAAGCTCTGTCGCGGTGTAGTCCCAGAAGATGGGGTTATCAGGGCCTGCCGTGCCCCGCACCGCGTTCCAGGCATCGGCCGGGCCGGTGAAGCCGCGTCGCCACTCGCCGCCATATTGTCCAATTTCATGGACCGGTTGAATCACTAAAGGATCCTGACCAATGCGTTCCTCGACCGGCGGTAGCTCGCCCTTTGCTACCAGTTCGGCCAGCTCCGGCGCTTCACTGAAAGAGGTCGGAAACTGTGCTGGATCGGTGATGATGGTTGGCCCTTCAAGCTCGCCAATAAATTGCGCTCCGGCGCGAGCCTGTCCCGCTGTTTCCTCTCCTCCCTCGACATCCTCTGTATCAGAGGCTGGTTCAGTGCCAGGTGAAGGCGTATCGCTCTCGTCCCCCTGGTCCTGGCCACTCTCTGGCGCCTGAGAAGTGACAGCCGGCGCTTCCTGGCTGCAGGCAACACCCAGGACGATGAGGGCGATGGCAACCAGAAGAATGCCAGGCACCGTTTTGAGTTGGTTTATAGTTCTCATTTTTGGAAATTCTCCATCCATTCAGCCTATTTAGTGGGACATAATCAATAAAGATTGGTAGTTTAAGCTGATCTCACCTCTTATCTTCACCTCCTTTTTGCTCAGGCAACCAGAGTTTATAGAACTGGGGACCTGGCCGGCTGCGCTAACTCAGGACTGGACGGGGGAATGTGGAAAAATACCAGATCCGAGTGGAGCGCCGTATTAATATTCGGGGCTAACTATTGGGTTGGAGAACTGGCGAGTACCTGTAGGCACTTCAGGTACAAAAAAGCAGAAGGGAACAGACGTTATTCGGATCCTAACAGATCATCTTTTACGCGCCGTATATGTTCACGAACCAGACGTACCGCCTGTTCACGATCACCACGTTGTAAAGCGGCGATTATCTGCTTATGTTCTTCCAGAGCTACTTCGGAAATGTCGCCTGTGTCGCAGTGTATCCAACGCGTTACCTGAATGCTGCTGTCGATGAGTTGGAAAAGCTCCTGGAGTTTGGTGTTCCCAGAAAGGGCCACCAGTTGCTCGTGGAACCGTCTGTCTAATTCGAAATAAACTTGAAAATCATCGTTTGCCAGCGCCTCGGCAAACTGTTCTACTGTTTCTTCAAGAGGGCTGATATCTTCGCTGCGCAGTGTGGCAACAGCCAGCTCTGTGGCCAGCACTTCCAGGGCTTCACGCACTTCGTATAATTCGCGAATGGTTGTGTAATCCAGGCTGGCGACAAATGCACCACGTCGGGGAACGAGGGTGACAAGCCCTTCTGCTGCCAACCGGCTGATCGCCTCCCGAACGGGAGTCCTACTCACATTTAGCTGGTTAGCAATATCATTCTCAATCAGTTTCGACCCAGCGTGGAATTCGCCACGCTCAATAGCATCTTTGAGCAATCGGTAGACCTGTTCGGGAAGTGAGGTGTTAATGAGCGGTGCCGAGAGAGGATTGGGCATGTTGCTATCCTTGTAACTGTCAAAGAAACTGTGTCGCGACTGGAATTGTATACAATACACAGAATTATGAATACAAAATGCATAATACAACAAAAACAAATGCGCTGCAACAAGAAAAATGGGGAAGGGGAAATTTCTCCCACGCCACAAATTATCGCCACCAGCGGCGCCTCGACCCCAATTCCCTACTTGCTTTATGATATATACTTAAGCAAATAACGAAATCGTGTCATTAAGATGACAAAGAACAACCATCCGTAAAATGCGCATCATACCTATGAGATGTTGGAGGAACTGCACGTCACAGCGCGTGGCGAAGGACACGAAACGAGCTAGATGGACGGGGCCATTTACTGGTATGTAACTACATAGGGGGTACTTCCATGCAGGAATTGTTAGTGGACTTCATTACTTCACTGGACGGCTACGGCGCAGCGGAAGGTTGGCCCGGATTATGGGGGCTTGGCGGCCCGGAGTATCTTAGCTGGCTCGATGAGCAGCCAGAAAAGGACTATACGGTCTTGATGGGAGCCAACACGTACCGCCTGATGTCCGGATTCGCTGCCGAGTTCGAAAGCGCAGAAGCAGACGATATTCCGAGCGACGAAGAAGGAGGCTCCATTGAGCTTAACAATATGTCCAAGATTGTCTTTTCTTCGACGCTGCAGCCGCCGTTGTCCTGGGCCAACACCCGGCTGATCAGGGGGGATGCAGTCGAGGCTGTGGCGGCGATGAAGCGGGAAGGCGATAGCCCGATGCGCACTCTTGGCAGCCTCAGCTTGTGCCGGTCGCTCCTCAAGGCCGGCCTCGTAGATCGTTTCCGCGTGGTCGTCTTCCCTGTGATCAACGGAAGCACGGGCTACGACCGGATCTACGACGGTTATCCCGAAGTCACTCTCGACATGGTTGCCAGCCGGACGTTCGACGGTAGACTACAGTTGCTTGAGTATGTCCCAACCGTGCTTGCCGGTCCACCTGGCGCGTCCTCCAGTTCCTGACAGTTAAGGGACAGCCGTGCTCCGGTGGGTGAGCAGTGCTGTAAATCGAACCACATAGCCGATCCAGGCTGCTTTGTGTTGAGAGGGTAAATAATCGACCAGCAGATCGAACGTTCGGCGACAGCCACTACAGGAGAAAGGAGCAAATGAGACAGAGGGAACAATTGGCACAAAGAGGGAACAGGGAGACATGGCCGCCTTTGCCAATTCAAGAGTGGGAAGATACCCGCCATACGCTACACATGTGGACACAAATCGTAGGCAAGATCCAACTTGCTCTCGCTCCGCACATTAACCACTGGTGGCAAGTCCCTCTATACGTGTCCTCGTGTGGCCTGACCACTTCCGCACTCCCCTACGGTACCCAATCGTTGACGCTGGAATTCAATTTCATCGACCACGTTCTTGAAATAAGAACGAGTAGCGGCATAGAGGAGAGCATCAAGCTGGCGCCACGCTCAGTAGCTGACTTCTACCAAGAAGTGATGGTCAGGTTGGATGAAATTGAAATGCCTGTTCAGATCTTCACACGACCGGTGGAAATAGCAGAGGCAGTTCCCTTCGAGAAGGATTACGAAAACGTCTCCTACGATCAGGAATATGTCGAGCGCTTCTGGCGCACACTGATTCAGGTTGATCGCGTTTTCAAGCAGTTTCGGGGAGGCTTCATCGGCAAAGCCAGCCCGGTTCAGTTTTTCTGGGGTTCCTTCGACCTGGCCGCCACACGTTTTTCTGGCCGGTTAGCACCGCGCCATCCAGGGGGCATCCCCAACGTAGCAGACTGGGTCATGCATGAAGCCTACTCGCACGAACTGAGCAATGCTGGATGGTGGCCTGGAGGTCATGGCTTTGACGCCGCTTTCTACGCTTATGCCTATCCCGAGCCAGAAGGATACCGTCAGGCTGCCATTGCTCCCCAGGCTGCCTACTATCACCCGGATCTGCGTGAGTTTTTCCTCCCTTATGAAGCAGTGCAACAGGCAGAGCAACCAGACGAAATGCTCATGGAATTTCTGCAGAGCACTTATGAAGCAGCGGCTGAGCTTGGGAACTGGGACCGTGCTGCCTTGGAACGGTCTTCCTGAGTTTCCCTTATCCGCCATCTTTTTAAGAGGAGGTAATCTTGGAAGATAAACAGCGCAAACAGGTAGGCTTCTCTATTGGTTATGTCATCCTGACCCTTCTAGGGTTATGGTTGTTTCAAAGCTTTATCCTCCAACCCCTCTTGATTAACCAGACTGAGGCGCCTTATAGCCAGTTTCGCCAGCATCTGGACGAGGGCGTCGTAGAGTCGGTGATGCTCAGCGGCGACCGCATCTTTTATACCTGTTGTGTTGACACAGAGGGTGAGGGCGAAGGCGAGGCGCTGCAGACGTATAACGTGGTGGCCGTTGAAGATCCAGAGCTGACTAACGATCTCATCGAGGCCGGTGTCACGTTCGAGGCGGTGGCGCCGGCCAACAACACGCTTACGACCCTGCTTGGTTGGCTGCTGCCTCTCATCCCCCTGGTCCTCATCTGGTATGTCCTCTTTCGGCGCATGGGCTCCGCGCAGCGGAACGTGCTGTCCATTGGCGAAAGCAAAGCCCGCGAAATATCAGGCGAGATGACGGGTGTCACCTTTGACGACGTCGGCGGTGTGGACGAAGCCGAGGTCGAGCTAAAAGAGATCATCGAATTTCTTCAGGAGCCAGAACGCTTTACGGCCATTGGCGCCAAGCTGCCTAAGGGCGTCTTGCTCGTAGGCCCACCGGGCACCGGTAAGACGCTGCTGGCAAAGGCGACGGCCGGTGAAGCAGGCGTGCCCTTCTTCTTGCTCACCGGGTCCGATTTCGTCGAGATGTTTGTCGGCGTCGGCGCCTCCAGGGTGCGTAGCCTGTTTGAGCAGGCCAAAGCCAGGACGCCGTGCATCATCTTTATTGACGAAATCGACGCCATAGGCCAGGCGCGTTCCACAGTTGGAGCGATTCATACCAACGACGAGCGCGAGCAAACTCTGAACCAACTCCTTGCCGAAATGGATGGCTTCGAGGCTAACACCGGTATGGTCATCATGGCTGCCACGAACCGGCCTGAAGTGCTCGACAAAGCGTTGTTGCGTCCCGGCCGCTTTGACCGCCAGATCCAGGTACCGCTGCCCACTGAGCCAGGCCGTCGCGACATTCTGGACATTCACACGCGCGACGTCAAACTGGCTCCCGACGTGCGCCTGGACCGCATCGCCAAGATTACGCCCGGTTTCTCAGGCGCCGATCTGGCTAACATCGTTAACGAAGCCGCACTGCTGGCCGTGCGCCGCAGAAGCGACGTCGTCAACATGCGCGATTTCGATCTGGCTATTGAGCGCGTAGTCGCCGGCTTGCAACGCAAGACTCCGCTGCGCGATGAAGTTCGCCGCAAAGTGGCCTACCACGAGGCAGGGCACGCGCTGGTAGCACACCTGCTGCCCACGCCCGACCAGGTGCACAAGGTCAGCATCATCCCCACCGCCAAAGGCGCATTAGGTTACACCATGCAGATGCCCGAGGAAGACCAGTACCTCTTAGGCGAGCAGCAACTGCGCGAGCGCATGGCCGTGCTACTTGGCGGGCGCGCGGCCGAGCTGCTTATCTTTGACGAACCGACCACTGGCGCCGCCAACGACCTGGACGTAGCCACACAGCTTGCACGGCGCATGGTGACCGAATTTGGCATGACTGAGTCGCTGGGGCCTGTACGTTATGTGACGCCCGGCGGCATGGGCTATCTGGGCACACAGTCAACCCTGCGCAGCGAGTTGGGTCCGGATACGGCCACACTCATCGACAAAGAGGTCCGCCTCCTAATCGACAGCGCACAGGAGCAGGCGCTCAACCTCCTGCGCACCAACATCGCCGCCCTGCACGAAATTGCTCGCGTCTTGCAGGAGGAAGAAGTAATAAGCGGCGACCGCATTACGCAGCTCGCCGCCAGCGCCGGCAGTGAAACGCTGCCCGACCAGGAGGGGCAGGTTCACGAAGGAAACAAGCGGCCGCTAAGCCGGGGAGATTAGGCGGCGTTGCGTCATCCGGCGCGAAGGTAGACACCCACCATCTCGCCCCACTGTTGGAAGTCGGAGGAACCGTAAGGTTCGACCGTCCTCACTGGTGACACTTACCGGCCCGCTCATTACTCGCTTCCTGTACGCTCTTCAGGTACGCTTCAACTGTGTCGGCGTCGGGGAGCGTGAGTGCGTGACGCGCGATGTCGCGAGCGTCCTCGCTGCTTAAGCGTCGCAGCGCTTCTTTGACCACCGGAATCGCCCGCGGCGACATACTGAACTCATCCAGGCCCAGCCCCAGCAATAGCGGCGCCGCCAGCGGATTACCGGCGAACTCGCCACACAGCCCCACCCAGCGTCCTTGCTCGTGCGCGGCTGCAATAGTCATCTCAATCAGGTGCAGGACAGCCGGGTGGAATGGATTGGCCAGACTGGCCACGCTGGCATTGGTACGCGCCGCGGCCATCGTATACTGCGCCAGGTCATTAGTGCCAATACTGAAGAAATCGACGTGTTGCGCCAGCACGCTAGCAATGAGCGCTGCCGACGGCACTTCTACCATAATCCCCACCTCTACATCCTTAGCATATGCCCTGCCGCGCGCCTCCAGCGCCTCACGCGCCGCCTGCAGGTGAACCAGAGCCTGCTGCAACTCGTTCAGATTGCTCACCATCGGGAACATGATCTTCAGATTGTGGCTGTGACCCGCGCGCAGTAAGGCACGCAACTGCGTCTGGAACAGTTCCTCCAGGCACAGTGTCAGACGGATGCCGCGCTGGCCCAGGAACGGATTATCTTCCGCAGGCAGGTCCAGGTAAGGAGCCGGTTTGTCGCCGCCGATATCCAGCGTGCGCACAACCACCGGGCGCTGTCCCATCAACTGCAAAATCTCACGGTAAACCGCCACCTGCTCTTCCTCCGACGGCGCTTCGTCGCGGTTGAGGAAGAGAAATTCTGTGCGCAACAGGCCAATACCCTCTGCCCCATATTGCAGCGCTTCCTCCGCATCGGCGACATTGGCCACATTGGCCACCACCTCCACAGCCACCCCATCGCGCGTCACGGCCGGTTCATGGCTGCGCGCCTCCGCCTTGCTGCGCAGCGAGGACAGCTCACGGCGGCGTTCACCATACTGCTGCAAAAGTTCTTCGTCCGGCTCGAGCAGCAATAAACCGGCATCGCCGTCCACAATGACCTGAGCGCCGTTCTCCAGAGTCAGCAGGCTACTGCCCAACCCCACCACAGCCGGTACTCCCAATGCCTTGGCCAGGATTGCCGCGTGCGACGTAGGCCCCCCTTCGGCCGTGCAAAAGGCAAGTACCATCTCTTTTGGTAATGAAACCGTATCCGAGGGAGTCAGATCCTGGGCCACGATCACCGCTCGCTGCAAAAGCCGCATATCGCTGCGGTCTTCATCCTGCAATATGGCCAGCACGCGCTGGGCCACATCTTCCACGTCAAGCGCCCGCTGTGCCAGATAAGGATCGTCCAGGGCGCGCAACATCTCTGAATAGTACTGTGTACCCTGATCCCAGGCGTAGGCCGCGCTGACGCTTTCTTCCTCAATCAGGCTCGTCACCTGCTGCAGCAACTCTGGATCCTCAAGGAACAACGCCTGGGCCTCGAAGATAGCCGCTTCTTCCGCGCCGGCTTCTTGCGCCGTGCGCGCCCTCAACTCCTCCAGCTCCGCCGCTGCCTGGTCCAACGCTGTCTGCAGCGCAGCTTGCTCGGCATCCGGCGCCTCAACAAACACCTTCTCCGCTCGCAGCCGCTGCTTCTCGTAGCGGAATACCGGCCCAATAGCAATGCCAGGGGAAGCACCCAGACCGCTGAGCTGCTCGCCCATATCTTACGCCTCCGCCTGCTTGAAATTACTCTCGATCAGGGCACACAGCGCTTCCAGCGCCTCGTGTGCGTCCTCGCCGTCGGCCGTCAGGCGAATGCGGTGATTTTGCTCCACCCCCGCCGACAGCACACTCAGGATGCTCTTGGCATTCACCGTTGGGCTTTCCCGCGTCAGATTCTGCAGACGAACATCAGCACTGAACCCTGCAGCAGTCTTCACAAACACAGCCGCCGGGCGGGCGTGCAGCCCGACGTCGTTAGTCACTTTAATTTCACGTACTTCGCTCACGTTTACTCCTTTTTTAGTCAATTGGAGATTGGTGACGGCAGGTTGCCTCAATCTCCACGCTCCAGTTTCCGATCTCCCCTATCTCGTCAGGTTGGCACAGCACATAATCCGGTTCAAAGTCCAACAACGCCTGCGGATCTGGCGCGCCGTATAGTGCAGCAGCAATGCGGACGCCGGCAGCGCGACCGGCGGCCAGATCAAACATCGTGTCTCCAACCATTACAGCCTCGGCTGGCGCCACACCTAACCTCGATAGCGCCAGGTGTACCGGTTCAGGAGACGGTTTTGGTCGTTCAGTGTCATCACTACTGATCCAAACCTCAATCAGGTCTTCCAAATCAATGTGCGCCCGTGTGGCCTCCAGCTCCTGGCGGCTCTGTGCAGTCACCACGCCAAGGGCGCGGCCGGCCGCACGTTGCTTTTCCAGCGCCAGACGCACGCCGGGAAATAGACGCACGAGGTAGCGAAATTCGTTCTGTATGGCCAGCCAGCGTTGCAGCCAGTACTCCTTGCGCTCGAGCGCCATCTCTCGCAAAACGTCTTCGCTGGTCATGCCCATAAAACTACGCAATTTCTCTTCACTGAATTGCAGCGCCAGCTCCTCGTTAAACAGTTGATTCATAGCGCGCATGTCCATTTCTCCGCTGTCCAACAGCGTGCCGTCCAGATCCAGCAGCACTGCGCGCAAAGGGGTATTCATCGTATCACTCATAAACAATTTCGCCGGCGACGAGCGTCATACGCACTCGTCCGTCGGCCTCCAGCAGAACGATGTCGGCGTCTTGACCGGCGGCCAGCGTCCCTTTCTTATCGATCAGCCCCAGGCTTTCGGCAGCCACAGCACTGGCCATCGCGGCAGCCTGCGGCAGCGACAACCCCAGCCAGCGTTTGCAATTGCGCACGGCGCGATCCATCGTCAGCACGCTACCAGCTAGTGGCTGCTCAGTCTGATCATCAGGTGGTTCCGCCCGCAGCCGCGCTGCACCGTCACGCACCACGATTGCGCGCCCCCCCGGGCGCATGTAAACACCATCGCCTAAACCGGCGGCCTGGGTGGCGTCGCTGACAAGTGTCACGCGTCCGGCTCCCTTGGCGCGCAGTAGCAGGCGGGCGACTGCTTGATGGACGTGATAGCCGTCCAGGATTAATTCAGCATAAATCTCGGGATGAGTCAGCACGAAACCCGGCACGCCGGGACGCCGGTGGTGCAGCGGTGACATGGCATTGAAAAAGTGAGTGACGCGGCTAACCCCCGCCTGTACCGCGGCCTCCATTTGCTCGTACGTGGCCGTGGTGTGCCCGGCGCTGACCACCACACCATGGTCCGCCAGAAAGCGAATCAGGGCCAGCGCGCCGTCCAATTCGGGCGCCAGAGTCACCAGCCGGACCAGATCGCCGGCCTCCTCCAGAATCGTCTCCATCTCTGCCAGGCTGGGGTCGCGTACGGCGCCGGCCAGCTGCGCGCCCCGTTTCTCGGGGTGGATGTAAGGGCCTTCCAGGTGCGCACCCAGAATGGCAGCGCCAGCCGGACGCTGCCGTTGCACCGCTCGCAGACGCCGCAGCACATTCAGTTGCTCCTCCAGAGAAGCGCTGGCAATGGTAGCCAGGACGCCTGTCACCCCCGTCTGGGGCAACCAACTCATGATAGTCGCGATTTCTTCTTCGCTGGCAGTCAGGTAATCATAACCGTTGCCCCCGTGCGTGTGGGCATCGATGAACCCGGGTACAACCATAGCCCCTGAGGCGTCCAAAATCGTGGCTCCGGCCGGCACGTCAACCTTGGCCTCAGCGCCAACAGCGCGGATCACGCTGCCATCGAGCAGGACCACGCCGCGCTCGATGACGCCTTCAGGTGTGGCCACCGTGCCGTTTATGATTGCTTTTACGTTACTCATGTGGGAAATCGCGCCTGCAGGTTATGCTGCACGCAGGCTACGTCTCATCATCTTGCGCCGCCAGGCTTTGCGACAGGACCTTGATGCTATCTGCGCCAACCTCCTGGGCCATGGCTACCAACTGCTTGAACGAAGCGTGCTCCCGCTGCATGATAATCTCTAGCAACAGAGGCAAATTAACACCGGTAATCACTTCCACGTTATCTCGTTCCAGAGCCACGCGAGCACTGAGGTTGAAGGGGGTCGCGCCTAACATATCCACAAAGATAATGACGCCATCGTCACCCTGCACATCGTCCAGCGCCTGTTCAATGCGCTGCTTAAACGCCTCCACCTGATCCTGTTCAGACAGCTCCAGTGCGGCGACATTATCGTGCTTGCCAATAATCATCTCCACAGCGTTCAGCAAACCGGACGCCATCTTACCGTGGGTTACAATCAGTAAGCCTACCATTCATAGTTCTCCTTGTTGCTTCCTTTACAAAATGGCCGGATGAATCAGCAGTCGGGTGGCCGGCGCAGCGGAGGACGCCAGAACCAGAACACGATCCACAGCATGAGCAGCGCGTAGGCAACGTAGATAAACCATAGCCTAACCCCCAGCAGTTGCTGCAACTGCTCTTCAAAGTGCGCTACGAGGAAAAGGATGCCGGCCGGCAGATAGCTATACGACAGCCGCCGCATCCGTTCCTTACCCGGATCGAACCGGCCTAACAGCGCCGCCAATCCCAGCACGATGAAAACAACGGCCAGAATGAGCATAATATTTTCAGTTAACATTAGATTCCTCGTCTGGCGGCGCCGCCAGGCCCAGGTTACTCTCTTCTAAAACGGCCACACGTCAGGCCGTTTTCGTCGATTCACGAATAATGCGCCGCGCTTCTCGATAGCGGGGATCGACATACGGGGCGCGGTCCGGGTGCAGGTCGGTGCTCGCCAGCGTATAGTAGTAGATAAACTGGTAGAAGGGCAGCATTGTGAACAGCGGTGCGTACCACTCCGGCACATCCACGGGAAGCACCGTCTCGTGGTCTGCGCCTTCCAGCGCACCAGGCTCGTCTGTCACGCCCCATAGCGTCACGTCAATCTCTTTGAACCCTCTGACCAGTATTTGCGCCTTCTCCAGGCTGGGTCCTTTCGTGCCGATGATCACCACCAGGTCGCCCTCTTCCAGACAGACCCAGGTGCCGTGTACAGCTTCCTCAATTTCCCAGCTATCAGCATTGATCAACGCCGTTTCGATCAGTTTGAGTGCAGTTTCGCCCGCAGTAGCGAGTTGTGGGCCACCGCCGATGACGACGATACGCTTGTAATCCGCGAAACGTTTGGCCAGTTGTTCCATTTCCTGGTGATGCGCGTCCAACACCTGTTGCGCCATTTGCGGCGCGCGCTCCAGAAGCGCAGTCAGCTCCCCTGTCTCCTCGCCCGCCTCTTCCAGCAGCGCTGCGATCAACAGGTAAGTACGCAACAACGAAGCGACGTAACTACGGGTCTTCGGCCCCTGCTTCTCAGGATTGGGGCTTTGAATGGCAAATTCGGCTTCCCGCGCCAACGGAGACCCTTCGTAATCCGTATAGCCTACCGTCACGGCTCCTTGCATCCGGGCCTGGCGCACGCCGTCCACCGTCGCCGCCGTTTGGCCCGAGTGCGAGATGCCCACCACAGCGCTCAAGTCCAGGTTCGGCGGCGGATAGGCTACGAATTCAAAAGCATCGTGGGCCATTGCCGGGCGCCCGGTCACCATCTGATAGGCATAGGCCGAGGCCTGCGCATTAAAGTAAGACGTGCCACAGCCGATGAAGTGCACTATAGACCGGGTGGACATCGCGCGGGCTGCCTTTTTGATAATCTTGGAATCGCGCGATGCCAGAACTAGCTCCAGAGCTTCTGGTGTGGAAGTCAGCGACTCCCACATGTGGTACGGGTGCTCAGACCGTTCAAAGGCCGCGCGCATATTTTCAGGTATATGAGTATTGGTCATTAGCATTTCCTTTACATTACTGTGCGTCCAGCAAGAGCCGGTGCGTTATTTATGCTTGCGAAGGGCTTTGTTGAGGTTAGTCGGGTTGGTGGAAATCTCCCACTGCACAGACATATCAACACCCATTTCGTCCAGCTTCTTCCACGCTTCCAACTCTTCTGGCGTCGCATAGACTTCATTCGTGATTTTTATTGTCGCTCCCGCGTTGTTCACGCCGCCCACATTCACTTTCTGCACTGTCAGACCCATCTCCACGAGCCGCAGTAGATCCACCGGGCTGCGCAATAACATCAGAATTTTAGCGTTGGGCCAGCGCCGTTGGGCCAGCCCCTGCAGCGCCTCCTGCAGCGACAAGATTTCGATTTTGACGCCAGAAGGTGCTGCCAGTTTCATAATACTCTGTTGGCCCTTGTCCTGGGCCACCTCGTCGTTGGCCACCAGAATCAGGTTTGCGCCTGTGCGCCGAGCGAAACCGGTGGTGACCTGTCCATGAATCAGCCGTCCATCTACGCGCACCAAAACTATTTTCATTGTCTTTCCTTTCCTCTAGATGCGAGAATTGGCGCCCGGTGAAAGCAACCGTACCGCTAACAGCAGCCTCCGCTTCCACCGGGCGGTGGGCAAAAGTTGGGGCGCTCAGGCGATAATGCCCAGACCACCAAGGATGATTGCTACAACAACCATGCCGATCATGAGCGTGGTGACGGATACACCCTTGCGGATGGCCCAGTAGAGCAGGAGCGTCACAGCCAGGGGCAGCAGGCCGGGCATAATGCCGTCTAACATCGCCTGCACGGAGACGACAGCCCCCTCAGCAGAGGTGTACGTCAACGGTGTGGTGATGTTCAGCCAGGTGCCCACGAGGCCGCCGGTTGCCATCAGGCCTGCGATAGCACTACCGGTCATCAGACGATCCAGGCTGGTCGCATCCAGCCGTTCGAAGAACGTGCTGCCGATACGGAAGCTTTCCATCGTCGTCCACCAACGCACGACGACGTGGATGACATTCATGATTACGAAGAACATTAGGGGCGCAATGCCGTTACCGGACAGAGCCAGCGAGGCGGCAATACCGCCGACCAGAGGACGGAGCGTGCCGTGGAACAGCGGGTCAGCAGCACCAGCCAGCGGACCCATAAGGCTGGCCTTGATACCCTGAATCGATTGTTCTTCAATCTCATCTCCGCGCAACGAGCGCTGCGCTTCTAGGTCGGCCACCAGCGCCAGGACAGGGCCGGGTACCCAGGGATGGGTGTTGAAGAAGGCCATATGGCGGCGTAGGGCACGACCCAATTCTGCCGTGTCACCATAAATCTTCTTCAGGAAGGGAATAAGCGTCCAGGTAAAGCCCAGCGCCTGCATACGGTCGAAGCTAAACGCTGACTGCAGAGCAAATGAGCGCCAGAAGATGGTGCGGCGGTCGCTCTCGGTAATCAGGTCGCTGGCGCTTGTCACGCCCGTTGTCACGCCCGCAGGAGCCGTGGCTACGGCTGCCCCTGCTGACGCCTTGCCGGGAACAGTGGCAGGCACGCCATCGTCGTCCGGCAACTGCACAGACGCCACGCCGGCACCGCCGTCAAAGCCCGCAACGCCGGCCACACCGGCGACATCCTCATCACCCTCGCTGAGAAGGGTTACACCACCTTGCTGTGTCACATAGATGGCAGCAATCAGGATGCCCAGGACGCCAACACCGAGCACGCCAAACTCCGTGTATGCGGCGATGAGGAAGCCGATGAAGAAGTAGGGCAGCATCTCAGTGGAGGCGATGGTGCTTAACAACAGGGCAAAACCGAGCGCAGGCAGCACGGAGCCGGCTGCGCCAATGCCCTCATTGATGAAGGGCGGAATCGAATTGACGAATTGCTGCACCAGATCCGAACCAAGGGCGAGCGCCAGGAACGCGGGCAGACCGATGGCCAGGAAGTGGGCCACATTGCCCAGATGGACCATGAGCGAAATGCCAGCAGTGTTGTTCTGATCGGCAAAGCGCTCCGCGCCAGTGACAAAGAATGTGCTGACGGTCTTGGCCAGCAATTCGAAGAACGAGCCTAGCAACGAAGCCGGAACCGCTAACAAGACGGCCTCGTCAACGCTCAGGCCGGCAGAAACACTGAACGCAGTTCCCAAAACAGCCGCCAGAGGCATGTTCGGTTGGACGCCACCGCCGATGGCGGTTACACCCATAAAGACTAATTCAAGTGTACCCCCGATGATCAACCCGGCTTGAAAATCACCCATGATCAGGCCCGCCAACGGGGCCAGGACGATCGGACGCTCCAGGTAAAGTTCCCCCAAAAAGCGCCGCGAAAAGTAAGCAAAGCCGGCGATGAATCCCAGGAGTAAAGCAGTTCCAATGGGGATTGCCATGGTAATCTCTCCCTTTTAATTGGCTGTCAGATAGTTTACGTAATTGTGTAACAACAGTTTGGTATCTTTTAGTAGCTTGCGATGAAAGACTCCTTTTCTGCCTCATCGCCGCCGGGGACAGGGGAGTGACTACCTGCGCTCCACCCCCGGCGGACACAGGCATAATCAAGTACAGACACAACCTCAACGTGCGGAAAAATAGATGGCTACGCTATGTAGCCAGGCCGGTATGGCCCGGCTCAAACGACGCCTGAATAACCTCAACTCCTTTCTCGCGGATAGCGTCGACGATCTCGGAAGGGACCAGAGTAGATGTAATAATGGTTTGCGCTGCGTCGACGGGAGCAACCACACTGGTGGCAACGTGGCCAAATTTGGTGTGATCGGCGAGAACAATAACTCTCTTACTAACAGCCAGGACAGCGCGGTCAGTCGAAATCTCGCGCGGCGCGTCGTTCGTAAAACCGTATTCAGGATCAATGCCCCGGATACCAATAAATGCCTTATCGACATTGAGGCCGCGCAGCGCTTCATGAACCAGGTAGCCATGCAGTGACAGCTCGCTGTGACGTAAATAGCCACCCAGCACGAGTACTTCAATATCCTTATAGGGAACGAAGAAATTCGCGATCAGCACCGAATTGACCACAACAGTTATGTTCTTGATGCGCGTCAATTCTCGCGCCAGTTGATATGCAGTCGTGCCCGCGGATAAGAAGAAGTAGTCGCCGGGCTGAATCAGTTTCTTGGCTTCTCTGGCAATCGCTCGTTTCTCTTCGTAATTAACGTTGATCCGGTCGGGGAATGGTGGCTCGAGGAATTGCTGCGGCTGATAAGGGGCAATAGCGCCTCCATAGGTACGTTCAATGGCCAGGTTCTCGGCCAGTTCATCCAGATCACGCCGGATCGTCATCCTGGAGACGTTAAAACGCGTGGCCAGATCCGCTACGTTAACGCGCCCTTCTTTCTGTAAAAGCTCGCGAATCTGTCGCTGGCGTTCCTCTTTGTACATGGCATCTGCCGCCTTTATAACTTTCAAAAAAGCAAATCGCTGACAGGACTAAGAGGTAAAAATTCTCATAATAAGTTTAACATATAATGTTCGGTTGCCAACCAAATGAACACAAACGAACATCAAAAGACACAAAAAAACTCAGGCAAACGCATTTATTGCCCTAACTCATACGACAGGAACGAAGCAGATAGCCGGCAGCCCCTATTTGTAATCGAGATAAGAAAAGGGAAACGTTACGAGAGGTAATTGAGCACAACGCGACCACGGACCATAACCCAGACGACGTTGTATTCGCCATCTAGAAGAAGGAGGTCAGCGTCGGAATTGGGAAGCACAGCGCCCTTTCTTGGGAAAATATTAAGTGCCCGGGCAGGCGTTTCGCTGGCCATTTGCACTGCCTGTGGCAGTGAGGCGGTGGTAAAGCGCGCGACATTGCGCACAGCCTGATCCAGCGTCAGCGTGCTAGAAGCCAACTCGCCCTGTGGGGTGCGAGCCACACCGTCCCTTACCACCACCGGCTGCGTGCCTAACCGATATTCACCATCCGGCAGCCCCGTAGCCTGCATGGCGTCCGTAATAAGCAACGTGCGCTCCGCTCCTTTCAGGCGTACGACGAGGTCCACAATGCGCGGATGTAAATGGATGCCATCGGCGACCACCTGGGCGTAGATGCGGTCGTCAAGAAGCGCCGCGCCCAATATGCCAGGAGAACGATGGTGCAGAGATGGCATCGCGTTAAAGATGTGTGTAGCCTGAGTTGCACCGGCGTCAATAGCAGCTACTGTCTGATCGTAACTGGCTTCGCTGTGGCCCACGGCAAAGGCCACACCATGGGAACGTCCGGCAGCAATCATTTCCTGCGCTCCAGGTAATTCTGGAGCAACGGTCACTAGACGCACCAGGTTGCTCTTAAACCAGGGCAGGTAATGCGCGGGATCAGGATGGCGGAAATATTCGGTGGGTTGCGCACCGGCCCGCTGTGGCGAAAGGTAGGGGCCTTCCAGGTGCAGGCCCAGATGCTGTGCGCTATCGGGCCGCGGGTCAACAGTGGCCTGTTGCAACACATTTTCTATTGCTTCCAGCGGCGCGCTCATCGTGGTGGGCAAAAAGCTAGTGATTCCACGGCTTGCCAGAAAATGGGCGACGGTATGCAACGCCTCGGCGGAAGCATCCATTGTATCGTAACCAACCGCGCCGTGGATGTGCAGATCAATATATCCTGGGGCGAGCCAGCGCCCACCAGCCTCCACAACATGCTCCACCTGCGCCAGGAGCTCCCTATTCTGGCCCAACTCAGAGCCAACGCCTGCAATATGCTCCTGTTCGACGAGCACATCGCCATCCTCCACAACCGCCCCGGGTCGAATTAACTTCGCGCCTCGAATGAGTGTACGCATAAAATCGTCCTTCTTTTGCCCCTCTGGGCACACGCATGTTGCCAACCTTTGAGCGAAGGCTAACAGAAATGACGGTGATGGCAAGCGCACATCGG
>CAZRTM010000046.1:0-27292 GCA_964602995.1 uncultured Ardenticatenaceae bacterium
GTGGAAGGAAACCACCTAGGCCCCACCCTCAGCTTCCGCGGCATCGACAACGCCTCCTACTACCGCCTGGTGGGCGATGACCCGCGCTACTACATGGACTACACCGGCACCGGCAACACCCTCAACATGGTTCAGCCCCACGTCCTGCAGCTCCTCATGGATAGCCTGCGCTACTGGGTGTTGGAAATGCATGTTGATGGCTTCCGTTTCGACCTGGCCTCGGCCCTGGCCCGCGAGCTGCACGAAGTGGACCGCCTCGGCTCCTTCTTCGACGTCATGCACCAGGACCCCGTCATCAATCAGGTCAAGCTCATTGCCGAACCGTGGGACGTGGGCGAAGGCGGCTATATGGTGGGCAAATTCCCACCCGGCTGGGCCGAATGGAACGGCAAATATCGCGACACCATCCGCGACTATTGGCGCGGCGAAGATAGCACATTGGGCGAGTTCGCCCAGCGCATCACCGGCAGCAGCGACCTTTATGGCGCCAGCGGCCGGCAACCGACGGCCAGCATTAACTTCGTCACCGCCCACGATGGCTTCACCCTGCGCGACCTCGTCAGCTATAACGAGAAACACAACGAGGCCAACGGAGAAGGCAACGCCGACGGCGAAGAGCACAATCGTTCCTGGAACAGCGGCCAGGAAGGGCCAACAGAGGACGAGCACGTGGAGGAGCTACGCGCCCGCCGCCAGCGCAACTTCCTGGCCACCCTGTTCCTCTCCCAGGGCGTGCCCATGCTGCTCGCCGGCGACGAACTCGGCCGCACGCAGCACGGCAACAACAACGCCTACTGCCAGGACAATGAGCTTTCCTGGCTCGATTGGGAAAACGCCAACGGCGACCTGCTCCAATTCACGCGCCGCCTCATTCACCTGCGCCGCGAGCATCCCGTTTTTCGCCAGCGCCGCTGGTTTGGCGACCGGCCCACACGCCCCGGCGAAGACCCGGCCATCGCCTGGTTCACACCGGATGGCAAGGAGATGGAATCAGAACATTGGGAGACTGAATACGCCAAATCCCTGGGCATCTTCCTCAACGGGCAGGCCATTCCCGGTCTGAGCGCGCAGGGCCAGCCGGTCGTCGACGATATCTTCTACCTCATGTTCAACGCCCATCACGAACCGTTGCCCTTCACCATTCCCGGCGAAGGCCGCTGGCGCGAACTCCTGCACACTGCCCGCCCGCCTCAAGAACAGAACGAACAAATATATGAGAGCGGACAGGAACTCACACTTCCCGAGCACTCTCTGATGGTACTGACTCATGTCGATTAACCCCCGCGCTACCTACCGTTTGCAGCTCAACGGTGACTTCACCCTTGATGATGCTGCTTCCCTGGCTGATTACCTCACAGACCTGGGCATCAGCCACGTCTACCTCTCGCCCATCCTGCAGGCCACAAGCGGCAGCGCCCACGGCTATGACGTCGTCAACCCCCACCAGGTCAGTGAGGAGCTGGGCGGTGAAGCTGCCTTTCGCCGCCTGGCGCAGACGCTGCAAGAGCACCACATGGCTATCCTGCTGGACATCGTACCCAACCATATGGCCATCGGCCCTCAGAATCCCTGGTGGTGGGATGTGCTTGAAAACGGCCGCGCCAGCCTTTATGCCCCCTACTTCGATGTCGAATGGATCCCCGCCGAGGAGAGTGGCGCTCATGCGCGCGACAACCGCATTCTGCTGCCCATCCTCGGCGACCACTACGGCCGCATTCTGGAAGCCGGTGAAATCAAGCTGCTCTTCGACGGCTCCCGCTCCGTCATCACCTACCAGGACAACCTCTTCCCCGTCGATCCTACCTCGCTGGCCACCGTGCTCAACCGCGCCGCCGCCCGCGTAGATTCTCAGCGGCTCGACTACCTGGCAGACAGCTTTGCCAGCATCCCACGCGTCGTCGCCGAGCCTGGCTCCAATAGCAGCAACGGCGAAAGCAGCTACCGCCGCCATCGCGACCAGGCTATCCTCGCTTCCCTGCTGCAGCAGGTGATGAGCGAAGAGCCGGAGAGCGCCGCCGCCCTGAACGCCGTCGTGGACGATATCAACGCCGACCCCGACGCCCTGGACGACTTTCTGGCCCAACAGAATTACCGCCTGGCCTACTGGCGCGTCGCCGGGCAGGAGCTGAGCTACCGTCGTTTCTTTGACATCAACGCGCTCATTGGCCTGCGCATGGAAAACGAGCGCGTCTTCCAGGACACGCACCGCCTGCTCCTGCAGTGGCTGAATGAAGGGCTGGTCGACGGCCTGCGCATCGACCACCCCGACGGCATGCGCGACCCGCAAGGTTATTTTGAGCGCCTGCTTGAAGTGCGACCCCCAACCTGGATCCTGGTCGAGAAAATTCTGGAAGCCGAAGAGGACCTGCCCGAAAGCTGGCCGGTCGACGGCACCACAGGCTACGACTTCCTCAATCAGGTTAACGCTCTCTTCGTCGATCCGCGCGGCGAAGAGCCTCTCACCAACTTCTACAACGAGTTCACCAGCTACAGCGGCGATTACGACGAGGCCATGTACCAGAAGAAGCGGCTGGTCATAGAAACCATTCTGGCCAGCGACCTGGAAAACCTCACCGAACTGTTCCAACGCGTCACCCAGGGCCGCCGGCGCTACCGCGACTATACCCGCCCCGAGCTGCGCGAAGCGCTGATTGAAGTCGCGGCCTGTATGCCCGTCTACCGCACCTACGCCCGCCCTGACGAAAAGGCAGTCAGCCTGCAAGACGGCCTGCACGTGGACGAAGCGTTGCAGCAGGCGCTGGAAAAGTGCGCCGCAGACAACCCCAACGGCTCCTCTCGCGTCGATCCCGAGCTGTTCGACCTCCTGCGCGACCTGCTGCTTCTGGGCGTGGAAGGCGAAGTGGAAGCCGATTTTGTCGCCCGCTTCCAACAGTTCACCGGCCCCGTCATGGCTAAGGGCGTCGAGGACACCACCTTCTACTGCTACAACCGCCTGCTCTCCCTCAACGAAGTTGGCGGCAATCCCGGCCGCTTCGGCCTCTCAGCTCGCGACTTCCATGACCGCGCCATACACCGCCAGCGCTTCTGGCCTGAATCCCTGCTGGCCACCAGCACCCACGACACCAAGCGCAGCGAAGATGTGCGGGCGCGCCTCAACGTCCTCTCCGAAATCCCTGAGCAGTGGATCGCCGCCGTCCGCCGCTGGTCCGAGCAGGCGCAACAATACGTGACCCACGAGGGCCTGGCAGCCCAACCCGATGCCAACGACCAGTACCTCTTCTACCAGACCCTGGTGGGCGCCTGGCCCATTTCCGAAGAGCGCATGATGCAATATATGCAGAAGGCCGTGCGCGAGAGCAAACGCCACTCCACCTGGAACGACCCCGCCGAAGCCTATGAATCGGCCCTCTTCACCTTCGTTCACGGTGTCATGGCCGACGAGATGATTATGGGTGACGTCGAAGCATTCGTCGCCGCCATCATGCCCTCAGGCCGCGTCAACAGCCTGGCCCAGACCCTGCTCAAGCTCACTGCGCCCGGCGTCCCTGACATCTACCAGGGCGCCGAGCTATGGGACCTCAGCCTGGTTGACCCTGACAACCGTCGTCCGGTCGATTTCGACCAGCGCCGCCGCCTGCTTTCTGCGCTCGAGGCGTCACCCGCCATTGAAGAAATTATGGCCGGACTGGACGAAGGGCTGCCCAAGCTCTGGGTCATCCGCCAGACACTGCACCTGCGCGCGGCCCGCCCCGCCCTGTTCTCGCCAGAAGCCCAGTACCATCCGTTGCCAATCAATGGCAGCCAGGCCGCTCTGGCCTTCGGCCGAACCACCGTCAATGGTGATAACGGTGGAGATGGCACAGACCTGGGCCTCATCGTCGTCGTGCCTCGCTTCACGCTCAGCCGCGAAGAAAACTGGTGGGAAGCCACCGTCTCCCTGCCCGAGGGCACCTGGAACAACGCCTTCACCGACGAGATTATCGAAGGCGGCGACGTCACCCTCGGCGCCCTGCTCGATCCATTCCCCGTGGCCTTGCTCACCGCGCACTGAGCCGCCCCATGACCCTCTTCCGCGTCTGGGCGCCAGGCACCACTGAAGCGCCCATCCACTCCGTCGAACTTCAACTAGACGGCCGCCGCCTGCCAATGACCGCCGCCGGTCGCGGCTGGTGGCAGCGCGACGTGCCCGAAGCCAGCGCCGGCCAGGACTATGCCTTCATCCTCGACGGCGGCCAACCTCTGCCCGACCCGCGCTCGCCCTGGCAGCCCCACGGCGTGCACGGTCCTTCTCGCCTGGTGGACCATGACGCCTTCACCTGGAGCGATGTCGACTGGAATGCGCCGCCGCTTTCCTCTGCCGTTGTCTACGAGCTGCACATTGGTACCTTCACCCCCGAAGGCACCTTCCGCGCCGCCATCGAGCGCCTCGACGACCTACGCGAGCTGGGCATCACACACATCGAGCTGATGCCCGTCGCCGACTTCCCCGGCCAATACGGTTGGGGCTACGACGGTGTGGCGCTCTACGCACCCAAAGATGCTTACGGCGGCCCACTGGGGCTGAAAGAGCTAATCAACGCCGCCCACCAACGCGGCCTCGCCGTCCTGCTCGACGTTGTCTACAACCATCTAGGCCCCGATGGCAACTATCTCTCCCAATTCGGCCCCTATTTCAACGACCATTACCACACCCCCTGGGGCGATGCCGTCAACTTCGACGGCCCCGGCAGCGACGAGGTGCGCCGCTTCTTCCTGGACAACGCCCTCATGTGGCTGCGCGATTACCACTTCGACGGCCTGCGCCTCGACGCCATCCAGGCCATTTACGACCACTCCGCCCTGCACTTTTTAGAAGAGCTGGCCCAGGAAGTACAGGGGCTGCAGGCCGCGCTGGGCCGCCGTCTGTTGCTCATCGCCGAAAGTGACCTCAATGATCCCCGCATTGTGCGCCCCATCCACGCTGGTGGTTACGGGCTAAACGCCCAGTGGTGTGACGACTTCCACCACGCCCTGCACACGGTGCTAACCGGCGAACAGGACGGCTACTACAGCGACTTCGGCTCCCTGGCCCAGTTAGCCCGTGCCCTGCGCCAGGCCTACGTCTACGCTGGCGATTATTCCGCTTATCGTCAGCGCCGACACGGCCGGCTCCCGAGTGTGCGCCCCGGCGGCGAAGGTATCACCCTCCTCTCTGGCGACCACTTCCTGGCCTACGCTCAGAACCACGACCAGGTTGCCAACCGCATCCAGGGCCAACGCCTGGCCCACCTCGTGAACGACGGCCTGCTCAAAATCGCCGCGGCCCTCATTTTCACCTCCCCCTTCGTGCCCATGCTTTTCCAGGGGGAAGAATGGGCCGCTTCCAGCCCTTTTCAATATTTCACCGATCACCAGGACCCCGAGCTGGCACGCGCCGTCAGCGAAGGCCGCCGCGCGGAATTTACCGCCTTCGGCTGGAATCCAGACGACATTCCCGACCCCCAGGCTCCTGAAACATTCCAGCGCTCCAAACTCAACTGGCAAGAGCGGGAAAACGAGCCACACGCGGACCTCCTCGACTGGCACCGTCGCCTCATCCACCTCCGCCACAACCACCCCGCCCTACGCAACCACCGCCTGGAATCCGTCACCGTCGACTTTGACGAAGAAGCCCGCTGGCTCATCCTCCACCGCCCCCCACTGGCCACCGCCTGCAACCTCGCCAATCACCCTCAGCAGCTCCCCCTCCCCAAACGCCCCCACACCCTCCTCCTCGCCTCCGATCCCACCATCACCCTCCAGAACCGCACCATCACCCTCCCCGCCCACTCCACCGCCATCCTCTCCTTCATCTAGCCGTCAGCCGCCAGCGGTCAGCCGTCAACCCTCAGCTAATGCGCCACCCAACCACCTGAAAACTGAATACTGCCTACCGATTACTGATTACCGAACACCCCACAGTAGGGAAATCCCCCATTCCACCACCCCCCAGAAACAGGAACAATAAAGAAGCATAAAACGCCTATTGAAAACATCTGTGGAGGAACAACCCAATGAGTTTACCCGCTGCTCTCGTCGCCGGTTTTGCCGGCTCTTCCGTCCTGACCCTTATCCATGAGACCGCCCGCCGCAACATCCCCCAGGCCCCACGCGCCGACATTCTCGGCATGCGCGCGCTGGAGAAAGGCTTCTTCGCGGCAGGCAAACAGCCGCCCACCGGCGATGAAATGCACCGCCTGACCCTGGGCGCCGACATCGTTGCTAACGCTGGCTACTACGCCCTCGTCGCCGCTGCCGGACGCCGCGCCGCCTGGCCCACAGGCATTGCCCTCGGCCTCCTCGCTGGCATCGGCGCCATCACCCTCCCCGGCCCACTCGGCCTCGGCACAGAGCCAACCGAGCGAACTCCCCAAACCAAAGCCATGACCGTAGCCTGGTACACCATAGGCGGCATCATCGCCGCCCTGGTCTACCGCCTACTAACAGGCGACCGAGCCTGAAAGGGCGGACAACTATCAGCTATCAGCGGTCAGCGGTCAGCCATCAGCCCTCAGCGGTCAGCCATCAGCTAAAGCACCACCACCGAACCACCACTCCCTGAATACTGAATACTGTCCACTGAATACTGCCCACCGATTACCGTCCACCGAATCCCGCCTACTGCACCCGAACCTCCCCCACCTCCTTCACATCCACCGGCACCCCATCCAGCTCCCGCGGAATCACATCCTCTGCCGCCAACTGGCTGCGCGGCACCTTGCGCGAGACCATCACAACAATGCCTACATCATCCGTATGCTGGCCGCCGCGCTCCATCAACCCCACACCCACGCCAACCACATTGGCGCAGCTCATCAGCTTCTCCTCATGAGCCTCCTTCACCGCTCGCACCCGCTCCATCCGTTCCTGCTCTGAACCTGTGCCACTGTTCCCACTCATAGCGTCACCTGCAAACTGTCGAGCACCATGCCAATGGGGTTAAAAATCGTCGACTGTGTCGAGCCGGCATACAACAGACCCACCGCCTGCTGCGAATTGGCCGCCACAACCAGCGATCCCGAATCGCCCCCCTCTGACATCGGCGTACTCACTATCTGGTTCTCAAAGCGCGCAATACGGCCCAGACCATAGTTAACGTTTACCGTCGCATCCAGCACCGTGATTGTGCCCTCAGTATACCCCGTCGTCCGCCCTGATTTGCGCACCGCCATGCCCAACGTCGCCGGTACTGTGCCCGACACCTCGCCGATCTGCAAAATCTCGTCCAGCACCAGGTCATCCTGCAGCGGTCGCGCCACGGCCGCATCCACCAGATTATTGGCCTGCTGGTTCACCTGAATCGCCCGCACCCGGTGCTGCGACCCAATCGCCTCCGCCACCTTGCTCAGCACATCCGCCACCGTCGTGGCGATGCCACAGCTTGGCGGCGCCACCGTAAACTCAATCGGCACAAAACGTGCCAGATTGGCAATCACATCCCCCGGCACACTACCACCATCCGCGCCGCCCGGTTGCAAAATCGGGTCCCCGGCCGTGGCATCATTGCTATTGGCCAGCACGTGATTGTTCGACAAAATCAGCCGCTCACCACTGACCCGGTCACGCACCACCACGCCCAACGTACCTGCCGAAATGCGAAAATGGCCAATGCTCACACCACCCGGCGCCGGTCGCCAGCGGTCAGTTGGCGCTTGCAACGCGCGTAGCTCGCCCACCTCCACCACATCCGTGCGCACCCCGTTCAGCTCGGCCGGCACCAACTGGTCGCGAGCCAGCCCTTCCTCGGCCACCTTCCGCCGCACCAGCGTCACCACCACAATCTCGTCGGTAATCTCCCCATCCGTCTGCCGAAACCCGATGCCCACCCCCACAACATTAGGCCGGGCCATCACTTCCTCTTTATAAAGCTCCTTAACTCGTTGGATATGATTAGGCGGGACTGTCATCGTTAGCACTCCTCACACTAGCTGCTCGTGGCAAAGAAGCCCCTACCAACAAGCCCCCTGCCACACAAACGAGGGATAAAGTTACTGGCGGCCGGTCCCAGGCATCCTCCACCCAACGCCCGGCTGTCCGGATTCATTATAGAACAGGGGGATGGTGGCTGTAAATCGCCTGCCTTTTTCTAGATGCGCACTCCTCTCCTAACCCTTGAACTAATGGCGTCCACAAACTCACCCGGTCCATCAAAGAGCATATTGACCGGCAACGGAAACCAACTCTGATAAGTTCACCTTCACGGAATGGCCTGAATATAGGCTCGAAAGTCTGTTTGCCCATCCGCCATGTGGCCAGTAAAGGTGTAGATTGGCTGAACGAATGCCAATTCAGGTGCCTGGTTAACGATCGCTCCGCCAGGTGAAACAGGAATAGCGTGGTATAAGAGCTGAATCCGCTCAATGATCGCTTCGCCGGCGAGCAGGTGATTGTCCTGGTTTTCCATCGCCAGGCTTGCCTCGATTCCAGTTTCACTACCAATAATGATGTCTCCCACTTCTATCACCAAATGCCCTTCTGGGGAGCGCTCTTCCCTCAAGACGCCTTTGACATATATTCTACTCCGCCGCTCGTTCAAACCCTGCTCCTGCCAGAATGCCACCTCGTTTGGGTCGCGTCCCATCGGAAACAAGGTATAGATGGTCCCGTTATCCATCTCAAGAACAAGCTGCTCTCCGCCTGACACAGTGGGAACCAGGTGGGCCGCGCCCTGGAGAGCCACTATCTGCTCGCCAGGACTCACTCGATCATAGCTTTGGATGAGGACAGAGTGACGGCCGCTCTCTCCGGTGACAATTGTCCCATACACCTGCAGCAGAACCTCATCGTACTCCGCCATACCAGCCGTTTCCGGTCCTACCAGTTGATATATCAGCGCCCACCGGTCCTCCGGAGGACCAGCCCGTAATAAGTAACGATAAGGATCGAAGCTGGTAATCACATCCAAACGGCCTTCCAGCACAACTGGATCGCCGGGCTGATAAGGAATCTGGCTTTCACGTTCAGGGAACGCCAATGTTTGGCTGGCGACGACAATCCCAGGTCCTTCTCTACCCTCAAGTTCGAGTAGCACTCGCTGATTGTCCTGAAGCGCCTGAAAAGCCTCTTGTGGACTCTGAATCGGATAGTCACCCACTTCTTCCAGCGGAGCCATTCGGCTAACGACGCGGATGATCTGCCCTGTATGGGCATCGAGCGTTACCATGATGCCGATATTCTCAACCGACCAGCCAGCCATCGTCCGCACAAAACGAATCTGATGAACATCTGGCCCACCGTCATCAGAAGGTTCGACCGTATAGTCGAAGTGAAGCAAGCCGTGTTGGAGCAGGAACTGTTCAGCAAGCGCCAACGCCTCAGACGGTTCAACCGCCTGATCTGCCCGTTCACCGGTTGTCGCTGACACCGTCTTTTCGAAGAGGTAGTAGCCTGGGGCCAGGGCATTTATAGTCAGGCGCCTCTCCTGATCTTCAAAGACAAAATGCTCGCCGCTGCGGTGGGGCGGACCGGCCAGGCCAAAGCGGCCAGCAAACGCCTCGGCCTCGGCAGGCGTCACCGGAACGGCTACCTGCCGATAGACAGTCAACCGGACCGGCGCCGCCGGCCAATCAGCCTGCAGGTGGAAGGTAGCATCGCTGGATACGGTTCCAGGCAGCGGAACTCCCTCAATGCCAGCATAAGCCTGGGCGACGGAACTGAGGGCTGGCAGGCGACGGTCAGAGAACGTAGAAACGAGAAGAGGAATAGCCAGAACCAGAGTTAGGACCAGGAGCGCTGTCAGGCCGATGGTTGTAGGTTGCGGCAATCGCCAGTTTGCTGCTCTCTGCCCGCCCGATAGGAGCGGCCAGTTCCGCCATCTTCCTGGCCTGTGCCCATCAGCGCGCTGCCCTGCTCGCTCAGCCTGAAGGGCCACCAGCCGGCGCTCCAGTGCTTGCGAGAATTCAGGATCTGGCGCCATCGTCTCCTGCCGCTCGACCCCTTTGAGCTGTTGGGCGACCTCCAGCAAGTGGGCCATCTCGTCACCCTCAACGGACGGCGCCTGATTGTCATTTAGCCTATTTAAATAGCGGTCCAGATGTTCAATCTCATCGTTGTTCACTACGGTACCTCCACCAACTTGGCAGCCTTCTTGAGGGCACGATACTGCAGTACCTTTACGTAATTCTCGCTGATACCCATTTCCTGTGCTGTTTCAGCAACGGAGTAACCCCGCAGGATGCGCAACTCCAAGACGCGACGATAGTTAGTAGGCAGAGCAGCCAGTAACGCTTGACGCCACTGGCTCAGATCTCGTGCCGAGTGAGGTCGATTGCTCTGGCTTAGAGCATAAGATTCTTCGAACGGCACCTGCTCCATCCGGTAGGAGCGTCGCCAGAAATCAGCAATCACATTGCGAGCGATCCCGTAAAGCCAGCCCTTAAATGCGCCTATTTGTGCCTCATACCTGTCTATCCCTTCCAACATGCGAACAAAAATCTCAGATGTGAGATCCTCCGCCTGTAGCTGGTTGCGGACGCGGTAATAGACGAACTGGTAGATGGCGTCTCGGTAGCGGCGATAGAGCGCGATCAACGCTTCCCGATCACCAGCCCGTGCATCTTCTGCCAGTGCTTCATCGGTGATTCGCTTCACAGGAAAGCCCGGTTGACTTTACTGGTTATCCGGTCGCGACCAAATATAATTGACTAACGTTCGCTCCGGCACCACTGGAACTGTGCTCTCCATGGAAACGAAGCTATAGATGTACATCCACGGCTCCTGAGGCTCATGTGTCCGCCAATCTTCAAAGGCTCCAAACACCAGACCGATATTCAAGGAGTGGATCGCGCCATCGTTGCTGTCAGGCGGCAACGCCACCTGGAGAGGAATACGATAACGTTGGCCCACTTCCACCTCCCACAGAATAGCCGGTTGCCCATTGAGTGGTACCTGCATCCCATCCAGAAAAGCAAAGAGAGCCGCCTTCGTCTCAGGCAAGGGTTCATCGTAGTAGACGAAAGCATACAACTCATCATCCTCGCCCGCGACCAGCGCCGGTTCTTCTCCGAAAATCGGGGCAGCCTCATCCTCTACCAGTGACAAGTGCAACGCTGCACCTAGCAGATCCGTTTGTTCTGGTTCAAATGTCGGGATACTTTGAACTGGAATGGCAGATGGGGTTGATGCGTCGCCGACGACTACCATTCGCCGCAATGCCAGCGCTTTGTCTCGTAGATAGCCCCCGGCTGTGGAAAAGCTGACATTGCCATCGCGCCGCTGCTTTTCCACGACGCCTTGAGTTACATAGCGATTGAACGGATCAGTATTAACCATGAAGACCAGATCGTGGATACCAGGAGACAGCGGCTCCAGCAGAGCAAATTCAAAGACGGTGAACTCGCCAACAGGTAAGTGAACCAGATGGGCCTCTGCCAGGTTGCCACCCAGATAGAACTGGGTTTGCTGGTAATCAACAAGCAGAGTGACCAACGCTTCAGATGCCTGATTTTCCACTTCTTGATTGGAGGCCATGAACATATAACCCGCCAGGCGCTCCTCCGGGGCAACCTGCATCCAATGAACCCAGTCCTTGTGGAATTCTATGGCGTTTCTGGAAATGAAGACCGGACCCAGAAAGCCAGCCTCACTCAATCGTGGCATATCGCGGGCCGCTTGCTCTTGCCCCTGTTCGAGATGGGTGCGGACATCCTCTGGCGTATGAGCTATCTCGCCTGGCGTGAGCGGCCGGGCGAGGGGATATTCTATCACATCAGGCTGCCGGGTGATGGGTCTCGGCAGGGGATTGTCCAGCGTTGCCCTATCAGACATCACATTCCTACTGGTAGGTAAGCAAGAGACAACACCGAGCAGCCCAAGGAGCGATACAAGCATCAGAACCAGGCGCTGGAAAAACTTTCTCATTTGGTGATCTTCCTGTCCATACTTCCTAATCTGGTTTATAGTCAGGCAGTTTTTACTGAAATGTGGTTTCCTTGGAGAGTGAATCTCAGAACTGCTTGGATGCCACCGTCGAGTCGTGAACCTCGCTAGAACTGGAGGTCTCTTTCAACCAGTGCTCACCCTTTGATTCCCAGAAGGCGTTAAAACCGAGGTAGTAGGGGCTATCTCCCGTGCTGGTCTGCGCCACGTTGCAACAGCTAGTGACTGGATGGGTCCATACCTGGCCCCCATTACGGAGCAGTTCGCCAACAACACGAAGCTGGTACACAGTCTGGTCTACGGAACTTTCTGAGCGCCCACTCACATCCTCGGATTGGCCGTAATCGTGGAAGGTTAACCGCGACTTTGTGTTCCAGTTCCACCTTGCAGCGCTTCTACAGCCGGGGCAGAGAGGATGGTACTCTCAACGACCTCACCTTGCGCAACAGCAGTCAGGCCTGAGGGGCCAATAACTGGATCACTAGTAATGATTCTGCTCTCGACCACCTCACCCTTGATAGGATTCGTAGGTGAATCTGTAGCCGGTTCTGAGAAAGAATCATCTGCGCGCACCGTGGCCATACCTGCTGCTAACAACGCCAGGAAAATGGTCAGTGCAGCTAAGAACTTGATTTTGTTGTACATTCGTAACCTCCCATGTAGTACGATGATGTAGTTAACTCCGGGAAACCACACCTCTCTATGATGTTATTCGGAGAAGGTTACACTTTTAGGGGAGGCTCAGGAGCAAAGAGGTACTCAAAATGGGTAAAGATAACCAGGATCAATGATTTAACCGTTGCTTAATGTGTCGAGGTCAATGCTGGCGTCTAGGACCGCCGAGGTAAATGCTACGTCGGATGGTATTACAGTACTCTTCCCAGTCACCGCCCTGCATTAGTTGCAGATACTGGAACACCTCAGGGAGTGGGCTACTTCAGAGGAAGGGCCTCAGGCCTGGCTGATCTGCTCATCCTGTTGCCGGCGCAACCGCACAATAAGCTGGTCTTCGTCAAGCTCCAGGTCATCGTAGGTCAAAGCCTCACCCTGAGCCACCGCCCGTTTCACCGTTGCCCCAGGCGTCAGGCCCAGGGGCACCAGATTTTCGCGCCGCGCTATCTCCGCCTGCTCGATCAGGCCGTAAACGGTAAAGCCACCCAGCCCATCAATGCGCTCGCCCGGCTGCAGGTCACGCTTGGCGACGGTAATCGTCTCACACACTGGCGGTTGTTCCGTTGCCAGGGTCGTATCGCCATAGAGTACGGCCCGAGCAATGGAAACGGGCGTCTCCAGGTTGGCCAGATGATAGGGACGGTACAACGACCAGTAGTCGCCATGCCCCGAAACCTTCAGGTAACGCATGTCGCGCGCGATCTTAGGATGGTCCGTGGTAATGATCACGAACACTCCCGGCGCCACGCTGCCCACGGCATAATCCACCGCACCCGGCGCATCCAGACAGCCGCCGGCCGCACGCGGAATGAAAACTTCAGGCAGCGTCTCAGGGCTTGCTTCCAGACCGCGGCCGCCACGTACCTCCGGTCGGAACCCCGTGCCGTTGCCGATAGCGGTCAACTCCACCATCGTCTTCGTACCATCTTCAAACGAGGCCAGCATCTTAGGGTTCATCTTCTGGCGCTCGGCCCGCTCACGGCAACTATCGGGCGTTGCCGAGCGATTCAGGGGATTGTTCTTACCCTTGCCAATAGTCACCACTTCAAACCCCAGGCCAATGGCGAAATCATAAAGCTCCTTGATGGCCCCTGGCTCGTCCCCCGCCGCCAGCGTATAAATTACGCCAGCCTCACGTGCAAGCTGGTTTAAGAGATAACCAACTGTAGCGTCCGTCTCCACATTCATGTTGACCACGTGCTTGCCGGCCATGATAGCGCCATACGCCACCTGCGCGCCAACCGCCGGGATGCCAGTAGCCTCAACCACAACATCTATCTCCGGCAAGTTGTAAATGAGGTCGGCGCTGCCCGTGGCTACCCGTTTGCCTGACGCCAGCGCCTTGCGCGCTTCCGCCACCCCTTCAGCGCCGGTCACCTCCTCAGCCGCAATGCGCGCCCCCTCAAAACCCGCCAAAGCCCGTTCCGTCGAAACGTCGGCCACGGCAACGGCGCGCATTCCCTGCATCCCTTCCATCTGGCTGATAAGACCCACGCCCATCTGCCCTGCACCAACGACACCTACTCGGATCGGTTTACCTTCTGTTTCCCGTATGCGAAGTCTCTGAACCCAATTCATTTCCAATCCTGCCCTTAACTTAATCTTTAAAAGTTATTCCTACTCAGTTATCGTGAGCCAGCACAGCCACGCTGCTCATCTCCAGCCCTACCGCATTCCCTTCTTCGTAGCGATCGGAGTTCATCGCCTCTACCTGAAGCTGGTTGTCGCCAACCTCAATCAGGTAATCGAGACGGTCGCCGCGATATGTCCGGCGGCGCACGATTCCGGTCAGATCAGCATGCTGTGGCGGGCACAGACGCAAATTCTCCGGCCGCACAATCAACGTCACCCGCTCTGCTTCAGGCAAACGTTCCACGTGACAGCGAAACGTCTGGTCGGCTCCCTCTGGCTGGAACGTCACCTGCTCGCCTTCCTGGCCCACCACCAACGCCTCCACAAAGTTCGCCGTACCCACAAAGCCGGCCACAAAGCGGTCAACTGGCGTCTCATAAATTTCGCGTGGCGTATCAAGCTGCAGGATACGCCCATTGTTCATCACCGCGATGCGGTCTGACATCGTGATTGCTTCCAACTGATCGTGTGTAACGTAAACAATCGTCACGCCAAGGCGCCGCTGTAGAGTCCTTATTTCCTCGCGCATCTGCTCGCGTAGCTTGGCGTCCAGGTTGCTCAGCGGTTCGTCAAGCAGCAACACTTCCGGCTCCATAACCAAGGCCCGGGCCAGCGCCACGCGCTGCTGCTGGCCACCCGAGAGCTGGTGCGGATAACGATTGGCAAACCCTTCCAGTTTAACCAGAGCCAGCGCCTTTTCCACCCGCTCCTTGCTCTCAGACCGCCCCAGCCGTTTAAATTTCAGCGGATAGGCCACATTCTGGAAAACGTCCATGTGCGGCCACACCGCATACGTCTGGAACACCATCCCCATCTCCCGGCGCTCTGGCGGCACGAAAACGCGGGGGTTGACCGATGTTATCAACTCGCCATCCAGGTAAATCTGGCCGTTGGTAGGCCGTGTGAAACCGGCAATCATGCGCAAGGTCGTCGTCTTGCCACAGCCCGATGGCCCCAGGAGCGTTAAAAATTCACCATCATTTACCGTCAGATTGATCTCGTCGACCGCGGTAACACTATCGTAGACCTTGTTGATATCTATAAGTCGTAATTCGCCCATATTCCTCTACCTCTAAAGCTGCAACTTATCGCGACCGAACCAGTTCAAGGCCAGAACCAGGATCGTCACCAGAAATGCCAGCGCCGCCGTCAGGCCCACCTTGCCCTCTTGATAGAGGCCAAAGACCACCACACCCAGCGTTTCGTTATTCACCGAGTAAAGCAAGATGGAAAGGGTCAGCTCCGTCAACGCCGGCATAAAGGCCAGAAACCACCCGGCAAAGACGCTGGACTTAATCAAAGGCAGCGTAATATCCTTGATCGCGATCAGCAAGTTTGCGCCCGAAATCCGCGCCGCGTCCTCCATCGATTCGTGAATCTGCTCAAATGCCGCCGTCGTCGACCGGATACCAAAAGTCAGAAACCGGGCAATGTAGGCAATGAGCAGGATCCAGATCGTGTTGTACAGGCTTATATTCAGCAGCGGCAACGGTCGCAGGAAGGCCAGAATCATGGCCAGCGCCACCACTGTGCCCGGCACGGCATACGGTATCAAGAGGATCGCCTCCAGTATACTGCCGCCCCGGATGCGCAGACGCGCCAGCAAGTAGCCAACGACCACCGACAGCACGGCAATGATTGTCGCGCTACCCCCTGCCAACAAGAGGCTGTTCACAAAAGCGCGCCTGATCTTGGGTACGGCAAAGAGAAGCTCCTCATAATGCCTCAGCGACATATTGGACAGATTCAGCGGTAAGCCAACGGCGCGCATCAACGACGTGATCAGAATGGCCATGATCGGTAACACGACCGTTGTCAGCACAATAAAGATCAGGAACGCGATCAGCAGCGGGCGCCAGTGCCGCAATTCCACGCGCTGCGAGTGGCTCGAGCGCCCACCCACCACTGTATAACGGCCCTTCGCCAGCACCCGGTACTGCACCTGCAGGCCAATCAGGGCCAAAATCACCAGAACCAGCGATAGAGCAGCAGCGATTTGCAGATTGTTACTCAAATCGAAGTTCAGAATCGTGGCATAAATCCGGGTTGTCAGTACGAAGTAGCGCCGGGGAAAGCCAAGCACCGCCGGGATGCCGAAGTTGGCCATCAGGGACATGAAAATCAACAACGCCGCCGCCCAGATGTTGGGGGCGATCAGGCGCAACGTCACGTCACGCAGCGTGCGCCACGTGCCTGCCCCCGAAATGCGCGCCGCCTCCTCCAACGCAGGGTTCGCCTTCTCGAACGGGCCTAACGTCACCAGATAAGCAATGGGGTAGCTATATAGGATCATGACCAGAATAATGCCCAGCGGGCCATAGATCACCAGCAGCGGATCACCGGTCAACCAGATCCAGAACTTATTGATAAAGCCCACCGGCCCCAGCAAATAGACCCAGGCAATGGCGCCAATAAAGGGCGGGATGAGGTAGGGAACAACCAGCACCGAGCGCCAGAACGAACGGAACGGGATGTCTGTTCGTGCCACAATCCAGGCCAGCAACACACCCAACCCCGTCGCTCCCGCCGTTCCCGCCAGAGAAACAACCAGGCTATTGCGCAGCACGCGATAAGTGCTGGCCTCAGCAAACAAACCAGCATAGTTGGCAAGCGAAAGCTCACCGTTGGCCAGGAAGCTGTTATAGACCAGAACGAGTGAGGGATAGACGACCACACCCAGCGTAAAAATAACGATTAACCCACCCAGGATATAGGTCAGGTTTTGCCAGATTCGGTCCAGGTCAAAGCGGGCCAGGCTCAACTTGCCAGCTGTTTTCTCCACAAACAACACTCCTTCTTAACCCATGCACAAACGTGCGCCGTTAAAGCACTGACATGTAGTAAACCATCTGCTCCTTAACGGTGGCTTGTCTGGCCAGGTACACCCAATACAGAAAGAGGCAAGGCGCCTGGCCGGGCGCCTTGCCTACACTAACAAAGACTCTTAACTGCCGTCACCGAACAGGTTAGAGAAGTTCTGCCGGATCTCCTCGCGGTTCTCGCGGATATATTCGACGTTGATTGGTAGCACAATCAGATCTTCCATATCCGGCGCCCCTTCCGGAGAAGGAATGCCAGGGACAACCGGCACGTAGCTCTGTTCCACGAACAGATTCTGCGCCTGTTCCGTGTACATATAGTCCAGGAACGCCTCTGCCGCCGCCAGATTCTGGCTATCTTTCATGATAGCAATAGGCGTGGGAATCAGCACTGCGCCTTCCTCGGGCCAGATGTGGTCGATGGGCGAGCCTTCAAGCTTCAGCGAGCGGGCAAAGAAGTCTACCAACTGCGCAATTTCATACTCGCCGCTGGCCAGCTTGTTGGCCACTGCGCCGTTACCCTGTTCCACACCCGCGCCGTTCGCTTCTAGCTGCTCAAAGTATTCCCATCCGAACTCATCCATGCTGGCGAACGTGCCGACCTGGCCGAACGCCGCGCCGGAGTAGAGCGGGCTGGGCATACCAACCTTGCCCTCATAGGCCGGATCAACCAGGTCCATCCAGCCCGTGGGCGCCTCATCCACCAGTGACGTGTTATAGGCTACAACGTTGAAAATCAGGCGGACTTCGTGATAGCGGTTATTGTCATAGTGATAATCAGCCGACACCTGCTCGCCGCCGGCCGGCATGTACGAGTGCAACATGTCACGCTCGGCCAACCCTGCGAAGTAGTCGATGTCGGCAAACCACAACACATCAGCCTGGATGTCACCTGCTTCCTCCTCCGCCTGCAGCTTGGCCGTCACTTCGCCCGTACCTGAACGGAAGATATTGACCTGGACATCCGGGTAGATCTGGTTAAAGTCATTAACCATCTCATTCACCTGATCTTCAGACTCAGAAGTGTAAAGCTGAATAACGCCGGAGGGTCCTTCAGCCTCAGGCTCTTCCTCTGCCGGTGCTTCTTCTTCGGCCGGCGCTTCTTCTGCTGGCGCTTCCTCTTGTGCTGGAGGAGCAGTCGTCGGTTCCGCAGCAGCGCCGCCACACGCTACCAGTGAAAATAGCAGCGCAAGCAGCAACAGCGGAACCATCCACCTTGTAAAACGTTTACGAGAATCCATTTTTCTACCTCCTTCTAAAGGGTAAAATAGTAAAGTAAGCTGGGAACTCTAAGAAATCATTCCTGCCAGTCGATCCCAGGCCTGCTTGTTTCTGGCAGCAAGCGCTTTCGTGCGCTGGTGCTCAATGCCCTCGACGACGACGGCTCCCTCGTAATGCCCGGCCAGGTGCGACAGAAAAGGTACGAGGTCATGTGCTCCCTCTCCCAACGCCAGATGCCGCCTATCTGGCGACGCATCGCTCAGGTGTAAATGTCCCACCGGTGGCATCTGCTGATAATACGACACGGGGTCAACACCCCACGGCACGTGGGCCAGGTCAAAGGCCAGCGTCAGGTTGGGATGGTCCACCTCGGCAAACAGACGCTGCGCATCCTCCGGACCTACCATAAACTCATTGGCCAGCGGCTCCATATGTTCCACCGCCAGCCGCACCCGGCGCTCGCTCGCATACTGAGCCAGATCACATAATCCCTGTGTCAACAACGGCCAATAATCGTCGAACGCAGCCCCAGGGACCGTCCGCCGTCCTGGGTGCATCACCGCCAGCCCGGCGCCCAGCGCCGCAGCCAGGTCGATGCTCTCACGCAGAAGGTCCAATGAGGCCTCGCGAATCGGATCGAGCGGCGAACAGAAATTGAGGTCCCAGCTCAACGTGTGCACGGTGAGGCCTAGCTCCAGTTCTGCCGCCTGCTGCGCCAGCTCGCCCACCTCAGCGCCGCGCACACCCTTTTCACGCAGATGGTAAGCCCACAGTTCCACACCCTCGTAACCCAGATTGGCCGCAATCTCCAGGACCTCGGCAGGCTCGTAGGCCCATAGCAGTGGTGAGGACAGGAACAGCTTCATCGCCCACCGCCTGCCGCTTGAGAAGCCAGGGGCGGACCGTCTTCGCTTCGCCGTTCCGCTCCTTTTTTCAACGCATCCTCCAGAGACGGCCACAGCGCATCGGGCACAGTGACGCCTATCGCCTCTGCCTTGGCCCGCCCCGGGCCATGCGCATCGCTCCCGGCGCTGACCACCAGATCGTGCTCCGCTGCCAGGCTGATATAGTGCTCGCGTTGTTGCTCCGTGTGGAATGGGTAATACGCTTCCAGGCCATCAACGCCGGCTTCCACTAGCTCCATAACGACATCCTGGCTCTGCACCAGCCCTGGATGAGCGACAATGGCCAGACCGCCCGCCGCCTGCACGTTACGCATCGCCGTAATCGGGTGCAACGAGTCCCGCTCCACATAAGCAGGCGCACCGAAGCCAATGTAGCGCTTATATGCTTCCCGCTGCGAGGCTACATACCCCTGTTCAATCATTGCCTGCGCCACGTGGGGCCGGGTGACAACACCCTGCGCCAGCTCCCGCACCCGCTCGTAGCGAATGGGCAATCCCAACTCTGTCAGACGTTCCACAATACCCTGCGCCCGCTTCACCCGCGCCTCGTGGCGTTGGGCCAGCGTCGCCTGGAACCACGCAGGAGGTGTCTCTAGAAAATAACCGAGGATATCGACCTCGGCCCCGCTGGCATCCGTGTTTAGTTCAACCGCCAACACATAGTGAATACCGTGGCGAGCAGCCTCCGGCGCCGCTTCCTCTGCACCGCCCATCGTGTCGTGATCGGTCAGCGCCATCACCTGTACGCCGGCCTGGGCAGCGTGGGCCACAACCTCAGCCGGGGCCAGGGTGCCATCAGAAGCGGTTGAATGTAGGTGTAAATCGATAATCATCTAATTCTCGCTCGCATCAGGGTCGCCAGAGGCTTACTGGCCATCGCTGTCCAATTCCAGCACTTTTTGCGCCGTCACATCATCGGTGACCAGGACGTTAATCAGCCGGCCGCGCAGCGCCCCCAAAATAGCTGGCGCTTTCACGGGGCCGCCGGCCACGCCGATGACCTCGGGAATGTTGCGTAAGCCAGCGGGCGAAATACCCACGACGCGGTGGTTTATATCAAGGTCCAGAATGTTGCCGTCGATGTCAAAATGGTGAGCGCAGATATCGCCCACGGCGCCCCTGCTTTCAATTTCTTGTAACTGGCCTTCAGTCAGATAGCCGGCCCGAATGAGGCTGGAAACGGTGGGGTCAACCGAACCGATACCCACCAGCGCTACATGGGATTGGCGCGCCAGATCCAGAACGTCCGCAATAGCGCGCTCGGCCAGAAAGGAACGGCACGCCTCGCTGCTGGCAACGATGAGCGGGGCATGCAGGTAGTGGTATTGCGCGCCAACCGTCTCGGCCACCTGGCGGGCCAGCTCTGGACCGTCAATGAGCCGGTTGCCCCGGCCAATGGCGCCGATAAACTGTACGACTTGCATCTCTGGCAACGAATAGGGTCGCAGCGCCTGCACGGTCTCGAAAACAGCCGTCCCCCAGGAAAGGCCTAGAATCAGATCAGACCGGAATAACGTTTCCAGGTAGGATGCCGCCAGACGCCCGATCTGGTGCAGCCGTTGCTCGGCCGGAATAGAGCGTGTGTGCAACACATGGACCGCTTTGAGGCCGAAACGGTTGCGAATATGGGCTTCCAACTGCCGCTGCCGGTGTACCGGGTAATTAATCTGAATTTCAACAACACCCAATTCGCGCGCTTCCGTCAGCAGCCGGGAAATGCTTGAGCGCGAGACGCCAATCAAACGCGCAATTTCCGCCTGCGTTTTTTCCTGCTTGTAATAAAGCTCGGCGACGTTCGCTAATAGTTCGTGGTGTTCACTCTGAGGCAACGACATTGATTTCTTCGTGACCGGATTCTTGCACAAACGTGCAATCGGTTGGCATTTGTGCAATCACAGTGTAACAAACACTTTTACTCTGTCAAGAAAATACAAAATTTGACTACAAACCGTTGTGCATACCTACCATGTCGCACCCCGCTCTTACACGAGCAACACTTGACACTTGGCGCTACCAGGATTATGATAGGCTTCGCAATTCTGTGCAGTGCCATTCACATATGTGAATTATGAACTCTGAAGACCTTGTATTTCTCGCCGAAATCGCCTCGATGTATTACGAGGACGAGCTGTCCCAGAGCGAAATCGGCCACCGCATTGGCCGCTCGCGCTCTATGGTTTCGCGCCTGCTGCGCGAGGCACGGGAGCAAGGCCTGGTAGAAATCAACATCCGTCACCCCCTGAAAACGGATGCGCAGCTTGAGAGCGCTTTGGCCGCCAAATTTTCCCTGCAGACGGCGAAGGTGCTGGCCGACCCGCCACCGGAGTATGCCCACCTGCTCACCAATCTGGGCCGGTTGGGAGCGCAGGCCTTGCAGGACCACCTTGCCGGCGGCGTCCGCGTCGGCGTCGGTTGGGGCACAGCCGTTTACGAGGTCGTCCGCGCTCTCCCCGCCCATGAGCTACAGCAGGCCACCGTGGTCCAGATGATCGGCGCCCTGGGCAGCGGCGACCCCATGGTCGATGGCCCCGAGCTGGCGCAGTGGTTGGCGCAAAAGCTCGGCGCCTCCTATCGCTTCCTGCACGCGCCGCTGATCGTCGAAGACGCGGCCGTTGCCCGCTCCCTGCGCCAGCAAAAGAGCATCGCCGCCACCCTGGAGATGGCCGCGCAGGCCGACATCGCGCTGGTGGGCATTGGCGCCATCTCCCCCGAGCACTCCAGCCTGCGCCGCGCCGGCTACCTGGACCACCACGACCTGGCGCAGCTACAAGCGCAGGGCGCGGTCGGTGACATCCTGGCGCGTCAGATTGACAGCCACGGCCGTCCGCTCACCGCCGGCATCAACCAACAGGTCATCGGCCTGGAACTGGAAACCTTGCGCACCATTCCCAATGTCATCGCCGTCGCCGGCGGCCCGGCCAAGCAGACCGCCATCCTGGCCGCGCTGCGCGGCGGCCATATCAATACCCTGATTACAGACGCCGAAAACGCGAGAGCAATTCTTCTTAGTTAAAAGGTTCGAACATGATGCAAGTAGAGAATAAAGAGATACAGACGCCCTCTTCCCTGGCCGACCTGGATGCCGAAAAACTGCTCCAGATGTTGGAGCAAATGTACCTGATACGCGCTTTTGAAGAGTCCGCTCATCAGCAATATGCCGCCGGTAACGTCCACGGCACCATGCACCTGTACGTGGGCGAAGAGGCTGTCGCCGTCGGCGCCATGGCCGCCCTGCGGCCCGACGACCTGATTACGTCCACCCACCGCGGTCACGGCCACGCCATCGCCAAGGGGCAGGACGTGAATGGGATGATGGCTGAGCTGTTGGGGCGGGAAACCGGCGTCTGCCACGGGCGCGGCGGCTCCATGCACATGGCCGACCTCTCGCTGGGCAGCCTGGGCGCCAACGGCATCGTCGGCGGCGGCCTGCCCCTGGCCGTCGGCGCCGGTCTCAGCATGCAATTACAGGGCCTGGACGGGGTCGTCGTCTGTTTCTTCGGCGACGGCGCGGCTAACATCGCCAACTTCCACGAAAGCCTGAACATGGCCTCCATCTGGAACCTGCCCGTCATCTTCGTCTGCGAAAACAACCAGTATGCCATGTCCATGTCCACCGAGCTGTCCCTGTCCGTGCCCAATGTGGCCGACAGAGCGGTCGCTTATTCCATGCCCGGCGAAACGATAGACGGCATGGACGTCTTCGCCGTGTATGAAGCAGTGGGCAAGGCCGTCGCCCGCGCGCGCCAGGGGCAGGGACCCACGCTCATCGAAGCCCTTACCTACCGCTACATGGGCCATTCCAAGAGCGACCGGCAGGTCTATCGCAGCAAAGAAGAGGTCAAGCAGTGGCAGGATCTGGATCCCATCAACCGCTTTGGCGCCTGGCTCGTGCAAAACGACTACCTGGCCCAGGCTGACCTGGAGGCAATGGAAAAAGCAGCCCAAACAGCCATCGACGAGGCCATTCAATACGCGATGGGCGGGCCGGAACCCTCCGTGGCAGAGCTTACCCGAGACGTCTACATTGAAGAACCAGAGGTACAGGCCGCGCCCTTTGAGAAACTACCGGCCTGGATTCGCACCACCTTTGGCGAGGATACGCCCATTGCTCCTCCCCCCGGCGAGCGCGTCATCTCCTACTCCGAAGCGCTGCGCGAAGCAATGGCCCTGGCCCTGGAACATGATCCGGCTGTCTTTCTCATTGGCGAAGATATCGGCGTCTACGGCGGCGCCATGGGCGTCACCCAGGGTCTGATCGAGCGTTTCGGCCGCGAGCGCGTGCGCGACACGCCCATTTCTGAGAACACCATCGCCGGCTCCGCCGTCGGCGCGGCAATGACCGGCATGCGTCCTGTGGCCGAGATGCAGTTTATGGACTTTGTGGCCCTGGCCATGGAGTCGATGGTCCTGCAGGCGGCCAAGATTCGCTACATGTTTGGCGGCAAAGCCCACGTACCGATGGTCCTGCGCCTGCCCGGCGGCAGCGGCACCGGGGCGGCGGCTCAGCACTCGCAGAGTGTTGAATCGTGGTTTGTCAATGTGCCCGGCCTCAAAGTCGTAGCCCCCAGCGACCCCTACAGCGCCAAGGGCCTTTTGCTGGCCGCCATTGCCGACGGCAACCCGGTCGTCTTTGTTGAAAACAAGCTCCTTTACAAAACGAAAGGACCTGTGCCCGAAGAACCGTACATCATCCCCCTGGAGACGGCCGCCGTACAACGGCCAGGCACGGACGTCACCGTCGTCGCCGGCTCCGTCCTGGTGCCGCGCGCCCTGGAGGCTGCCAGGAAGCTGGCCGACGAAGGGATTGACCTGGAAGTCGTGGACCTGCGCACCCTCAAGCCCTATGACAGCCAGACCATCATTGAATCGGTGCGCAAGACAGGGCGCCTGATAGTGGCGCACGAAGCGCCGCTGATTGGCGGGTACGGCGGCGAGATTGCGGCCATGATTGCCCAGAGCGAGGCCTTTGCCTACCTGGAAGCGCCCATCCTGCGCCTGGGCGGCGCCGAGGCGCCCATCCCTTATAATCGCAAGCTGGAAGATGCCGCCGTGCCCCAGGTTGACGACATTGTGACGGCCGCTCGCAAATTAGCCCACCTGGAGGTATAGCCGATGGCAACGCCGATCATTATGCCCAAGTTTGAGATGACGCAGGAAGACGGCACGGTCGCTGCCTGGCTCAAGCAAGAAGGCGATACGGTGGCAAAGGGGGAGCCGATCCTGGAAGTGGAGACCGACAAAGTGACGATGGAGGTCGAGGCGCCGGCCGCCGGCATCCTGCGTGGCATCCGTGCCCAGGCCGGTCAGGTCGTGCCTATCGGCGAAGCCATCGCCTTTCTCGTTGCCCCGGACGAGCCGTGGCCCCCGGCCGGCAGCGATGACGCCGCGGGTGACACAGCGCCGGCCGCCGTGCCTGCCCCTGCGGCTGCTGGCGACTCCCAGGCCTCCCAGCCCGAAGCACAGCCTCGCGCTACACCGGTGGCGCGCCGCATGGCCCACCAGCACGGCATCGACCTGCAGGCGCTGCCGGCCAACGCCCGTGGCCGTATCGGCAAAGAAGAGGTGCGCGCCTATCTCAGCACGCGCGATGAGGGCGCTGCTGGCAAGATTCGCGCCGTGCCCGCCGCCCGCCGCCTGGCCCGCGAGGAAGGCGTTGACCTGGCGCTGGTCCGTGGCAGCGGCCCCGGTGGCCGCATCCAGTCTCAGGACGTGCTCCAGTTCCTGGCCGCCAGCGCTGAACAGGTAAGCGCCAGCCCTGCTGCGCAACAACCACTGGCCGCCAGCGAGTCCCTCACCATCACCGCCACCACGCCCCTCAACAGCATCCGCCGCACGACGGCTCGCCGCATGACGGCCAGCTTCCGCGACGTGCCGCAGTTCACCCTCAGCGTGGACGTGGTCATGGAGCGCGCCCTGCAGATTGTCGAGGAGCTGAACGAAGGCGCGGACGAGGCCATGCCCCGCATCACGCTCACCGCCTTCCTGGTCTACGCCTGCGCCCGCGCCCTCAAACATCATCCCGAAGTGAACGCCTCTTATGAGGATGACCAGATCATTCACTGGCAGGAGGTCAATGTGGGTGTGGCGGTAGCCATTGACGCCGGGTTAATGGTGCCGGTCCTCCACAACGCCGGTGATCTGGGCCTGCGCGCCATCTCCGACCGGTTGCGCGACATGGTCCAGCGCGCCCGTGAGCGCAAGCTGCAGACCGCTGACCTGGAAGGCGGTACCTTCACCATCTCTAACCTGGGCATGTTCAGCGTTGACCGCTTCACGGCCATCGTCAATCCCCCCGAGGCCGCCATTCTGGCCGTGGGGCGCGTGCGTAAAGAGGCGGTTGTCACCGCTGACGACAGGGTAGTCGTCTCGCCCCGCGCCACGCTAACTCTCACCGCCGACCACCGCGTCCTGGATGGCGCCATCGCTGCCCGCTTCCTGACCACCCTACAACGCACCATCGAGCGACCGTCGTTGTTGCTGGAGTAGATTCCACTCTGGAGCGCACTCCACTCTGGAGCACACTCATCTCTGGAGCACGCTCCAGACCTCCTTCCGCTACGTCAAGACAAACAGGCGGGCCGCCTTTTAAGAGGTGGCCCGCCTGTTTGGAGGAAGGGAGGGAGGGAACTGTGATAGCTTCTTAATTAGGGAAGTGGAAAGTTGCCGACATCCTTCACCCGCACATCGCCAAGCGATATCAGATACTCGACCAGATCCGCCTTTTGCGACTCGTTCAGCCCCAGGTCGAAGTGATCGTTGTAGTGGTTAATGACATCCAGCAGCGTCTCAAAGCGGCCATCATGGTAGAAACCGCGCTTCATGTGCGTCCATAACCCCTTCAACGGTGCTGTGCGGTACATACCGTCAGGCGAGCGGTTGGCCTGGAAGTCATCAATACCCATCTCTTCTGGAGTGTGCATCGAGTAACCCGGCTCCATATAGAGAGGCGGCACATGACAGGATGAACATTGCGCCTGGCCCATGAACAGCTCCTCACCTCGCTCGGCTGCCTCCTGGTCGATGACGCCGCGTGGTGGCGCCGGCGCCGGAATGCTAATCTGATAGTAATGCAATGGTCCCAGCTTCGATGTCACCAGATCCGGGTCGCTGCGCTTGTTCCAATCGCCGCTTTCCACAGCCAGCGGAAACTGCTCCGGATCGTTCAGGCGCGGGTCAAAGAAGGTACCCTGCCCCCGCATCTGTGTGTTGGCCACGTAGGCATTCCAGTAGGGCACTGAGCCAAAACCGGTCCAGGTGTGCAGATTGACCCCGGCCAATCCGAAAGCAGGCGGGATGATGGTTGCCGCTGAGCCGCCATCCGGTCGCAGTGCCTTGCCATCGTGCAGCACTTCGGCGTCAAACTTACCCGGCCCCCACGTCGCCAGCACCGTGTCCAACGTGGGCACGTCCACGTGCAGCCGGTCCGCAATTGCTTCCCGTCCTGGCGCCAACGAGATGATGGCCCCTACGTTCAGATCCTGGTTGGCCCAGCCATCAAGACGGCGGCCAATGCCCGGCGCCAGCTCGTCGTCCACTGTAGAGTGGCACAGCGCGCAGGTGATGCCCAGCGAAACCAGCTCTCCCTGCCTGTCAAAGACACCGTCAACGCCCACGACGGCGTCAAGCTGCAGCAGAGCGACCGTCACCGCCGGATCGTCCAGGTCAACCTGCCCTCTCTTGAGGGCGCTGACCAGCTCGGCAGGCAATGCATTCAGGTCTACCTTCAGCCCGACCGCCAGCGCCGTTGCCGGACTGACACCAGGTCCTACCCCACCCAACGCTTCGCCTTTGATGGCATCATGCAGGCGCAACACATCGCCGTAGAACCCCTCGCTGCCGAAAGTGTCAAAGCGAAAGATGTCGCGCCCATCCTCAAACAAATCTTCAGAATAGTCATCCACAATGTCGTCAAAGGGCGGCTCATCGTGCTCTCCCTGAGAAGTTGGCTGCTGCGACGCCGCCATCGCCCTCATAACACCAGACGCTACCAGCACCAGGCCCAACCCACCCAGGAGGGCAAGCAGAATACGTAAGCGAAATCTTTTCTGGTTTCGAAACATATCCCCTTCCTTTGCCATAATCGCCCCACCCCCACCGGCGGTGCGACCGGCCATTGTTAACTGCACACAGTAGTAAAGTTCATCTTATTAAAGAGGACACCGTCAAGTCCACAGACGATGAGTAGCA
>CAZRTM010000046.1:27392-30859 GCA_964602995.1 uncultured Ardenticatenaceae bacterium
CCATCGCCCCCGTTCCCTGCAGTAACTGCTCTGGACTGGTTCTCAACGCGCGAGCCAGCCGTACGATATTCATCAGTGAGATATTACGTTCGCCCCGTTCGACTGCGCCCACGTAGGTACGGTGTAGGCCGGCATACTCAGCCAATGCCTCCTGTGAGAACCCGCTCGCCAACCTCAAGCGTCGCAGGTTCTCGCCAAAGACCAGACGTGGATCATCATCATCACATTCCATTGGACCCCCGTTGAATTTGCTGCAGCAACTCCATGCGTAAGGCCGTGTCGTCGCGAAAGACGCCGCGCATGATGCTTGTGCGCATGCGCGCCTCTTGCTGGCGCACACCGCGCATTGAGGCGCAGAGGTGCAACCCTTCGACGACAACCGCCACGCCCCGAGGCCGCAACACTTGCTCTAACTGCTGCGCAATCTGCTGTGTCATGCGCTCCTGCACCTGCAGGCGGCGGGCGTACATCTCTACGATGCGCGGGATTTTGGAGAGGCCAATGACGTAATCGCCGGGTACATAGGCTACGTGCGCCTGGCCGAAAAACGGCAGCAGATGGTGTTCGCACAGGCTATAGAACTCAATGTCCTTCACCACCACCATCTCGTCATACTGCACGTCAAAGAGCGCACCGTTCACCAGCTTCTTGATGTCCACGTCGTAGCCCGCCAGCAGCTCCTCATACATCCGTGCCATGCGCTGTGGCGTCTGCCGCAAACCTTCACGGTTAGGATCCTGCCCCAGCACTGCCAGCAGTGAATGCATCAGCAGCTTCACCTTCTCTTGACGAACCTGCTTCTTATTGTCGGCTCGATGACCGTTACTCTTTTCCTGCCTCGGCTCAATCTGCACGATCTCTATACCATCCTCAACCATGGCACACCTCTCATGGAGCCTGCGTGGCTACATCTTGTACAAGCTCGGTCACCGGCACCGCATCGGCAAGGAGCTGCCGCGCTTCATCTACCTGGCCCCACACATTCCACAGCAGCACACCAACCACCTGTTTATTATCTAAGTAGTAGATCACCCCCTCGCGGTAACGTTCTTGCCAGTGCGCCACCGTCTCTAACCGCGAATCCAGGCGGCCCACCGCCTCATAACCCAGGTCGAACATATCCGAGTAGTAAGTCGGCGTGTGGTCATAGACCACTTCTGCTCCAGCCATGGCCCGGCCGGCCGCGGCGCCCATCGTGTTTGCCGCGTCCTCATGCTCCACCCGGCGGCGCATCCCCAATACCTGATCACAATAGTTCGCCACATCTCCCGCCGCATAAACATCAGGATGGCCGGTGCGTAATGCCTCGTCCACGACGATACCGTTGCTCACCTCCAGCCCTGCTGCTTCTGCCAATCCTACGTTGGGCCGCACGCCGATACCCGCCACTACACTGTTCACGTGCAGATTGCGGCCCGATTGTGTGCGCACCGTCAGATCCGTGCCCTCACCATCCAGCCCCACAACCATCTCGCCGGGCAATACTTCCACACCCTGATAACGGTAATAGTCGTTCAGATGCTCGGCCAGGTCCGCTGGGAAGAGGTGCGAGCCGATAGCCGGTTCTGGAAACAGTATTGTCACCTGCTTGCCCTGCTGGGCCAGCGCCGCTGCAATCTCACTGCCGATGAAGCCGCCGCCAATCACCGCGAAGCGCTCCTCCTGCTCTGCCAGCTCCCGCAGCCGCCAGTAACTATTCAGGTCGCGGAAGTAGATCACGTGGTCATTACCAAAAGGCAGCCGGTTTGGGCTGCTGCCCGTTGCCAGCAGAAGCTTCTCAAAGCCATAAACATCACCCAGCGCGTCTCGCACCTCTTTGCGCTTCAGATCCAGCGCCACCGCCGACCGCCCGCCGTAGAAGGCCACGTCCTCCGGCACGTCGCGCCAGATATCGTCCTCCGTCTTCTTGCCCATCCACAACTGCTTGGACAGGGGCGGCCGGTTATAGGGCCGGTGTCGCTCACTGCTCAGAATTGCAATGTCACCTCTGGGGTCTACCTCGCGAATGCCTTCCAATGCCGCGGCAGCCGTCATGCCACCGCCGATAATTAGATACTGGTGCTGTTTCATGAGATTCTCCTTCGCCGCGGTCAGGCAGGGGTCAGCAACCCGGGGCAGGATATACCTCCCGAAAATTCGCTATTCGTGTCACCCGCCGGCAACTGCCTTGCCGCAGCTTATCTTTAGCTACTTATTCGATTTCAGACTCAAATTGGAACTCTGTTGTCTGCAGTGGGCGGTCCAGATGGACCCGAAAGACACAACGACCATCGCCGTCCTGGAAGCGCGCCTCGCGGGTTACGCGGTAGCCCAGCAGGCGGCTGAGTACAGTTATAGTCAGGCTACAGAGAGCTGGGCGGTGCGAGGCCACGTTCAGATAGGGACAGTTACGCTCCACCAGTTGCAACGCCCCTTCTTCCTCTTGAACTTCGGTGAAGGGGTCATTCTCCAGGTAGATATCTTCCAGCGCCTGCAACCGCTCTTCCAGGCTCAGTCCGGCCAGCCGTGGTTCCCATTGAGCCACCTGCGCGTCTGCCAGGCGGTCCAGCACGCGCCGCAGCGCGTCTTTGCCCAACTCACCGCCAATGGCGTCAATCAGGTTCACTGCCAGCTCGTCGTAGTTTTTGGGGAAAAGGTGCTCGCCCGATGCAGTCAGCGAATAGTAACGTAGAGGCCGCCCCACACCAGAGGGATTAGGTCGCTGGTGGCGTTGCACCAGCCGCAGCGCTTCCAACTGCTTGATTTGCTGGCGCACCGCTTCGTAGGAAACGTCCAGGGTGTCCGCAATCTCCGCCGTCGTCGTCTGGCCGTGCTGCTTCAGCAAAGCCAGAATTTTCTGCTGCACTTCGGGGACCTGCGGTCCTCGTTCCACATCCATCCGTTCTTCTGCCATTACATTACCTTTTCCCCAATTACCCTATAAGCACAAGCTATCAATCAGCGAAAACGGCGCTCAACCGGGCCAGGGCCACTGCCCCTAAGAAGAGGCCAAAGTCGCGCAGCGCCACATCGTAGTAGCCGGGAATCAACAGCAAATTGCCGATGATACCTAACAACCACGCCGCAACTACATACGCCCCAATGCGCGGTTTGAAGAACACCAACAACCCGGCGATGATCTCAACCACGCCCACAATCGCCATGAACGTCGACGCAGGCACTATGTTCGCCAGGAAAGGCGCCAGATACTGCGTCCAATCTACCAGCAAATTAGTAAATTTGTCCAATCCCGCCAACAGAGGTGCTACGGTAAACCCAATGTGCAAAATCTGGTAAGCTTGCCGCGCCGGGCTATCCAAACCCTCTCTCGCGGAACTATGTGTCAAATCCATCATCTGCCTCCATATTAAACTGCTGGTTGCTAAGAAAACTTCTACATCAGCAGCGTATAAAAAATGGGGGTATATTGTCAAGTTATAACTTGTATATTTTGCTTTAAACTGTCCCAAAGTACAGGTGATGCCATA
>CAZRTM010000047.1:0-16929 GCA_964602995.1 uncultured Ardenticatenaceae bacterium
GCACGCCCGGGCATAGGGATGGTTTTTACCATCCGGGAACGACCAGATGGCCAATGGCAATATATCTTGCGACCAGAAATGAGGGAAGTGCTCGAAGAAATGGATCCGCCCTGGCTGCATGAGATGGTACGCTAGGATGGAGATGCAACAAGCAAAGGAAAGTGAGGCATGACCGAGAAACTCTCCGGTCCATCCCCTATAGACCTGCGCGCCGAGCTCCAGGACAAGGTCCTCAAAGACCTCCTCGGCCCGGCAGCTGGCCCCGAAGAAGAAGTCGACGAGCGTAATGTGCGAGGTATTCCAACTGATTGAACTGTGGACCTCTGCAGCACCACACCTGTCGCCAGCCACCACTACAACCAATTCACCAAAGCAACATATCACTTCCTCCCCATCTTTCTATAAAATGTAGCGAAATAAGCGACGTATACCTGCTCGGGCTATGTTACGGATGCGTCTGCTGTAAAGAGTTGAAGAACAAAGGCGGTTCAATGGCACGTGTAATGACTCGCAACCAGGCAGTGAGCCGAAGACGTTTTTTCTCGCGGCATAGCTTTTCTACGCGCTTACTGCTTGGTCTGTTTATCCTTATCCTGCTGACGACGGCAAGCGCCGGTATTCCGGCGTACTTGCTAACGCGTGCGCAGTTGGAGCGGCAGGCCTGGTCACAGGTCGAGGGGGCGCAACGTGCAACGCATTCGCTACTTCTTGCGGGACAGGAACGGTTGAATAACCTGACCACCCTCTTCGCCGAACGTCCCACACTGCAGCAGCTGGCCCGTGAGGGAGCGGGCGAGGATCTTCGCTCCTACCTGAAGGCTTTCCAAAGACAGAGCGGTCTCGACTTACTGCTCTTTTGTGGTGTTAATGGGCAGTCGGTGGCGGGGAACGTTTCCCTTGACGACTGCACCCAACTGCCAGAGGCCGGCTTCACCCTTTTTAATAATCGTCCGGCCCTCATAGCCACACAGCCGGTGGACGATGAAGCGTCTGGTCAGGTATTGGGCACAGCCATTGCCGGGATATGGCTGGACCAATCCTTTTTACAACAGTTAGCGAGCGACACGGGCGTGCAGCAGAGCATTGTGACCTCGACAGGGATTCGCCTTGCCAGCAGTCTCGCCACAGATGGCGCGGCACAGTCGGGCGTGGGAGAAAATGCAACGGTTTCGCTTGAGCGTCAGGTAATTCAACTAAATGGGAATCGCTACTACACTGCCTATTCAGAATTGCCGGGTGCAGGCGATGGCGCCGCGCTTCTGTCTGAAGTAGCTTTGCCGGTGGGCGATTTGACCACGACGGAAAATCGGGCGCTACTCATACTGGCAGGGAGTACAGCGGTCATTTCCATTCTGGGTGGTTTTCTGGGTATCTGGTATGTGCGTCAACTGGTCGCGCCCCTGCAGCGGCTGACGGCCGCCGCCGAGCAGGTCAGCCAGGGCGATCTCATGGCACCGATCCCACTTATCTCTAGCCCCGAGGAAATCAGCACACTGGCCACTGCCCTGCACCACAGCCAGCACAGCATGTTGCAGGCGCTGCAGGAGCGGTCCGAGGCCAGAGATTGGCTGAACGCCCTGGTGCAGTCAATTGTCGAAGGGGTTGTGACGGTGGATGAGAGCGGACATATCACCTTTCTCAGCCAGGGCGCTGAAACACTGAGCGGCTGGACGCGAGAGGAGGCCCTGGGCCGGCATCTGGATGTCGTGTTCCCGCTGGCCGAAGTTAACGGCGGATTTCTGGCACAGATCCCGGAAAAAGGACAAAGACGGCAGATTGCTGTGCGTAATCAGTCTGGCCGCACGATGGTGCTTGCAGTCACGGGCGCCCAGATGGTGCCGCCGGGTGGTGAGACAACTCAGTTGGCGCTGGTGTTGCGCGATGTCACACAGGAGGAAGCGCTGCGCCATTTACGCGCTTACTTCCTGGCCAACATTTCTCACGAATTCCGCACGCCGCTGAGCACGCTCATTGCTTCCATGGAACTGCTGCTGGATCCGGAGGAGGATTTATCGGCAACTGAGATGCGTGAGCTGCTCAAGCCCAGCTATCTGAGCTTGCACGCGCTGCAGACCCTGATCGACAATCTGCTAGAGAGTAGTCGCATTGAAGCCGGCCACTTCACGATTCAGAAAAGACCGACCGACCTGAACGCCGTGCTCGAGTCTGCGCTGCACATGGTCGGTCCTTTGCTTAAGCGAAAGCAACAGCCGGTTACTGTTGGCGAGCCGGGCATGCTGCCAATCGTCCCAGGAGATGCCAGCCGGCTGACCCAGGTGTTGGTAAATCTGCTTGCCAACGCCAGCAAGTACAGTCCACCGGGAAAGCCCATCGACGTTGAGGTGTCCCAGCAACCAGGCGTGCTGCGTATTGCTGTCGCTGACCGCGGGCCAGGCATCACACCCGCGGATCGTGCCAAAGTTTTCCACCGGTTTGTAAGAGGTAACACGTCCGACGGGGAGCAATATGGGATTGGATTGGGCCTCTATGTCGTCAAAACAGTCGTCGAAGCGCATGGGGGCCGTGTTGGCATTGATGGCCGAGCAAGAGGCGGTTCCGTCTTCTGGTTCGAACTGCCATTGGCAGGCGAGGATGTAGCATGAAAGCACTCATTGTCGAGGATGACCTGGCGCTCTCAGACGTGTTGACCTTTACGTTGCGGCGGGCAGGGTTTACGGTTCAGGCGACCCACGATGGTCTTGCCGGCCTCGAAGCGTGGCAGCAGGAAAAGCCAGACGTCATCATTCTGGACTTAAATCTGCCCGGAATGGACGGACTGGCAGTCTGCCGGCGCATTCGGGCTGAGTCGCAGACGCCTATTATTATGCTCACGGTACGCGGAGGCGAGGCCGACATCGTGCGGGGGCTTGAGCTGGGAGCAGACGATTACGTCGTCAAGCCTTTCAGCCCTCGCGAGCTAATTGCTCGGGTGCAGGCTGTGTTGCGTCGTGCAGGCCAGGCGCCAGGCGGTGGAACGCTCAGCGCCGCTGGGCTGACCCTGGACCGTTCACGTAACGAACTGCAGGGGGTGGGAGAGGAGCCAATAAAGCTCACCCCCTTAGAAGCCACTTTGTTGGAAACACTCATGCTCAACGCCGGCCGCGTGCTGACGGCTGATACACTGATTGACGCTGTCTGGGGGGCCGATGGTGGCGACCGCGCCATGCTCAAGCAACTCGTCTACCGATTGCGGACAAAGATCGAGCGCGACCCGGCGAATCCAACTTATGTGGAAACCGTGCCCGGCGTCGGCTACGGATTCATCGCTGGTTAATCCTCGTTCCGATAGCGCCACCCTTTCCGCGCCTGCGGGCGATTGTTACCTCATTGTTACCCGACCATAACCGGGATGTTACATCCTGCCCATATGATGGAAAAATGAGCTATTCCAGAAGGATGGAGAATGTCCGACTGAATGATGCGTAGATACCTTTCTCTAGAACGCGACGACCTGGTCATCGATCCCGTTTTACTGGAGCGGCTGCCGGCCGGTCTGGCCTGGTATTATCTGGCGCTTCCGTTGGCCTGCGAAGATGGCGTCATGAGTGTAGCCATGGTGCACCCCGAGAACACAACGGCGCTAAGCGTGCTGGGCGATTTGCTTGGCGCTCCAATTGTGCCGGTTCGCGTGCATCCTGAAGCATTGGTCAAGACACTGCGCCGGCTCTACAGCGACGCACCGGCCCCAACGCCGCGCGTTCTCTGCTGGAGCGCCCAGGCCAGTGAGTTGGCGAAAGTGGCTGATGTTGCCACAGCATATGCGGCATCTTTATCAGGAACCGTTACCGTATTATCTAGCAGCGAACTTAACATAGATACGGCTCTCACCGTCGCCAGCAAGGGGCACTACAACCTGGCCGTCCTGTTGCCACCATCTGGTCAGCCGCTGGCGCCTCTATTGCAGCATTCGTCCTTACCCCTGTTGCTGCTGAGTGGTAAGGAACTGCCGATGCAGCGCATCTTGATCGCGTTGCGTGGATATGCTGCCGATTACTACGCGCTCGACTGGCTGGCGCCTCTCCTCCAGCCACCGGCTACGGTGACGCTGCTACCTTTGCCTCACACGCCACTGCAAGAAGCCCATCCTCCACTGCGCCACAATGGTTCCGGAACGAGCCACCTCGAGCGCTGCCTGCGCCACCCTGTTCTCGATCCGGCGCGCACCTTCGTCCGCTTCCGGCAGGGCCTGGCGGCCCAGCAGGTCGTCGACGAACTACGACAACAGGCTTATGACCTACTGGCTATCACCGCCGAAGGCTATGGGCAATTCGTGAGTGACGTTCTGGCCACGACCGAAGCGGAGGCAGTCGTGGGCAACAGGGCCTTGTTTCTCCTGCGGCCGCCGGCTGTCGGGCGAACATAACCTCGACGCAAATAATGCTCAAAGATAAGTGGAGGAATTCAATGGACCGAGTTTATCAAGTACATCGCCTGCTGCTCCTGATGTCATTTTGCCTGCTGATAGTTACTGCCTGCACGTCCCCGACTGGTAGTGGAAGAGCTGCTCAGGCGCAGGGCGAATCCGCTCGAGGAACTTCAGAGACCTCCATCTCTGTCTCCGGAGCGTTTGCCCTCTTTCCCATGATGACGGTCTGGACAGAGGAATATAACACGCTCTATCCGAATATTACTTTTGACGTTCAGGCTGGCGGCGCCGGCAAGGGGATGACCGATATGCTCTCCGGCGCAGCCGACATCGCCATGCTTTCGCGTGATGCGCGGCAGGAGGAGCTGGATCAAGGCTCGTATCTGGTGCCGGTGACCATTGATGCCGTGGTGGCTACGGTGAACGCCAACAACCCCTATCTGGATGAGTTACTGGCGCAGGGAATCACAGCCGAAGAAGCGCATGCTGTCTGGGTCAGCCAGGAAATTACCACCTGGGGTGAGCTGTTGGGCATTGACAGCGACGAGCCTATCAACGTCTATACGCGCTCCGATTCTGCCGGCGCCGCCGAAATGTGGGCGCTCTTTAGTCTGGCAGAAGCGCAGGAAGATCTGCGGGGTACCGCTGTCAACGCCGACCCTGGCCTTGCCGAGGCGGTGCGCCAGGACCCGCTGGGCATTGGCTACAACAATATCGGCTTTGCCTATAACCTGGCGACCGGAGCGCCTAATGACGGTATTCGCGTCGTCCCGCTGGACCTGAACGGCGATGGGCAAATCAGCGACGACGAGGCATTTTATGACCAACGTGACCAACTGACGCAGGCCATTGCTAATCAGGTCTATCCCTTTCCACCGGCGCGTATCCTTTACCTGGTGACAAAGGGCGAACCCAGCCCGGCAATTGCCGATTTCTATAGCTGGGTGCTTAGCGACGGTCAGGCCTACGTCTCCGACGCCGGTTATGTGCCGTTGACGGAAACCCATATCCAGGAGGCGCTTCAACTGATACCCGCACTAGAGTAGCCCAGCTCGAGCATCACGAGAAGTGAAAGCAGTGTGTGAGGGGCCGGCCTGGCGCGGACGTCGGGACCGGTCCCGTACAACGGAGGTTTTCTATGGAAGTGACACGCGAGAGAACCCTGACCCATGGTGTACCGGCAAAAGCACCGGTCTTTCGTCGCATAAGTCGCTGGCGCTGGCTAAAGGATAACGCGGCGCGGCCTGTGTTTGGCCTTGCCGCCATAACTGTCTGCCTGCTCGTAGTTGTCATCACGGCCGCCCTGGTCAGCCGCGCCTGGCCCATTCTCAACGCCTATCCATTGTCCGAATTGCTGACAGGGCAGGTCTGGCAACCCATGCGTGGGCTATTTGGCTTCGCGCCCTTTATCATCGGCAGCGTGGCCGTAACGGCTGTCGCCATGGTCATTGCCGTCGTCCCGGCTGTCTTCAGCGGCATCTACCTGGCCGAATATACCTCAATGCGCGCTCGTGCGGTGCTCAAGCCGCTCATGGACCTGCTGGTAGGCATTCCGTCTGTGGTCTACGGTTTGTGGGGAATTCTCTTCATCGTGCCCCTCATCCGCGACTACCTCGGCCCCTGGTCGGACCGTACGCTGGGCCAATTCTTCCCTTTCTTTGCGCGCACCAATCCCAGCGGTTACGGATTGTTGGCGGCCGGATTCGTGTTGGCCGTCATGGTCTTCCCCCTTATCGTCGCCGTCACCGAAGAGGTGCTGCGCAGCGTGCCTCGCGACATGCGCGAGACGCTGTTGGCGCTGGGTGCAACGCGGTGGGAGGCGACGAAATGCGTGGTGCGGCGAGCGGGCATAGGTGGCATTTTGGCGGCCATCGTCCTCGGCTTCTCGCGCGCCTTTGGCGAGACGTTGGCGGTGATGATGCTTGTGGGCAACAGCGTGCAGATTCCTTCCTCGCTCTTTGACGCCGCTTACCCGCTGCCGGCCCTGATAGCCAACAACTACGGTGAAATTATGTCTGTGCCACTGTACGAGTCGGCATTAATGGGCGCCGCACTGGTGTTGCTTGCCGTTGTCCTCGTTTTCAACATCCTGGCGCGGCTGACCATCAACCGCATTGCGGGAAGGAGTTAGTTAGATGAAGACCAGAAGAATGAAGACTCGAAGGATGAAACGAAAAGTTGAGGAGCGTTTCTTTCTCTGGCTCATGCGAGCTTTTCTGGTGACCGCTGCAGCGCTCCTGGGCTTGATTCTTCTCATCATCGTCTGGCGCGGCATTGGCGCCCTCAGCTGGGAAATGATCTCGCAGGCGCCGCAAGGGGGCTTTTATCTTGGCGGGGAGGGTGGCATCTTGAACGCCATCGTCGGTTCGCTGTATCTGGCAACGGGCGCCACGTTTCTCGCTGCGCTCATCTCTGTGCCTGTGGTTCTCTATCTCCACGTCTACGCCGCGAAGGGCCGTTTAACCACGATCGTGCGACTGGCGCTGGACATCATGTGGGGCATTCCCAGTATTGTCTATGGCGCCTTCGGCTTCGCCCTGATGATTTTCCTGGGACTACGCGCCTCACTTCTGGCGGGCATCATTACGCTGGCCCTGGTTGTGCTGCCCATTCTGGCCCGCACCTTTGACGAAATTGTGACGATGGCGCCGGCGCAACTACGTGAGGTGACGCTATCGCTGGGCACGACGCGGTTCGAGTTTCTGGGCGTCTTGTTGCGCCAGACCGTGCCGGGGCTGCTCACGGCGCTGCTTCTGGCCTTTGGACGCGGCATCGGCGATGCGGCATCGGTTCTGTTTACGGCCGGCTACACCGATAGCATGCCAGAATCGCTGCTCCGCCCCGTCGCTTCCCTGCCATTGGCCGTCTTCTTTCAACTGAGCACGCCTTTTCCAGAAGTGCAGGCGCGCGCCTATGCTTCGGCCCTGGTGCTCACCGTGATGATTCTGACCATCAGCCTCTTGGCGCACCTCATCATGAGCCGGCTGGGCCGGCACGTCATTCGTTAGGAGATACGCTATGCAACCATTAGCAATCAGGAATCTGAACGTCTGGTACGGAAAGAAGCAGGCTCTGAAGGATATCAACGTCGATATCCCACTGCGTCAGATTACGGCGATTATCGGGCCTTCCGGCTGCGGCAAGTCAACACTGCTAAAAAGTCTGAACCGCCTGCTGGATGTGAATGAACAGGTACGCGTCACGGGCCAGGTGCTGTTGGATGAGCAAGACATTTACGCGCCGGGCGTAGATGTCACAGAGGTGCGCACGTACATTGGCCTCCTGGCACAAAAGCCGTTTCCGTTGCCCATGTCCATCTATGACAACGTTGCCTACGGGCCTCGCATCCATGGCCTGGCGAACGGCAACCTCGATGACATCGTCCGTTCCCGGCTGGAAGCGGTTGGGCTGTGGGAAGAAGTGGCCGACCGCCTTAAAGCGCCGGCCGCCGGCCTCTCGGTCGGCCAGCAGCAGCGGCTGTGCCTGGCGCGTACCCTAGCGGTCGAGCCGGAAATTCTACTCTGCGACGAATCCACGGCTTCCCTGGATCCCATATCCGCCCGAGGTATCGAATCCTTGCTCCGCGGACTGAAGGGCAGGTATACGCTGGTCGTTGTCACTCATGACATCGACCAGGCACGCCGCCTGGCCGACTACGTCCTTTTCATGTGGCTGGGCGAACTGGTGGAACACGGTCCCGCCGCATCCTTTTTCGCATCGCCACAGCACGAACTGACGCAAGCTTATCTGGCGCGCGAAATTGGTTGACCGGCGCTGCTCGTTACCCCGACACCCGCACCACCCCCGACACTTCTCTCAGCGCCTGCTCCAGTTCGGCGCAGTAGCCGGTGCCGGCATCGGGGAACTCCATTGCCAGGTTGGTGCCTGCGAGGGTGAGGGTGAGGCGGTCGTTGCCGTGGAAGCGGTTGCCGGCGGCGAGGGCTTCGCGGAAGGCTTTCTTCCAGTTGGTGGTGGGGTCGACTTCGACGATGATGGTCCGGGGTGGCGTATTATGACCGTTGCCTTCGCCGGCTTGCTGTACGCCGTTGGCCTGTGATTCGGAGGCCGCATTGCGGGCTATGCCGTTTTTGCCATTGCCGCTGGCAGGTTGTGCGGCGGGTGGCAGGGAGTCGTCTTCCCAGGCGGGTGGGGGCGGCGGTGGAGTGTATGAAGAGCGTGACTCCTGGATGGGGAAGTCATCTTCATATCCGGCGCTGGCCCAAGGCTCTGCGCTGGCGTAGCCCATCGCTGTGGCCGGTTCGGCGGCGCGGGCAACCTGGACGTTGGTTTCCAGGCTGTCGACCAGGATGGTCGCGCCCTCCTGTCCGTCTTCAATCTGCACCTTACCACGGATGACCACGATCTGGTCGATCTTAACCTTCATACGCACCTGCTTCCAGACGCTGGGAAAAATGACCAGATCCACGCTGCCATGCAGGTCTTCCAGACCGGCGAAGGCCATAGCGTCCCCTTTCTTGGTGGTGTGCTGGCGCAGGCGGGAGATGAGGCCGGCGATGGTCACGCCGCGCCCGTTGGATGTCTCGTCGAGGTCTGCGGTGGTGGCGGTGACGATGTCTTGTAGGGCATCCAGCTTCTGCTGCAGGGGGTGTTCGGAAAGATAGACGCCGATAAGCTCCCGTTCCGCGTCCAGCATCTCGCGCTCGTCCAGTTGCGGCACCTGGTCCTCGCCGCGCAGCAGTTCCACGGCGACGTCCATGCTGGAGCTGGGACCGCTGCCGAAGAGGCTCATCTGCCCGGCAGCGGCGGCGTCGTGGTGCGTAGCGCTGTAGCCCATCATGCGGTCCAAGGCGTCGAGGAATTGGGGGCGGGTGGCCCAGCAGTCGAAGACGCCGACCTTAATCATCGACTCCAGCGCGCGGCGGCCTACGCGGCGCAGGTCCACGCGCTCGCAGAGGTCAACAAGATCGCGATAGGGGCTGTTGGCTTCGCGCTCGTCCAGGATGAGCTGGATGGCGCCTTCGCCCGCGTTCTTGATGGCGCCCATGCCGTAGCGGATGATGGGCTGTTCGTCGTCGCCCTCGATGGTGAAATCCAGCCCAGCGTTATTGATGTCTGGTGGGGCCACGGTGATGCCCATGCGGCGGGCGTCGGCCAGATAGAGAGCGACCTTTTCCGTGTTGCCCCGTTCCACGCTGAGCAGCGCGGTCATGTATTCGACGGGGTAATGGGCCTTGAGGAAGGCCGTCTGGCAGGTGATGACGGCGTAGTCGGCGGCGTGGGCCTTGTTGAAGCCATAGCGGGCGAAGTACTCGATATCGCTCCAGATGGCCTCGCAGACCTCGCGCGAATAGCCGTTGGCCATAGCACCCTCGGTGAACTTGAGGCGGTGCTTTTCCATGAGGTCTTTTTTCTTCTTAGCCACCGCTTTGCGGATCATATCCGCTTCGCCCGGTTCATAGCCTGCCAGCTCGGAGGCGATGCGGATAATCTGCTCCTGGTAGACCAGGATGCCGTAGGTGTCCTGGAGGATCGGCTCCAGATCAGGGTGGTGGAATTTGACCTCTTCCTTGCCGTGCATGCGCCTGATGTAGGTGGGGATGTTCTCCATTGGCCCCGGCCGGTAGAGGGAGATGGCGGCGATGATGTGGTCGAAACGTTGGGGGCGCATGTCGGTCATCAGGCGTTTCATGCCCGCGCCTTCCACCTGGAAGATGCCCAGCACATCACCGCGGCCCAGCAGTTCGAACAGCGCTTCCGGCTTCTTGTCTGGGTCAGGGCCTGCGTGACCAACGTCGTAGGGAATATTCTCCATTTTGTAGCGGATGCCATGTCGTTGCTCAATTAGCTCGCAGGCGCGACGCATGATGGTGAGCATACTAAGGCCCAGGAAATCGACCTTGAGCAGGCCAATCGATTCCAGCACTTCCATGGGCCACTGGGTGACGACGCCCATGCCGTTGTCGTTGTTGCTGGTGGGCCGGTGCAGGGGCGCGTATTCGACCAGTGGCCTGTCGGCGATAATCACGCCTGCGGCATGTGTGGAGGCGTGGCGGGCGACGCCTTCCAGCTTTTTGGCTGTATCCAGCAGCCGCCTCACATCCTCTTCGCTGCGGTAACGCTCGGCCAGCTCAGGTGTGTAGAACTCGTGGCTCTTGTCCAGAGCATCTTCAATGGAGCAGGGCTTTCCGGGCACAGCGGGAATGAGCTTGGCGATGGCGTCCACTTCGGCCAGAGAGACGTCGAGGGCACGGCCCACGTCGCGGACCGCAGCGCGTGCGCCCAGGGTCCCGAAGGTGATAATTTGCGCTACCTTGTCTGAACCGTATTTGTGGATGGTGTATTCGATCATCTCCTGACGGCGGTCGTCAGGGTAGTCGAGGTCGATGTCGGGCATGGAGACGCGGCCGGGGTTCAGGAAACGCTCGAAAATGAGGCTGTTGGCCAGAGGGTCGATGCCCGTGATGCCCAGTGTATAGGCCACAACAGAACCGGCGCCTGAGCCACGTACGTTCCACCAGATGTCGCGGTCGCGGGCAAATTCGCAGAGGTCCCACACGATGAGGAAGTAGGTGTCGAAGCCCATGCTGTGGATGATGTGTAGCTCGTGCTCCAGGCGCTTGCGTATCTTCTCGTCATTTGCCGCCCGTTCCGGACCATAGCGCCAGATCAGACCCTCTTCACAAAGCTGGCGCAGGTAGCTATCTGGCGTGTGCCCTTCCGGCACCTCAAAGTGCGGCAAATGGTACCCTTCCGGTTCAGGGTTTACGTTGCACATCTCGGCAATGAGCAGGCTGTTGTCTAGCGCTCCGGGGATGTCGCCGAAGAAGCGGGCCATTTCTTCGCGGGACTTCAAGTAATAGCTCTGATCGGAAAGGCGCATGCGGCTGTCGTCGTTCATACTCTTGCCGGTCTGAATACAGAGCAACACGTCGTGCGGATCGGCCTCTTCGGCGTAGGTGTAGTGCACGTCGTTGGTCGCCAGGAATTTTAGGCCATATTTGTCCGCCATCTCCACCAGCTTCTTATTGACCTCGGTCAGCTCTGGAATGCTGTGCTCCTGTAGCTCAATGAAGAAGCGCTCCGGCCCAAAGACGTCACGATACCAGCCCATCAGCTTGTGGGCCTTCTTCATGTTGCCTTTCATGATGGCCTGTGGCACTTCAGCGGCGAGGCAGCCGGTGGTGGCGATCAGCCCCTCGCTGTGAGCTTCCAGGTAATCGTGATCGATGCGCGGGCGGTAATAATACCCTTCCAACTGGGAGTCGCTGGCGATTTTGAGTAGATTTTGGTAGCCGGTCTGGTCTTGGGCCAGTAGCAGCAGGTGGAACCGCTCGCGGTCCTTCTGCGAATCTTTCTGGTGCATTTTGCGAGCAGCAACGTAGGCCTCCACACCGAGGATGGGCTTGATGCCGTGGCGTTTGCAGGCGCGGTAGAAATCCATGGTGCCGTACATCGTGCCATGGTCCGTCAGCGCCAGCGCCGGCATGTTCAGCTTCTTGGCTTGCTTTGCCAGATGATCGATGCGGCTCAGACCATCCAAAAGTGAGAATTCGCTGTGGACGTGGAGATGTACAAATGGTTGCTGTTCGCTCATTTTCCCTTTGCTGGCTTCTACTAACGACTTAATTGTTGTAATTCCCCGCACGCTGTAATTCAGTATAGCATAAGTTGTCGAAGCATGCGGCTGCAATTGCATATTTTAAGAATGAATTTTACGGAAGATGGCCTAGCTTTGCTAGATGTCTTAGCTTTGCTAGATGTCTTAGCTTTGCTAGATGTCCTAGCTTTGCTAGATGGCCTGGCTTTGCTATTCTGATTGGCGTAAGTAAAATCGCGTGGTTGCGATTGGGTCCAAACACAGACACAGGCAGTGAGGACAGTGGTTATGGACTATGCAGTAAAACGTCAAGAGTCGGGTCAGGAGGGAGCGGGCGTCTATGAGCTGCTGGATGCCAGCGGAAACGTGTTGCTTGTTGCCGAGCAGACGGGAGGGACCTTGCCAGATGAGCGGCGACAGTTGAGGCTGGCCGGTCCCGATGGTCGTGTGGTGGCGACGATTGATTTGCCTCAGCCGGCTGCCGAGGCCGAAAGCACCGCCCGGGAGATCGACTACGCACTGATCCACAACTTCGCCGTTTATGCCATCCTCAGCCAGCGGCGACGACCGGGCGATAATCACACGCCAAACGGCGCTTACTTTATTCTTGAGGTAGAAGGGGAGAGGTGGCTGGCGCTTCCCGACCCTGACGCCGATGGTTGTTATGCTCTGTTTGACGAGGTTCCGGCTGGGCTTCACACCTATGAAGCTGTGCATGACCTCGACTTACCGTCCGCCATCGGCCACATTTGTCACAGCAGCAACGGCTATGAGCATGATTGGCGCGCCAACATTGCGCCCAACCGCCTGCAAGAGACCGGGTTGCTGGTGCTGGCGTTGGCCTTCCTCATTGACCGCACATTACGTAGTAGCTGACTCTCGTCACTGGCTCTACCATTCAGGTTCTTCGACTTCCATCTGGCCCTGTGTCAGGCCAGCGCGCACTCCTTTTCCCCTACAACCGTTTACCACTCTCTTCTTCTGGATGCCAACTCCTTGCTTTCGGTGCTGCCCGGCGGTTGGGACAATTCCAGCTTTTTTAAGCGGTAGAGCATTTCTTGTGTCAACTGGCGATGTTTGCCAGCAATGTCGGCCAGAATGCCGAAGATGAAGATGAGGACACCCACCACCAGCAGGCCGGTGCCGATGGTGACCGATTGGATATAACGGTTGGCGTCGGCGCTGGTGAGAAAGTTGATGAGAAAGCGCAGCCAGAGGCCGCCGCCGCTGAGCAGAAAAGGGACCGACAGGTAGCTGAACGTGCGCAACGGCTCGTAGAAGGCATAGACGCGCAAGATGGTGCTGGCCTGTTCCTTGATGAAATGCCACATGTTGCGCTGCAGGCGTGAGGGGCGGCTGGGCGGGTTGGTGGACACGGGAACGCTGGTGATCACCAGCCCCAATTTGCCGGCCTGGATGATGGTCTCCAGCGTGTAACTGAAGCGGCTGAGAACGTTGAGGCGCAGAGCAGCCTCGCGTGAATAGGCGCGGAAGCCGCTGGCGGCGTCGGGCACGTCTGTGCCGCTGATGCTGCGCACTGTGAGACTGCCTAATTGCTGCAGCCACCGTTTGAGGGGCGAAAAGTGGCCGATGTCAGCCGGCTGGCGGTCGCCGATCACAATGTCGGCCTCACCATCACAGATCGGTTGTACCAGGCGCGGGATCTCTTTTGCGGAATATTGATTGTCGCCGTCGGTGTTGACGATGATGTCGGCTCCCAGGGCCAGCGCTGTATCCAAACCGGTCTGGAACGCCTGTGCCAGGCCCAGGTTGCGCCGGTGCCGCACAATATGGTCAACACCAAGGCGCCTGGCGACGGCAACCGTCTCATCGCTGCTGCCATCATCGATGATGAGCACTTCGATGCAGTCGAATCCTGGTATCGATTGGGGGAGATGGGCCAGCGCTGACGGCAATGTTTCCGCTTCGTTGTAGCAAGGAATTTGGATAATCAACTTCACGAGAAACCCTGTTTTTTCTTCAAGCTCCGTGTATCACGGCTTCGTTCGTCAATCATCCCGCCCGGGTGGTTGCCTGTCTGGCGATTAATCCACGCGCAGAATGTCGTCAATTTCCACCCAGTGTAATCCTTCCCATAGAAATTCATCGAGATCGATATGCAGCTCTTTGGTCACCACAACGCCTTCTTCGCGCAAGAGTGCTGCCTGCTTCTGGGCCGAATGCTCGCGATTCTTGATGCTGATGCGCCCCTGACTGTTAATCACGCGGTGCCAGGGGATGCTGGCATATTCTTCTTTATCGCGTTCGTCCTTGAGCGCGCTGAGTGCATAACCGACGGCACGGGCGGCGTTGGGACGGCCCAACATCTGGGCGATCCTTCCATAACTGGTTACTTTGCCGCTAGGAATGCGGCGGACGACAGTATAAACTTGCTCGTAAAAGTTCCGCTGCGCCATAGTGTCATTTTAGCAGGTTTGACGGTGATACGCATTCAGAGCGGACCTGGTGAGGCGTGTTGGGGATGGCTTCAGGCGGAGCCTGGGGCAGGAGTGGAGCCTGAGGGTGGATGTTCTTCTTCCAGTGCATCTTCGGCCTTATCGAGCAAAGCCGTCAGCCGTTCGTGCAGGCTGGTCAGCTCAGGCGATAAGGTGCCGTCTTCTTTGCGCGCGCTAATTTGCGCTTCCTCTAGCTGCTTTTCCAATTCGATAATACGCTCTGCATTCAGATCAAATCCTATCTCGGCCCGGCGCGGGTTTAGAAGTTTGACCAGGAAGATCTGAATTCCGACCGCCAGCGGCGAAGCGACAACAAGCCCAACCAGCCCATAGGCATCGAACAGGGGGATCATGAGCAGGACGACAAAGAGCGAGCTGTACGTCTGGCGGTGCTGTAAGAGCCGCCTCTCTACAAACAGCTCCAATATGAGGAAGACGGCTGTGGTGTAGACGCCGGCGACGATAGCCATGAGAGGGCTCATGGCCAGTCCGACCAGGACCGCAGGAATGACTGCGAAGACTAAGCCGACGATGGGGATGAGCCAGGCCAGGGCGCCCACCAGCGCCAACAGCGTAGGGTAGTGGATTTGCATGACGATGTAGCCGATGCCAAGCAATAAGACGGCCATGAAGCCCTGGATCGCTTCACTTCGAATATAGCTGCCCACGCCCTCTTCAACCCCATGCCAGATCTCTCGCGCCTGCATACGGCGGTTGGCTGGTACCAGTGAGAGCAAGATACGCTCGAACCGGACGCGGTCGATGCTCCAATAGATGCTCAGGACGAGGACAATGGCAATGCCAGCCAGCACGGAGCCGATGGACCTCACTACGGCAAACAGTGATTGTGCCAGGAGGGCGCCATCTTCCGCAGCCAATGCTTCATAAAGCTGAGGGGGCGGCGGGAGCCGGCCGGCAATGGCCTGTTGAAAAGCAGTTCCCTCTTCAGCCCAGACCGGCTGAATAATTTCATAAGTAGCTGCTATCTGATTGACCAGCCCCTGCAGCTCGTTGAGGAACGACTGGTTGATGATGAAGAGCCAGATGACGACGAGACCGAGGCTCAAGGCGTAAGTAAGGATGATGGAGAGGGTCAGAGGAATGCCGTACTCTGTGAGGCGCGAGATGATCGGTCTGGCTGCTGCGGCAACGAAGAGGCTGAGAATGAAGAAGATGATGACGGTGCGGAAGTACCAGATGAGGAAGAGGAGCGCCAGGGTAGAAAGCACGACGACGGCGTAGACAACGACCCGTTTCATCATGATTCTGCCTCGCCGTTCTGAGCCAGTATCCTATCCAGCTCGGAGGCAATGGCCTCTAGAGAGTCGACCAGGGCCTGTTCTTCTTCCTCTTCCTCGTCTGCCTGCACCTGAACCCGGCGGCGCACATCTTTGACGAACTCCTGGGTTTCGTAGCGCAAGCGGCTGAGGTAGTCTCGACCTTCCGGTTCTTTCTCCATCATTGCTTCCGGTTCCAGGACAAAGCGGTTCAGGAGCAACTGTACGACGGCTGCAATAGGCACGGCGACCAACGCGCCGATGATGCCGAACAGGCCGCTGAGGGCGATGAAGGCCAGTAGTGTTACCAGTGGATTAACGCCGACGGCTCTGCTCATGATGCGCGGTACGAGAATGTTGTTCTCGAGCTGTTGGATGACGAGCGTAGCCAGGATGACCCAGATGACCTTGGTGGGATCGACGGAGAAAGCAATGAGCGCCGCTGGAATGGCGCCCAGTCCAGGTCCGATTAGGGGAACGGCTTCCATGAGGCCAGCGATGATGGCCAGCAGGAGGGCGTAGGGCAGGCCGATGAGCAGGTAAGCGACCAGACTCAAGGTGCCAATGGAGGCCATGAGCATGCCCTGACCAACGATAAAACGGCCGAGCCGGTCTTCAATGGTGCTAATCAGTTCGCGCCCGTCCTCGCGTCGTTCCATGGGCACAACAACAAGAATGGCCTGCTTGATGCGTGGCCCCTCCAACGTCCAGTAGAAGGAGAGGAGGAGGACGACGGTGATGACTAATAGTGAGCGAAGGGCCACGTTGCCGGCCTGGAATAGCTGGTTCACGGCGACGACGGTTTCCTGGTCGCTCGCCTCTAGCGCCGGCTCTTGCCCAAGCAGAGGAAGCTGAGGGGGCAACTCCATTGCCAGGCTCCAAATGGCGCGCCTGGAGGGCATGGTTAACATACGGTCGCGCAGAGTGCGGTAGACCTGAGGAAGCGCTTCGGCGATGCGAGCAATCTGATCGGCCACCAGAGGCGCGACGAGGGCTATGAGGAGCGCTATCAGGGCCATAATAAGTAGAAAGACAAGGACGATGCCTAACGGCCTGGGCAGGCCATGACGGTGCATCCAGTCCACAACCGGCTTGATGGCTGTGCTGATGACGATGGCTACAAATAGTAGAAATACGACGTTGTTGAATGCCAGGAAGAGATAGAAGAGGCCAACGACAGCAGCGATGGCCACGGTTGCCAGGCTGACACGGCGAAGCTCACTAGAGGGGATGGATGTCAAACGATTGTCGCGCATTTAAGTGTCCGGCATA
>CAZRTM010000047.1:17029-30584 GCA_964602995.1 uncultured Ardenticatenaceae bacterium
GCCATACGTGGCATATGTGCCATACGCCTGGCGAGCGGTTACGGTATAAGCTGCTGGCAAAGAAATAATCGATGCTGATACACAGGTAACCATAAGGCCGGTTGTGTCCCTGCATCTTTTTTTATTGTAAAGAGCGACCTGGAAAACGGGCAATGTACCGGGGATATATTTGTGGAGTGAAATGTATACGACCGGTTAGCAAATTTGACATATGGATGTCGTTATGGCAGAATCGCCACTGGTTTGCCCCCATAGCTCAGAGGATAGAGCGTTGGCCTCCGGAGCCAAAGGCCCAGGTTCGAGTCCTGGTGGGGGTATCTTCTGTCATCTGAGACGTCCTGTTCATATCCCCTCTGGTAGGTACAAGCTCCATCCTACTTTTTTGTTTTGGGCCTTCCTATCTCCCCTTTCGAGTTTGCGACTGTTTTGATCGTTTGAACGAGCATAGAAGCTGTGGCTCCCTTGGCCACAAAGGCTGCCGCGCCCGCCTCCAGCGCCTGCTTCATTACATCGCTGGAGCTATGCATTGAGAGCATGACGATGCGCGGCGGGTCCTTGCCTTGATTTAGCTTTCGAATGACCTGGAGGCCATTGATTTTGGGCATGGAGAAATCAAGGATAAGGACATCGGGCCTGTATTTTTCTACAAGCGCCAGTGTTTGTTCACCATCTTCAGCCTGACCCACAACCTCAATTTGCCCGTCAGCGTCAAGGAGCTTGCAGATACCTTCGCGCACAAGCCTGTGGTCGTCGGCAACGAGAACACGAATCATTTTTTGATTGGAAAGCAAAGGTACGACAAATTAGAGCTAACCTGAATTGAATCACCTGATTGTAAGGGGGATGGGGAACGACACAATGGGGGAAAACCCTACCCTTTTGACCCTTTGCAAGCGGCCGAAAAAGTGGTAAGATGTAATCAAGCTCCCCGCCCAGAGGTGGTACGGATCGCGCCCGCGACACCGGCCACCTCGTTTTTTTGCTCCATTGGGGAGTCTTGGCGGATGACTTCTCACCCGGGTGACTTACTCTTCTTTGAGAATACCCCCTACCTCGTGGGCGCCCTGAATCAGCGTTTCCACACAGTAGTCCAGATCGGACAACGTGTGGGCTGCCTGTACGGTGGCGCGCAGGCGCGCCTGTCCTTCGGGCACCACGGGGGCCACAATGGCCTGCACGAAGATACCTCTTTGCTGGCAGTAGCTCGCCAGGCGCACCCCTTTTTCCAGTTGATAGCACATGATGGGCAGGATGGCCGTTTCAGAACTGAGCAGGTCGAAGCCGGCCTCGCGTAACTTGCCGCCAAAGTAATTTACGTTGCGCTGTACTCGTTGCACGCGCTCCGGTTCATCCTCGATGACGTTGAAGGCCTCCCGGGCGGCAGCAGCCGAGGCCGGGGGCAGGGCGGCCGAGAAAACGAATCCTCGCGCCTCGTGCTTCAGGAACTTAATTAGCTCGCTGTTGCCGGCCACGTACCCGCCAGCGCTGGGAATCGTCTTGCTGAGGGTGCCCATCTTGATGTCGACGCTGTCGGAAGGAAGTCCGAAATGTTCTTCGATGCCGTGCCCGGTGTCGCCCAGGACACCGATGGAGTGTGCTTCGTCTACCATCAGATAGGCGCCATATTCCTGGCAGAGGCGTACGACCTCCGGCAAGTTGATGATGTCGCCGTCCATGCTGAAGACAGCGTCGACAATGACCAGTTTACGACCTTCATCTCCAGCTTCCTGGAGCCGTTTTTCCAGGTGCTCCATGTCGTTATGACGGAAGCGGCGGAAGGTGGCCTGTGAAAGCAGACAGCCGTCAACGATGCTGGCATGGTTGAGCTTATCACAGATGACTGTGTCGCCACGGCGCAGGAGGCTGGAGATGGTGGCCAGATTGGCTACATAACCGCTGGAAAAGGTGATTGCGCCATCTGTTTTCTTGAAAGACGCAATCCGCTCTTCTAGCTCCCTGTGGATGGTGAGGGTGCCGGCTAGCAGGCGCACGCCGTGAGTGCCGGTGCCGTACTTCTCAACCGCCTCTATGGCAGCGCGGTCGATTCGTGGGTGCCCGATCAGGCTCAGGTAGCTGTAGCTGCCGAGCATGATCATGTCACCATGTCCGGCAACCTCGACATGGCCCTCTGGCTTGATTTCCTCGATTTCTTCTAGATAGAAGTAGAGATCGTGTTCCTTATAATAGTCAACGTCCCAGAGCATTTCTGGGGTAAGTGATAAATGTACCGGTGAGGTCATACGCGAATCCTCCTTAAAAGAGCTGTAGGCACCGACCCTGAATTTTAGCTATATTGGTTGATTTTCTCAATGTCCATGCCAGCTATGATTAAACCTCTAATTGTCCCAGCGCGCCATTTTAGATCAGGGAGCCTACGAATGGCCCTGTTATCTCGAGTGCAATTATGTAAAGCGATTTGGCAAATCGCTCTACGTGCGGGTGGCTGTTGAACGGGTGCCCCATATGAAGCACAATAAGGTGAGCAAACCTCGGGATCTTACGATACAAAGCATAACAAACAACAAACCATACGCTAAACCATAGGCTGAGCAAGGAAGAACGAAATGAAGATCTTATTTTTGAGCGCTGAGGTAGCTCCCTTTGCCAAACGGGGCGGCCTTGGCGATGTTGCCGGCTCACTGCCCAAGGCGTTGGAGAAACAGGGCCATGATGTACGGGTCGTTACGCCCGCCTACCGCATGATTGAACGGGGCTACCCGGATGTGTCGCCCATGCCACTATCGCTAAACGTACCGATGGGCACGGGGCCTGTGCTGGCGGGCGCCTTTGAGGGACGCCTGCCCGGTAGCGATGTGCCGGTCTACTTCATTGCCCAACACCATCTGTTCGATAGGGACGAAATATACGGCTATGATGACGATCCTTACCGTTTTGCCTTTTTCAGCCGGGCGGCGTTGGATCTGGTCGTTGCAGCGCTGGGCTGGCGGCCTGATATCGTGCATGCTCACGACTGGCACAGTGCGCCGGCTGTCACCTGGCTGGCAACGGCCGGGCAGGGAGATCCGCGTTACGCGAATATGCCCACGCTCTTCACCATTCACAACCTGGCGCATCAGGGGCACGCTGACTGGCACATTTTCGACTATCTGGGGTTGCACACACATTCGCTGTATGAAGAACCGTATGGGCGCGTCAATTTTATGGCACGGGGCATTTACCACGCCACAATGATTAACACGGTCAGCCCTACGTACGCGCGGGAGATTATGACGCCAGAAGGGGGCGCGGGGCTGGACGGGTTACTGAATTTCCGCCACTTCGACGTTCATGGCATCCTCAATGGGCTGGATTATGAAATGTGGAACCCGTTGACCGATTCACGGCTGGCTGCTAACTATAGTGCTGCCCGTTGGGAGCCTCGGATCGAAAACCGCCGCGCGCTTCAGGAGCGCCTGGGATTGCCGCAGCGGGAGGAAGTGCCAGTCATCGCTATGATTTCGCGGCTGGATTGGCAGAAGGGACTGGATATCACCGGGCACGTAATTCATCTGTTGCTGAGTGGATATGCCGGGGATGCTCAGTTCATTCTGTTAGGCAGCGGGGAGGAGCGTTACGAAACGATGTTTTCGCAGCTTGCAAACTATTACCGCGACAAGATGACCGCTGTTCTGGAGTATAATGCCGGGTTGGCGCCGCTGATTTATGCGGGCAGCGACATGTTCCTCATGCCATCTCTCTTTGAGCCTTGCGGTCTGGGGCAGCTCATCGCCATGCGCTATGGCAGTGTACCGGTGGTGCGCGCCACGGGTGGGCTGGCGGACACAGTAGCCGAGGGTATCACGGGCTTTACATTTAAGGATTATAGCGCTGATGCTTTCTGGCGCGCCTTGCAGCGCGCCATTAGCGTCTTTCACGAAGATAAGAAGAGCTGGAGCCAGCTTCAGTATCGCGGCATGACCGCTGACTTTTCCTGGAACCGTTCGGCAGAAGGGTATGAGGAGCTATACCGTTGGGCCATCGCCCGCGTGCGCAATGGCTAACTGCAGCCACGGCTAACGACCGCCGCCACAGCCAGTAATCCAGGCATTCCCGGCTCTGGCCAGCAGGCGGTGGGCGGAGTCAGGCCCCCAACTGTTGCGGGCATAGGTCTCCAGCGGCGGCGCCTGATCGGACTGCCAGCCGGCGAAGAGCGTATCGATTATCTGCCATGACAGCTCAATCTCGTCGACGCGCGTAAAGAGAGACGCGTCACCCTGGAGAGCGTCCAGGAGCAGCCGCTCGTACGCGTCGGGGATGGCCATGGGACCAAAATTGTCGCTATAATTGAACTCCATGTGCACAGAGCGCATCTCGGAGGGGGTATCGGGTACCTTGGCCTCAAAACGGAGGTGAATGCCCTCATCGGGTTGGATGCAGATGGCGATGTAGTTGGCGCGCATTTCTTCTCCCGGCCGCAGAGCAAACATCGTGTGCGGCGGGCACTTGAAGTGGATGACGATATCGGTCGTCTTTTTCTTCAGCGCCTTCCCCGAGCGCAGATAGAAGGGCACACCCTGCCAGCGCCAGTTGTCGATGTAGAGCTTGAGCGCTGCGAAGGTGGCGGTTTTTGAGCCGGGCGCCACGCCTTCCAACTCCAGATAGCCTTCGTACTGGCCGCGGGCGCTGCCTTTGGCCAGAGCGGCGGAGTCGCTGGCGCGAATAGCAGAGAGGACCTTTACCTTTTCATTGCGCAGGGCGTCGGCCTCGAAAGAGGCGGGCGGCTCCATAGAGACCAGCGCCAATAGCTGCATCAGATGGTTCTGGAACATATCGCGCACCACACCCACCTCGTCGTAGAAGCCGGCGCGATGGTCAACGCCGACCGATTCTGCGGCCGTAATTTGCACGTGGCTCACATAGTTGCGGTTCCACACCGGCTCGAAGATGGTGTTGGCAAAGCGGAAGACGAGAATGTTCTGCACTGTCTCCTTGCCCAGATAGTGGTCGATGCGGTAAATCTGGTTTTCCTCAAAGACAGCGTGCAGTTGTTCATTCAGCTTATGGGCTGATTCCAGATCGTGTCCGAACGGTTTCTCGACCACAACGCGCCGCCAGCCGTTGCCGGGGCGGGCCATATTGGCATTGCCCAGGCACTGTATGATGGGCGCGTATACCTTGGGCGGGACAGAGAGGTAGTAGAGACGACCGGCGCCCTCCGGCTCAAGCTCGTCAAGGCGCCGGTTCAGGCGTTCGGCGGAATCCGTGTCGTCATAGATGCCTTGCACGTAGAACACTTTCTCAGAGAACGAAGCCCAGGCTGCTTCGTCATAGTCGCTGAACTCCTGCACACCTTCGCGGAGATGCTCGCGAAAGCCCTCGTCGCTATAGTCTGAGCGGGCAAAGCCGACGATGCGTAATTCAGCAGGCAGGCGGCGTTTGCGATGGAGATTGTAGAGCGATGGCGCCAGCTTACGCCAGGTCAGATCACCGGATGCACCAAAAATGACGATGGTAGTGGAGGCAGACATCGCTTACACTGGCTCCAGGAGAGGCCCGCGCCCCAGGAGAGGCAGCAAGGTGGGCACGTTGCCATTCAACTGGAAGCGGACGACACGCCGCCCGGCCTCGCGCAGCGCCTGAGCGTCGCCCAACGCCTGGGCCATTTTGAGCGCGCCGAAGGTTATGGACGTCTCGTTGGAGCCTGGTTCATCAGGAATGGGCAGGTCGCGCAGCGGCGCAGTGATAAGCTGGATGAAGAGGCCGTTGCCGCGATCTCCCTTGTGCAATTGTCCCGTGGAGTGCAGGAAACGGGGGCCGTAGCCAATGGTCACAGCAACACCGCTCTTATCGCGCAGGTAGTTTCTGAAGGCCTGTAAAGCAACATCGGTCTGCTCATTGGGTTCGACGTAGGCTTGTACAGCGATATAGTCGCCGGCCGAGGCATATTCCAGGAAGTGATCCAGCACTTCGGCCGGTGTCTCAGCCGGCACTTCCACGTCGTGGACGCTGACGCCGCCCACCTTCACGCGCGGTATCAGTTGGGAGACGGAGCCAGTCTTTTTGTAGTTGGCTATTATTTCCCGGCCGCGCACCTTGGCCGACTCCACGTTGGGCTGGTTGAAGGGGTGCACGCCGAGAATGTGGCTGGCGACGGCGGTCGCCACTTCCCAGGTGACGATGTGCTCGCCGATATCGTAGAGGTCGTCTACGGGCAGCGTGAGCAGCGGGTGCTCTGACTGTGCCAGCCGTGCCACCTGTGAATCATAACCGGCGCCCCCTTGCAAAGGCATGTAGATGAAGAGGCGGTCATTGCTGTAGGCCTCTGGATCCATTGGCAGTTCGCCGACGATGGGCAGAATTCCTTTACCCGATTTGCCCGTACTCTCGGCAATAAGCTGTTCTACCCAATTGCCGAAACTTTCGATTTCTGGCGAGAGAATCAGGGTCAGTTTGTCGCGCCCTGCTTTGGCCAGAGCCCCGAGGACAGCGCCCAGGCCGGCACCTACCCGTGATGTCTCTGGACCGCTGATGACCGCGGCGCGCTGCAGGAGTTTGCGCAAATCGATGCCCAGGAGTGCGGCGGGCAGGAGGCCAAAGTAGGAAAGTGCGGAGTAGCGCCCGCCGATGTTGGGGTCATTGAGCAGCGTGGCGCGGAACTGATATTTATCGGCCAGGTCGGCCAGTTTGCTGCCGGGGTCGGTGATGGCAATGAAATGTTGGCCCACTTCCCCTGCCCCCACGAAAGTGGACACCCAGTTATAGAAATATTTGAAGAGGGAGATGGTCTCAACGGTTGAGCCAGATTTACTAGAAACGATGAAAACGGTCTTTTTCGCGTCGAGGGCGGCACGATGGCGGCTGATGGCGGCCGGGTCGGTGCTATCGAGTACTGAGAGGTTGAGGTAGCCGGGAACAGGGCCGAATGTGTGGGCGAACATCTCGGGCGCCAGGCTAGAGCCGCCCATCCCTAGCAGCAGGGCATGGGTATAGCCCTCGTTGCGCAGGTCATCTGCCAGCGCTTCTAGCTCGGGGACCTTTTCCTGCATCTCACTGGCGCTGTGTAACCAGCCCAGGCGATTGCTGATTTCATCTGGTTTATCGGACCACAGGGTGTAGTCTTTATTCCAGAGGCGCTGTAACACCTGGTTTTCGGCCAGCTCTTCCCGGGCCTTGTCCACGATGTCCTGGTAATTGCCCAGGGCCGTTTCCCAGCGCTGGCGACGTTCCCCTTCGGCCAGGATTTTCTGGCGCTGGGCGCTGATTGTTTCCAGCAGGCTGTCAAAGGGCTTGATGAATTTCGCAACCCCTTCCTCTAGCAACTGGTTTGTCACCTCATCGAGGTCGATGCCTAGTTCCGCCAGGCGTTGCAGTTGGGCGCGCGCTTCATCGATGTTTTTGTCCAGTGTGCGCGCCACCGTGCCATGGTCCAGGAATGCCTCTAACGTATCAGGAGGGACTGTGTTTATCGTATGGGGGCCAATGAGGCTGTCTATATATAAGGTGTCGGGATAGGCGGGGTCTTTGGTGCTGGTGCTGCCCCACAGTGGGCGCTGGAGCCTGGCCCCTTTCTCTTCAAGCCGTTCCCAACGCTCGCCGCTGAAGATTTCCAGGAAACGTTGGTAAGCCATCTTGGCGTTGGCGATGCCGATGGCGCCACGGATGTCATCCACGCCCATTTCGTCCAGCGCCTTGTCCACTTTGCCGTCAACGCGGCTGACAAAGAAGGATGCCACGGAGGAAACGCTGCTCAGGTCGCCGCCGTTCTCGGCCATCTCCTCCAGACCGGCGATATAGGCCTCAGCTACAGCCTCATAGGCGCTGATGGCAAAGATGAGAGTGACATTGATGTTGATCCCTTCGCTGGTTAGCTGGCGAATGGCCGGAACACCGGCAGGGGTGGCCGGTACTTTAATGTAGGCGTTGGGGCGATCAACCGCAGCAAAGAGACGACGCGCCTCCTTGATGGTGCCTTCTGTGTCATTGGCCAGGTTGGGATTGACTTCCAGGCTAACGTAGCCGTCAAGCCCGTCTGTCTGGTGGTAGAGGTCGGCGAAAACGTCGCAGGCGCGCTGAATATCTTCCACAGCCAGCGCCTCGTAAATATCCAATGGCGATTTGCCCTCAGCCGCCAGGATGCGCAGGGCATTATCATAGGTGTCGCTTTGGGCAATGGCTTTCTCGAAAATGGCCGGGTTTGAGGTGACGCCGCGCACGCCAATAACGCGAAGTTGGTTTAGCTCGCCCGAATCCAGCATATCGCGGTGCATGTAATCGAGCCAGATGGATTGGCCAAGGTCGGCCAGTTCATGAAGTTTGGACATTATCTTCTCCTTTGTTTCTCTCGAGATTCGTGGCGGCTTCACTATCGATAAACCAGACAACCGAGCCATTGGTTGGCCGGATGCGTTGGGCCGGATAGCGTTCTAGATCGCGCGGTCCCTGCAGCGTAGCAGCAACGGCGGGTGCTTTATTGCCGCCGGTGACCAGAAAGAAAACCTGGCGCGCGCTATTGATTGCCGCGGGTGTCAGACTGATGCGGTCAGGTGGACGATCCTCATAAGTGCCGCTGGCGGCAAGCACCGGCTGCTCCTGCTCCAGAGGCAGGATGGCGCCTGGAAAGAGGGAGGCCGTATGCCCATCGCTGCCCAACCCCAACAGCACCAGGTCAAAGCGCGGCCAGGGACGGCCCTCTTCTGCAACCTGCCGTAGCGTCTCAGTATAACGTTCGGCGGCAGAGTGTGGGTCGTCTAACTCGCCTTGAATCCGGTGAATCTGATGGTTTGGAATGGGTACCTGGCTCAGGAGTAGCTCCTGTGCCAGGGCATAGTTGCTCTCTTCACTGAGCGGCGGCACGGCTCGTTCGTCAGCCCAGAAAATGTGGGTCTGGCTCCAGGGGATGCCACTAGCATAAGGTTCCTGAGCCAGGAGGCGGAAGAGGAGCCGGGGTGTGCTGCCGCCGGAAAGAACAAGCAAGAACCTGCCCCTCTTTTCTACGGCTTCAGGCGCCAACTGTTGCAGGCGGTTGGCCAGCGTTTCATTCAGTTGACGCTGATCCTCGAAAATCAGTACTTCTGGCTCCATATTTGGTGTTCTCATACCGTTTGTCAACCGATTCGCGTGGCCTGGCGGCTCTCCACTTGCTCCTTGACCAGTTGCAAGCCGTGAACGGCGACGCCTAGCAGGCCGACATCCTGTTTGCAGATGACCTGTACCGGGATTTGCGCCAGTAGCTCGGCGAAACGCCCTTTGTTGGTGAAGTCCTCCATGAAGTTGCTTGCTTTCAGCTGAGGCAGGATACGCGGGGGAATGCCGCCGCCCAGGTAAATGCCGCCAGTGGCCAGCAGTTTCAGCGCCAGGTTGCCTGCTTCGTGAGCTAATATGTCGATGAACAGGTCCAGCGTAGCGACGCAGATGTCAACCTGCTCCTTCTGGGCCGCTGTCACGATCACAGGGGTCTTGTCTGCAGCGCTGGCCAGCGCCTCGGCCAGTGCGGGCGGCTCCTCATAGCGCCCGCTGTCGCGCAGAAAGGCGTAGAGGTTAGGAATGCCAAGTCCTGAACAGACTCGTTCATAGCTTACATGCCCCACTCGTGGCTGAAGATATGCAAGCAACTCCTGTTGCAATTCGTTCACCGGACCAAAGTCGGTGTGGCCTCCTTCGCAGGGGAAGGGGAGGTATTGTTTGCCGTCCCAGACGAGGAAGCCCTCGCCCAGACCGGTTCCGGGTGCAATCACGCCAATGGCGCCCTGGGGGTCGGCTGTGCCCTCATTCAGCACGTAGAGATCTTCTTCCTGGAGGATGGGCACGGATGTGGCGACCGCTTCGAGATCATTGAGCAGGTGCGCCGCCTGTAGCTGGAAGCGGTCCATCAGGCGGCGCTCTTCCAGGATCCAGGGCAAGTTCGTAATCTGGGCGCGATCCTTGACCACCGGCCCGGCGACGCCGAAAGCAGCGTGAGTCACTTCTTCGTCGTACTCGGCCAGGAATTCTTCGATCACAGCCTCAAGTGAGGCGTACGCTCTGCTGGGGTAGGTTTTACGAACGACGGGGAGCCTCGGACCTTGCTCCAATGTGTAGAGGGCCAGAACTGTGTTTGTACCACCAATATCGCCTGCCAGTAGCATAATTTCTTGTTGTCCTTATCTCAACGACGCCACAAGATGCCTCATGATGCGACCATCGCCAGAGTCATTGTGATCAAAGTTGCCTCTGACGTTGGTACATACATTATAGTAGCTTTTCTTTATCACAGTAGTGCATTCTACTCAACCTCTCGCAGGCTGTGGTTGCGCTCCAAAATAAGCCTGTGGAACGGCCCCCGCGCTATCACAATCCCCTTGTAATCGCGATTTTGAAGTGCACTTTTCTGTGCTATTATTCGGGCGTCGCGATTGGTCAGTATAACTTTTTCTTATACTGGCCAATAGCCAAACCTCGTACCGTCAACTTCATCGCTAGGCGGCTCAATTCTACAACTAAAAATTTTTGGACCCATAGGAGAGAACATGATAGCTATGTCCATTTGGGGCCGCAGAACTATTGCGGCTCTTTTCTTGTTGACCATCGGGTTATTGCTGGCGCTACTTGTCGCCTTATTTGTCCCTACAACGTCTGTAGCGGCCCAATCGAAGATCATCTACGTTAATGCCGCTGCCGCCGCCGGTGGCAACGGCAGCTCCTGGAACACCGCTTATACCAGCCTGCAGGATGCCCTGGATGAGGCGGAAGCCGGCGACGAAATCTGGGTGGCCGCAGGTATCTATACGCCCGGTGTGAACGCGGAAGACAGCTTCAACATCCCGCCCAGTGTAGCTGTCTACGGCGGTTTTGCCGGCGATGAAATGAAACGCGACGACCGTAGATGGGAGACCCACTTCACCGTCCTGAGCGGTGACATCGGTGGCGACGACAACGTTGATGGCCGTGGCGTAGTCACCGACACGGCCAACATCAACAATGACAATGCTTACCATGTGGTGATGCTGGACGGTACCACGACGCCCATCACCGCCAGCACTCGCATCGACGGGGTCATCATTACCGCCGGGCAGGCCTACGGTGAAGGCCTTGACACTTTCGGCGGTGGTCTTTTCTGCAACGGCGAAGGCGCTGGTCATGAGTGTAGCCCGACGTTGGCCAACGTCACCTTTGCTGGCAACCTGGCACTCGAATTGGGTGGAGGTATGTATAACCGTGGCTATGACGGTGGCGTCAGCAGCCCGACGCTGACCAACGTTACCTTCAGCGGCAATCGGGCGGATTTCCTCGGAGGAGCCATGTACAATGCTGGCGCCTATGGTGGTGTTAGCAACCCTACACTCACAGACGTCACCTTCACTGACAACGAGGCAGATGGCAGTGGTGGAGCCATTTATAATGATGGCGATAACGACGGCGTCAGCAGCCCGACGTTGACCAACGTCATCTTCACCAACAATTGGGCAGGGGAGTATGGCGGAGCCATGTACAATGATGGCGCCTATGGTGTTAGCAACCCTACACTTACAAACGTTACCTTCTCTGGCAACGAGGCAGAAGACAGTGGCGGGGCCATGTACAATGACGGCTGGGGAGGCGGTGAAAGTAGTCCCATGCTGATCAATGTCACCTTCACCAACAATTGGGCATGGGAGTATGGCGGAGCCATGTACAATGATGGCTTTGATGGTGTTAGCAACCCTACACTTACAAATGTTACCTTCTCTGGCAACGAGGCAGATGACAGCGGTGGAGCCATGTACAATGACGGCTGGGGAGGCGGTGAAAGTAGTCCCACGCTGACCAACGTCACCTTCAGCGGCAACTGGGCGAGTTTCTACGGAGGAGCCATGTACAATGATGGCTACGATGGTGGTGTTAGCAACCCCACACTTACAGACGTCACTTTCACTGACAACGGGGCAGATGACAGTGGTGGAGCCATGTACAATGATGGCGAGGAAGGCGTCAGTAACCCTACATTGATCGACGTCTCGTTTGCCGACAACTGGGCGTATTGCGGTGGAGCGATGTATAACTTAGGTGTCGTGGGCGAGAGCAGCCCCACGCTGACTGATGTCACCTTCACCGACAATTGGGCAGACTGCGCCGGCGGAGCCATGTACAACGATGGCTACGACGGCAAGAGCAGCCCGACGCTGACTAACGTTATCTTCAGCGACAATTCGGCACCCGTAGGTGGAGCCATGTACAACGATGGCTACGACGGCAAGAGCAGCCCCACATTGACCAACGTCTTGTTCGCTGGCAACTCTGCAGGTTTCGGGGGAGCGATGTACAACGATGGCTCTTCGAGTGGCCTTAGCAACCCCACGCTAACCAATGTTGCATTCACCGGTAATTGGGCGGAGATTGAGGGCGGAGCTATGTACAACAATGGCAAGGGCGGCGAAAGCAGCCCAACGCTGACTAATGTCACCTTCGGTGGCAACGCGGCGGGAGAAAAGGGTGGGGCTATGTACAACTATGCCTTCGACGGTGGCGCCAGTAACCTTGTGCTCACCAACGTCATTCTCTGGAATAATAGGGTTGCCCCTGCCTTTGGAGGCGACGAAATGTACAATGACGGCGCTAAAATTGAGATCGCCAACAGTCTGGTGCAGGGTGGCTTGAGTGGTCCTGACAGCGGTATTACCAATGTGAATGGCGGGAGCGTGAACGACAAGGGCCACAACCGCGATCTCGACCCACGGTTCATCAACTCAGTGGACCCCGCGGAGGCGCCCACTACGGATGGGGATTGGCGCCTGGGGCCCGGTTCACCGGCCATTGATGCCGGCGACAACAGTGCCGTGCCTGATGGCCTGACCACCGACCTGGATGGCAATCCACGCCTTCAGGGCGGTGTGGTGGATATGGGCGCCTATGAGTTCCAGCTCCCCGATGTAGCTCTGTCCAAGAGCGTGACGCCGGCCAGCGCCCAACCAGGCCAGGTGATTACCTATACGCTGCTGTTCAGCAACAATGGCCTTGCCGTGGCCACCGGCGTGGTCATCAGCGACGACGTGCCGGCAGAGTTGACCAACGTCACCGTGCAGAGTTCAGGGGCAGTAGTGACGGAAACAGGAACGTCGCCCTATACCTGGGAGGCGGCCAACCTGGCTCCTGGCGCGGGGGGCATCATTACGCTGACTGGTGTGGTGGACCCGTTATTGGCGGCTGATGTGTTGCTCAATAATGTGGCTACCATCACGGCTGCAAACGATAACGATGCCTCTAACAACAGCGATGCGGTGGTCACCGAGGTCACCGTGCCGCGCGTGTCCTTTAGCGCCGCCAGCTACAGCGTTGCTGAGGATGGGGGCGCAGCCGTGATTACGGTCATGCTGGACGCGCCCAATCCCTACGCCGACGTCACCGTTCACTTCAGTACCAGTGACGGCAGCGCCACGGCTGGCAGCGACTACGATGCGGTCAGCCAGAGGCTGACGGTTGCGGCGGGGCAGACAACGGCTACCGTCACTATACCCATCACCGACGACGACCTCGACGAAGGGGACGAGACGGTGCTGCTGCAATTGAGCGATCCGGCCGGCGCTGCGCTGGGCGCGCCGCAGACGACCACGCTGACCATCATTGATGATGTACCATCAGAACCGGAGGGATATAGGATTCA
>CAZRTM010000048.1:0-16313 GCA_964602995.1 uncultured Ardenticatenaceae bacterium
GAGACTGGAGATTGGAGATTTATTGTTGGCCTGGCTGTCACTAAGTATAGCGATCCCCTTGTAACCAAATAATTCGTAAAATTCGTGCAATTCGTGGCAAAAACCCCAATCTCCAGTCAACCAATCTCTAATCTCCCCTCCGTGGCTCTCCGTTTCCTCTCCGTGCCCCTCCGTGTAACTTAGTTCAATCTCCAATCTCTAATCTCCAGTCTCCAACAATTTGACGAACGCCACGCAAGATTATAGACTTGACTGTTTGCATACCGGCAGGCGATAAGGAGGTAAAACCGACCATGATCGCCGGGATGGATTTTGGCACGACCAATTCGGGTATGGCCATTTATGATGGAAAGGAGCTGCGGCGGTTGCCATTGGACCCCGCCAGCGACAACCCGCGCGTCGTGCGAACGGCGTTGTATGTGACCAATGAGCAGGATGTGTTCATCGGGCGCGAGGCCATCGACCGCTACTTTGAGCACAATGTGGGCCGCCCTATTAAGCTGCAGAAAGTGTGGGTGGGCGAAATCGAGGTGATTGCCGCCGAGATGTACTTCGTGCGCGATGCCTATGTCTGGGCCGACGTGATGTCGCCGGGACGCCTCTTCCTCTCCTTCAAGACCAACCTGCGCGACCAGGAATATAGCGGCACCGTCATCGGCCAGTTCTTCTACCCTCTGGAAGCGATGGTCGCTCTGTACCTTTACGTGACGCGGCGGCGCGCCGAGCGCCTATTGGGGCACGAGCTGCGCGAAGTGGTATTGGGACGGCCTGTATACTTTGCCGACGACCCCGAGCACGATCAGCTTGCTCAGGAACGGTTATTGCGTGGCGCATTCCAGGCCGGGTACGAGCGCGTTTACCTGCAGCGAGAGCCTATCGCCGCCGCCTATCACTACGCAGCGCAGGTAGGGCAGCCGCAGAACATTCTGGTCTTCGATTTCGGCGGCGGTACCCTGGACATCACCATCATGCGCCTGGGCGACGGGCAGCGCGAGGTGCTGGCCACTGGCGGCGTACCTATCGCCGGGGACGTCTTTGACCAGAAGCTGGTGCGCACCAAACTGCCGCAACATTTTGGCGAAGGTGGGCACTACGGCCCCAAGAAGATGCCCATCCCCACCTGGATTTACGACACCTTCTCTAGCTGGCAGACGATTCTGGAGCTGCAGACGCCGGCCAACAAACGGCTCCTGGAGGAGATTGAACGCAGCGCCCAACGCCCACGCCAGCTCCAGGCCTTGCTCAGCCTCGTCTCCAACAACTACGGTCTGCACATGTTCGACGTTGTAGAACAAACCAAGCGCGACCTCTCCGAGCGCTTTGGCGGCATGATTCGCCTCGATGGACCAGGCTTCAACATCATGCAGCTTGTCACCCGCCGCGACTTCGAGAACATCATCCGCTCCGAGTATATGCGTATCGAGCGCGAAGTAGATAGCACCCTGAAAGCGTCCGGTCTGCGCGCCGAACAGGTAGACGCCGTCATCCGCACCGGCGGCTCGGCCCAGATTCCGCTCTTCCACAGCATGTTGCAGAGTAAATTTGGCCACGACAAAGTACACAGCATCGACACCTTCGGCAGTGTCACCTCCGGCCTGGGCATCATCGCCCACGGCATCGACAGTGGCCAGATTGAGGCGCGCGCCTACACACGGGATGACCTGAAGCAGCAAGAGGTAACCATTTCCCGGCCCGGCGTCGCCGTCGTCGACCTGAACCTGCTGAAGCGGCGCATTGAAACCCAGGACGCGCACCGCGCCCGATCCGAGGCAAGTGAGGAAGAGGCGCTGATTCTGCTTTCGCGTGACAACCAGCTACGCGTTCTCGATCTGGAGTTCCCGGCTCCAGCCCACGATGGACAACCCGCCTCAAAAGAGCTGCTCACCGCGCTGGTGGCCGGTATGGACGAGCAGCTCTTGCTGATTACGTCCCGCTACCGCTTTCTGCTGAGCAGCGCGCGCCAGGTGCGAGATATGGAAGCAACCGGCCTCTCGCTGGCCCAGGTCCACCACTTCCAGGCGCGGGAACGGCTCTTTGCCGTGGGCCACTGGCAACGCATCAAAGCGTATGAGCGGCTCTTATTGGTGACGTCCCTGGGCTTTGCTCGCCCCTACCCCACAGACATCATCGCCCCGTCCATCGAAGCGCCGGTGCCACTGATATTTGAACAACCGCTACCCGGCTGGCCCATGGCGGCCATTGGCGTGGGCCAGGGCAAGGAGCTGGTTCTGATCACAGACGGAGGGCGCGGCCTGCGTTACCCGCTGGCCAGACTCCCGCTTACGGGCATGCAGATTTTGAAGCGACCGGAAGATGAGACGCTGGTCGCAGCCCTGGTAGCGGAGCCAGACGATGAACTGCTACTGGTTACGGACAACGGATATGCCCGCCGCCTGCACGTCTCGGCCGTCCCTGAGGCGAGCAAGGCGAACACGCCCGGCCGCGTCCTCATCTCGCGCCGTCCCGTTTGCGGCGCAGCTATTATTGACGAGAAACGAGAGCCACGAGCGGTTACGGCCAGAGAACTATTGCCTCTGGATGTGAGCAACATTGAAGTCGAAGACAACTCCACCCGCTCGCACCGTCTACTGCGCCTCCCAGGAAAGGAGTCCATCCAGGCCCTGGTTGCGGTCACAAAACCGTAGCCACCATCCCAACATGTTTCAACATGTTTCCACCGCTAGCTGCAGAATTCAATTCTGCAGCAGTAACCAAATTCTAATAGCAACACGCTTCACCCTATGTTAGAATAGATGTTCTGCTAGGAATCTCTCTTTAAACGTTGCTGGAGCCTTATGACGCTTGAAAATATTGTCGTGCGCGGAGCGCGAGAACACAATTTACAGAATATTGACATCGAGATTCCCCGTAACAAGCTCGTCGTCGTTACTGGCCTGTCCGGTTCGGGGAAATCGTCCCTGGCCTTCGACACCATTTTTGCCGAGGGGCAACGACGTTATGTAGAGTCCCTGTCTGCGTATGCCCGCCAATTTCTTGGGCAGCTTGAAAAACCGGCAGTAGACCAGATTGAAGGCTTAAGCCCCGCCGTCTCTATCGACCAGAAAGGGGTCAGCCATAACCCGCGCTCAACTGTGGGCACCGTCACCGAAGTTTACGACTATCTGCGCCTGCTCTATGCGCGGGCCGGCACGCCACACTGCCCTGTTTGCGGACGGCCTGTGCAGCCACAGTCGGCCGAGCAGATTGTGGAAAGTGTAGAACGGATGCCCAACGGCAGCCGCATTCAGGTGCTGGCGCCGCTGGTCAAGGACCGCAAGGGCCACCACCAGCCGGTCTTTGAAGATGTTCGCAAGGCCGGTTTTGTTCGCGTCCGTGTGAACGGCGAAATCCGCCAGGTGGACGAAGAGATTGAGCTGGATCGCTACAAGAACCACACCATTGAAGCCGTCGTCGACCGCCTCGTCATCCGCCACGACCCGGATGACCAGAGCGAAGAGGCACAGGCGGCCCGCACACGCCTCACCGACTCCATCGAGACGGCGTTACGCCTGGGCGACGGCGTTGTCCTGATCAACGATGTAACCGACGCCGATAACCCGGTCGACCGCCTCTACTCCGAGCACCTCTCCTGTGTCTACGACGGCACCAGCATTCCCGAAATCGAGCCGCGCACCTTCAGCTTCAACAGCCCGCATGGAGCCTGTCCCGACTGCCAGGGACTGGGAACCAAGAAGGAAATTGACCCCGATTTGGTGATTCCCAACAAAGATTTAAGCCTTCGCGAAGGAGCGGTCGTGGCCTGGCCCACTGACGATAAGCAGGGCTATTACTGGCAGTTGATTGCGGCAACGGCCAAACATTTTGACATTCCGCTCGACGTCCCCGTGCGCGAGTTGAATGACGCGCAGCTACGCGTGTTGCTCTATGGCAGCGGCAAAGAGAAAATCCAGATCCGCTACGTCAATCGTGATGGAGCCGAGCGCAAATATCGCACCCAGTTTGAAGGCGTGATACCCAATCTGGAACGGCGTTACCAGGAATCGACCTCCGATTACGTGCGTCATAAGCTGGAAGAGTACATGGTCAACCGGCCCTGCAGCACCTGCGGCGGCACCCGTCTGAACCCGGTGGCCCGTGCCGTGGATATCGACAGCATGACCATCAGCGAGCTGACAAATCTGCCCGTCGTGCGCTCTGTGCAGTGGGTTCGCCGTCTGCAAGACGAGCAGCAGTCGCCGCTTACCGCTCGCCAGCGGATGATTGCTCGCCCCATTTTGAAGGAAATTGCCGACCGTCTCGACTTCCTCATCGACGTGGGCCTCGATTACCTGACCCTCAGCCGCTCGGCCGGTTCGCTCAGTGGCGGTGAGGCACAGCGCATCCGGCTGGCGACGCAAATTGGCAGCCGCCTGATGGGCGTCCTCTACGTGTTGGACGAGCCAAGCATCGGCCTACATCAGCGCGACAATGCGCGCCTGATTCGCACCCTGAAGGGGATGCGCGACCTGGGCAACACGGTGCTGGTGGTGGAACACGACGAAGAAACGATCCGCCAGGCTGACTGGATTGTGGACCTGGGGCCGGGTGCGGGCAAATATGGCGGCAAGGTAGTCGCCGAAGGTACGCCCGAAATTATTGCTGCTGATGAATCGTCGCTCACCGGCGCCTATCTCAGCGGGCGCATGAGTATCCCGGTGCCCAAAAAGCGGCGGCGCGGAACGGGCGAGTGCTTGCTTGTACGCGGCGCGCGCGAAAATAATCTCAAAAACGTCGACGTGGCCATTCCATTGGGCCAGTTCGTCTGCATCACGGGCGTCAGCGGCAGCGGCAAGAGCAGCTTCCTCATCGAGATTTTGAGCAAACGCCTGTCGCAACATTTCTACCGTTCCAAGGAGCTGCCCGGTCGCCACGATGCTATTGAAGGGCTGGAACATCTGGACAAGGTCATCGAAATCGACCAGAGCCCCATTGGCCGCACACCGCGCTCGAACCCTGCCACCTACACCAAGGTCTTCGATCCCATTCGCCAGCTCTTCGCCGAAATGCCCGAAAGCAAAATGCGTGGCTATAAGGCCGGACGCTTCAGCTTCAACGTCAAAGGCGGGCGCTGCGAGGCGTGCCAGGGCCAGGGCCAGAACCGTATCGAGATGCAGTTCCTGCCCGACATCTACGTGCCCTGCGATATCTGCAAGGGCACGCGCTATAACCGCGAGACGCTGCAGGTGCAATACAAGGGTCTGAACATCGCCGAGGTGTTGGACCTGACCATTGACGAGGCATTGGAGTTCTTCGAGAACGTACCGACCATCCATCGCAAGTTACAGACGATGGTCGATGTGGGTCTGGGCTACATTCGCCTGGGCCAGCCGGCGCCCACCCTCAGCGGCGGCGAGGCGCAACGCGTGAAGCTGAGCCGCGAGCTCTCCAAAATCGCTACCGGGCGCACCATGTACATTCTGGACGAGCCGTCCGTGGGCCTGCATACGCACGATGTGGCCAAGCTCATTACAGCGCTGAACCGGCTGGTGGATAAGGGCAACACGGTGGTCATCATTGAGCACAACATGGATATCATCAAGGTCGCCGACCATCTCATCGACCTCGGCCCCGAGGGCGGGGACCGCGGCGGCACCATTGTGGCCCAGGGAACGCCGGAAGAGGTGGCGCGCGTGAAAGAATCCTACACCGGTCAGTCGCTGAAACCTTATCTCAACGGACAGCACGCCGGCTAACGTATGCCAGCTAACAGCTGGCCGCCCTCTCAGCCAGGCCACTGACCGTTACAACTTGTCTCGCAGAGAGCATATACCGTTTACATTGGCCAGCACCGCTGGCCTTTACTTTGCTCTCTTCGCCCTGAATCATCGGGGCGCTTAAAGAGCAGATTGGACAGCGGCTCATTCCCGAATCATAATACAAGAGGTAAGTTGGGCTGAACAGGTGAGGCTGGAGGAACTTCCCTATGTCTACAACTATTACCTCGGCTGAGGCGCCGATTGTGCGCACAGGACTGACGGCGCAAGAGCGCCGCGCGCTGTGGATACGCTTTCCGCGCCGTCTATTTTTCATACTGGCTGCATTTGTCCTGGCTATGCTCATCATCTATGCCATTGGCGGTCTGCCCCCCACTCCCGACAACGCCATACTGGACGCCGCCTCCAACACGCTCTCCCTGCTGCTGGCAACTCTGTTCATGGCCATTCTACTGGGCGTTGGCCTGGCCGTCATCGCCCTGCTGGTGCACGGCCTGGTGCTGCGCGTCAGTTGGCTGGGTGGCTTTGTACGGGCCATTGGGCGGCTGATTACTTTCCTGCTGGCCCCCATTCCGGTGGCGGCGCTGGCCTTTCTGGTGTTGTTGGGTATGGTGCTCTTCTTCGGCCAGTTGCCTATTGCCGGCGCGGGCAGCGACCCCCGCAGCGCCCTGCTGGCCCTCATTGCGCCGGCGACCGTCCTGGCCCTCCTCCCCGCACTGCTGGCGGCGCAGGACTTCGCCACGGTTCTCAGCCTGCCCTACCCGCGGCGGGAATGGCGGCACTGGTTTGCTGCGGCGCTCTCCTTCCTCGCCTCACTACTGGCGCAGACCGGCGGGGTCCTCAGCGCAGCCGTCGTCGTGGAAGCGATCTTTGCCCGGCCAGGACTGGGCCGCCTTCTGCTGGCGGCCGTTGTCAATCGCGAGCTGTTAATCGCCATGACCATCCTGGCAGCTTTCGCCGTGGCCATTCTGGTGGCCCGCCTGGCTGCCGAGCTACTCTACTGGCTGGCCGACCTTCTGCTCTCGCGCAGCCCCGACCCGCTTCCCAGCAAAATGGGTCGCGCCATAGGGCCGGCCTGGCTGGTCATTGCCTTGTTGCTCCTGGCCATTCCCATCGCCGCTACTGTCGGGGGCATTGTCACACCGGCCCAGGCCGCCGTCAGTCAAGATTTGCAGGAGCGGCTGGCTCCGCCCTCTCTGGAGCACCCGCTGGGCACCGACCAGTTTGGTCGTGACATCTGGGCGCGGGCCGTTCTGGGCGCTGCCAATACCCTGGGCCAGTCGTTGCTGGCTGCCGGCCTCATTCTCTTTCCTGTGATCATTCTGAGTATGATCGTCGCCACCCTGCACAACCGGCCCGGTTGGGGCTGGCACTGGCTGGGCGACCTGCTTCTGCTCCCGGCCGACGCCCTTCTCTTCTTCCCCATCATTCCGGCCACACTTGTCATCATTGGCCTGGTGGGGCAGGCGACGTTGTTGGTGACCTTAATCGCGCTGAGTATTCTGCTGCTGGCCCGCGCCGTGTACGCCGGCCGTGTGCTATGGATGGCGCGCGCTTCCCGCCTGACATTGGGCTATGGTCTGGCCCTGTTGTTGGGCCTGTTGCTTGGAGCGCTCTTCTTTGCCTTCAGCGCCCACGTGTCGCTGGAGTATCTCGGTTTTGGCCTGCAACCTCCGGCCGCTGCCCTGGGTTCAACCCTGTCAGAGCTGCAACCGCACCTGCGCCTGACGCCGTTCGCAGCGTCGATGGTGGTCTTGCTCATCGCCGCCTGCGCCTTTGCCCTCTACTCAGCAGCGCACGCCCTTCTGGGCCTTTCCTACAGCAAGAAGGCGCTGGTGCTGCTGAATCAATAATCTCTCAGGCCTGCGCCGGCATACCGGCGGTCTGAGCTGCTGAAAATTTTGTTAGACGTCTGAAAACATGAATCTGGTAACACTGGAAAAGATAAGCAAACATATCGGCGAACGAGTCCTGTTCGATGAAGTTGATCTGCTAATTAACGAAGGGGACCGCATCGGCCTGATTGGCGTCAATGGCAGCGGCAAGACCACGCTCTTGCGCATCATTGCCGGTCTGGAGCCGGCGGACGAGGGTAAGGTCACGGTGTGGGGCGGTGTCCGTGTCGAGTACCTGCCTCAGGAACCACAGTTGGATGGCTCCGTGACCGTCCTGGAGCACATCTTTCACAGCGACTCGCCCCAGATGCAGCTCTTACAAGAGTACCGGCGGGCCAGCCAGCGCTTACAGGAGGCGCCCGGCGATGTGGCGCTACAGGAACAGCTTCTGGAGCTGAGCGCCAGAATGGACCGCGAAGATGGCTGGAACGCCGAAGCAGCGGCCAAGACAATTTTGACTCGACTGGGCATCACAGAGTTCGACGCGCGCATCGACACCTTGAGCGGTGGTCAGCGCAAGCGAGTGGCCCTGGCCCGCGCCCTCATCGACCGCGCCGATCTGCTCATTCTGGACGAGCCTACCAACCACATCGACGCCGACACCGTGGCCTGGCTGGAGGAGTATCTCATCTCTGAACCGGGCGCGTTGCTCATGGTCACACACGACCGCTACTTTCTGGATCGCATCGTGAACCGCATCGTGGAGTTGGATCGTCGCCAACTGGTCAGTTACCCCGGCAACTACACCAAATATCTGGAGCTGCGCACAGAGCGACACGAGCGGCTGGCTGCCGCCGAGGAGGCGCGCCAGAAACGGCTGAAACAAGAGCTGGAATGGTTGCGCCGCGCTCCCAAAGCGCGGGGCACCAAGCAAAAGGCACGCAAGCAGCGCATCGAGGAGATGCAACGGCTGCACTACGACCGCGGTCAGGACCGGGTGGCGCTGGCTCTGGCCGGACGACGGCTGGGCAAGCGCGTGCTGGAAGCAGAGAACCTCAGCAAGGCCTACGGCGATACGGTGCTGTTCCAGGGCATCGATTTCCACCTGGACCCCGGCGACCGCATCGGCATCATCGGCCCCAACGGCGCGGGTAAGAGCACCTTTTTGGACATCCTGGCCGGGAAGACGGAGCCAGACAGCGGCCGGGTGGCCTGGGGCGAGACGGTGCGCCTGGGCTATTATGACCAGGAAAGTGAACACCTGCCGGAGGATAAGCGGGTCATCGAGTTCATCGAATCCGAAGCGCCGCTGATACGCACCGATGAAGGAGAGCTGGTTGACGCTGCTAAAATGCTGGAATGGTTTCTCTTTCCCCGGCCCCACCAGCGCTCTTACATCGGCAGCCTGAGCGGCGGCGAGCGGCGACGCCTTTACCTGCTGCGCACGCTGATTCACCAGCCCAACGTCCTGCTCCTGGACGAGCCGACGAACGACCTGGACATCCAGACGCTGACCGTGCTGGAAGAGTTCATCGACCACTTCAAAGGCGCTCTCATCGTCGTCAGCCACGACCGCTACTTCCTGGACCGCACCGTCGATTTCCTGGTGCACTTTGAGAACGGCGAGGTAAGCGGGCGCTATCCTGCCCCCTACAGCAGTTATCGCCAACTGCGGCGTGAGGCCGAACGACAGCAGCACAACGGCGCAAGTGATGGAGCGCAGGCAGTGGCGCCACCTCCACAACCTCCAGCCGCCCCGCGTGAAGAGGAACCGCGCAAACGCTCCTGGAAGGAAGAGCGCGAGCTGGAAGCGTTGGAAGGCCGGATTGCCGAGTTGGAGCAGGAGAAGGAAGCGCTGACCCGCGCCATCAATGAGAGCGGTGAGGACTATGTGCGCTTGCAAGAGCTGGCGCAGGAGCTGCAAGGCATAGACGAGGAGCTAGAGCGCTCTATGCAACGCTGGCTGGAGCTGGCCCTACTGGAGGCTCATTGACGCTAATTTTTGCTTGTGGTAGACTTTTTTATGTTGACTTTTGCCTTATTAGGAGGGTTCTGTGAATCGGAGAGATCTTGCCAAGCGATGGCTCACCCTTGCCATTCTCCTGTCGGCCCTGCTGCTCGTGGCCTGCGAGCGCCCGCTGCAAGAAGATATTACGCTGGAGGCGGAAACGCCGCTGCCTCTCGAACCAACACCGGGCACCCTGCCGGAAACGGGACCGGGCGAACAGCCTGGAGAATCACCGGGGCCTGGCCTTGAGATTACGCCTTCTCCTGCGGTGCCGGAAGGAGAACCAGGAGCCGAACCCGGCGCTGAACCGGGTGGTGAAGGGACCGCTCAGGAGCCGGAAGAGGCCACCGCTCCTCCTCCGGAAACTGCGCCCGGCCCGGCCCAGGACGTCATTCATACCGTCGTCGCCGGCGAGACGCTGGGTCGCATTGCCCAGGCTTACGGTATCAGCATAGAAGCCATTGCCCAGGCGAACAACATCGTCAATATCAACGCCCTCGAGGTAGGTCAGCAACTGCTGATTCCTCTCAGCGGAAACACCGGCGCTGGCGAAGGCACATCCGGCGAGGTAACTGGCGAAGAGCAGGTGCACGTTGTCGCTCGTGGTGACACGCTGTTCAGCATTGGCCGGCGCTATGGCTTCACAGTAGACGAGCTGGTGGCCTATAACAACCTTGCTGACCCCAACCGGCTTGAGGTTGGGCAGCAGATCCGTATTCCGCCACAGGGTTGGGCGCCGGGGCAATAATCCCAGGCAGTACAATTCAGGCGGATAGCAAGGCTAACGAGGTATCTCTATCGACATCAACGAGGGAAAAGACGTCCTCAACCACATAGGTGGTCAGATGAATAGAGAATCACGTATCCAGTGGAAGGGTCCATCCTGGGACTTGCGTGTCTATCCTGTCACGCGCCCCGACGGTACTGTGCTGGAGAAAGGGTACGTTGACCACCCTGGCGCCGTGGTCCTCGTTCCCCTGTTGGGCGATGATGTGGTGATGCTGCGCCAGTATCGCTTTTCCATTGACGAGACAATTCTGGAGCTGCCGGCCGGAACACGCGAACGTGAAGAAAACTGGTTGGTGTGCGCCCAGAGGGAGCTGCGGGAAGAGACAGGATACCGCGCTTCCTCATTTATCTCACTGGGACACGTCTGGTCGGCCCCCGGCTATTCCGACGAAGTGATGGCCATCTACCTGGCGACCGGACTCAGCCGCGATCCTCTGAAAGCCGACTTCGACGAGATTATTGAGCTGCAGCCGCACCCCCTGCCGGAATTGGTGGAAATGGCCACTGATGGCCGGCTGCGAGATGGCAAGAGCATCATCGGCATCTTACGCGCCGCCGATTACCTGCGCCATCATTCGCCGTCCGCTTCTGACTCCGCTTCGTGATCATGGTCGTGGTCATGATCACCAAACGACTTTAGCTCCAGGGCCAACCGCCGCAGCGCCTTCTGCACCTCGTAATGCACGGTTCCTTCGGGATAGGCGCCATCTTCCTGGGGCTTGCCGGCCGGTTTGCCCAACAGCAATGACAACCCTTCATCCACATGGCTTACAGCCCAGACGTGGAAGCGACCGGCCTGCACCGCTTCGATCACCTCTTCACTGAGCATCAGGTTATTGACGTTAGCGCGTGGGATGAGCACCCCCTGCTCTCCAGTCAATCCTCTTTCGTTGCAAAGTTGGAAATAGCCCTCAATCTTCTCGTTGACGCCGCCAACCGCCTGCATTTCACCGTGTTGGTTCACCGAACCGGTCACCGCAATCGACTGGCGCACCGGTAACCGGCTGAGGCTGGAGAGCAGCGCATATAGCTCGGCGGCGGAGGCGCTATCGCCGTCCACACCGATATAGTTCTGCTCAAAGGTAAGGCTGGCCGAGAGCGAAAGGGGCTGGTTCTGAGCGTACATGCCGCCCAGATAACCAACCAGCGTCAGCAGTCCCTTGTTGTGGATCGGTCCGGCCAGCTCCACCTCACGCTCAATATTGATCACGCCGTCTTCGCCAATATAGGTGCGCGCCGTGATGCGACCTGGCAGCCCAAAGGCATAGTCACCCAGGTCGATGACCGAGAGGCTGTTCACCTGGCCCACAACCTGTCCTTCGCTGGCAATCAGCAAATCCCCCTCCAGGATCTGTTCCCGCCACCGTTCTTCCAGACTGTTGGCGCGGTACATGCGTTCGCGCAACGCCTGCTGCACGTCGTCGCTGCTGACCAGCTCACGCCCATTGCGTCCGGCCCAATAGTTGGCCTCGCGCAGGACGTCGGTAATGATGCCAAAGTGCGCCGACAGCCGGTTCTGATCTTCGCAGAGGCGCGAGCCAAACTCGATGATCTTCTCCACGGCCGCGCGCTCAAAGTGGCGCAACCCTTCACTGGCGCAGCGGTCGGCAATGAAACGCGCGTACTGTAACTCGTGCATTTCGTCGCGCACCATCCAGGAGTCGAAGTCGGCCTTCACCTTAAACATCTCGGCAAAGTCCTCTTCCCCGTCAAAGAAGGCGTAGTAATGTTCGTAACCACCGACGAGGACAACCTTGAGCTGTAGCGGAATCGGCTCCGGATCGAGCGATTGCGCCGGGGCGTGTCCCTCACGCGAAGCGATAGGTAGCTGCAGTCGTATCTCGCCTGCTTTCAGTGCCCGCTTCAGCGCTTCCCATGCTTCGCGGTGGCGGCGCAGGTCGCGCGCATAAATCACCAGGTAGCCGCCATTGGCTGTGTGCAGGCTACCCGGGCGCAGCGCCATAAAATGGGGCCGTAACATACCCTGAAACTGCTCATATTCCATGCGGCCCATCAAGCCCATGAAATCCGGGTTCAGCTCCAATACTACCGGCGCGCCCTTTGTCTCGCTGTTATCGACGAAGAGATTCACTTCATAACGGCGTAAGTCAGCCTCATGCTCTTCATTGGGGAAGAAATAGTACAGATGGCGCACGATGTCCATCTCCATCTCCGAGAGGTATTCCTGCACTTCGGGAACATCTTCATACTCGCCCTGCAGCGCCTGGAAGTAGTGGCTAATGGCGCGGGCCGTTACGTGGCGGTTAAGCGCCTCCAGTTGCTCGTGAAGGTGGTGCTGCAAATGATGCACCTGCTCCATGACGCCCTCTAGCCGCTCGCGCAGGAATAATCGCTTCTTTTCCAGCGATTGGCGCTGCGCCACGGGCAGGGTCTCCAGCACCTCGCGGGACATCAGGTTACCGTTGGTCACCGGCGCCAGCACAGGGCCGGAGGCGGTGTGCATCAAAGCGAAATTCTCCTGGGCCGCGCCCTCTTCAAACTGTGTGATCAGCGCATCCTGCTGCGCGCTCACCTTCTGCTCCAGCTCAGCCACCGCTTCCTGATAAAGGTCACTGGAGAAGGTGCGAATCATCTCCTTACGCACGCTTTCAATCAGGCTTTCCACTTTTTGCTTGAACGCCGCCCCTCTACCGGCCGGCAGCTCAATTGCTCTGGGGCGGTGCGGAGCGCCGAAGTTATAGACATAGACCCAATCGAGAGGGGTGGGGAGCTGCGCCGCCTGTTCTTGCAGAAAGCTCTTAATGGCAGTTGAGCGGCCGGTGCCCGACTCGCCCACGACGAATATATTGTAGCCTTTGCCCTCGATGCCGATGCCAAATTCGATGGCGCGGGTGCCCCGGGGCTGGCCAATGATGGAGCCATTGCTCTCTAACTCTGCCGTGGTTTCGAAGTCGAGATGTGAGCCACGACAAACGCGGCGTAATGTCTCTGGCGACAATGGTTGTATAGACATAGACCTCTAATCGTTCCCTACATAGGGACATTTATTAGCCCCAATGGTTGAGGCATATTTTATGATGTGAATAGCTCTCTATTTTCGTCTATTGCCGAGCGTCCTGCAATAACGCTTGTGTACTTCTAACTGAAGCGCCCAAGCATAGTTCGTCGTCCGCTAAGAAGACATCCGATTTCTCCAAGAAATCGGATGTCTCAGCCAATCAATCTCCAATCTCTAATCTCCAATCTCCAACCCTTAGAAAAACCCATAAATAATCGACCCATAAACCGCCATACTCAACAAACTATCCACCGCGGCATAGATGAACATGAAGTATAGGACCGACTGGTTGTTACGGCGGTAGGTGAAGTGCCAGGCTACTGCCAGAGCAATGAGAGCGATGACCAGCGGCACACCCCAGCGCAGTGGCAGCTCCAGCCATTGGGGGATGATGGGAATCCAGGCTGAAAACGGCACATACTCCTGTAAGCCGGGAATGGTCAGCGTCTTGGCCATCCAGTAGACAATCAGGGCCAGGACCAGGCTGATGACTGCGCCTGTAGAGATTTTGCGGCCACCATTGCGGCGCAGGAAGCTGGTTGCGCCGAGGACGGCAAGGGGCGCCAGCATCCATAGAATGGCCGTAAAAGGAGAGAGCGCCGCCCCGGCCAGCATACCGAAGACGGTCTCCACCGCCATTTCCGTTACGTCCTCTGCCTGTATAACACTGAGCGCCTGGCGGATATCGGGGGCGCTACTGCTGAGGTAGACCAGAAAACCCCCATCTGCGGCCCGTTCTAACCAGGTGGCATAGAGATAACCGTCGCCATCACGGCTCACAGCCGGGGCCGTCGTAGCCGTGCGAGTGAAGCTCAATAGCTGGTAACCAACCGGCTCGCCGTCGTCGAGAAAGAGGAGCGTGGCCTGCGCAGACTGTTTACGCAGCTCATAGGCCACATTCGAGCGTGCGGCCACGACCAGCTCACCACTGTGGGCGCCGGCGTCTGCCACATACATCGAATCGGTTTCTATCTGCCGGGGAACCGCCCTCCCTTCCTGCCACGCCTGGTCATTACTCAACAGAACACGGTCGCCCGCATTGAGCAGCGCTCCTGGCGCGGGTTCATAGGGCAGGTCATAGTCAGCGGGGACGTACAGCGCCGCCCGCTCTGAGACCTGCTCAGGCGCGCCCAACGGGAAGGTGACGTAATTGGTTTCCGCGGTGCCCGCCGCCGGCCCTGTGCGCACCTCAACAGACCAGAACAGATAACCCAGGTCATCCTCGAGGGCAAAGGCTGGCCCCTCCAAAACGCTGGTGACGCCCACGCGCATGGAGGTCAGCTCGGTATTGGCGCCAGAGCTGGCGTCGCCGCCCGGATAGTCGCCGTAATAGACAACGGCCTCACTGGAACCGGGCGGGTGGTGGGCCCAGACAGCGTGCAAATTCCCCTCTGCGTCATATTCCATATGAGGCGTGATCCCTTCTGCATCGATAAGCAGCGGTTCGCCTTCTAACTGTCCCGGGGCAAAGGCGTGGATGCCGGGTTCGTTCCGGCTACCGCCAAGCCAGAGGGTCACCGCGCCGCTGTTATCTTGAGCGACATCATAACTCTCAACAGCCAGATCACCGGATAACGCGCGGGCGGCCTCCACAACTTCGCCCGCTTCATCCAGCACCGCCGTAAAGAGCGTGCCGGCTTCGAGCCAGAACAGGCGTAGCTGTGCCCCATCCCATAGAAGACGAGGCTCGTCTGGACGGCCTAGCTGCACGTCAATAAACCGCTCCCAGACCACTTCTGCGCGGCGGTCCAGCGCAACCACTCGTGGGCGGGCGCTGCCCTGATCTATCATCAGAACATAGATAGTCCCGTCTTCGCCAATGGCCGGCGGAGTACGGTCGGGAATGGCCGTCGTGCCTATCTGAGTCGCCCGCCGCCAGCCCGGGGCGCTCAACCAGGTCCGTTCGGTGACAGTAGTGCAACCCGCCAACAGTAGAACAAATGCCAGCAGCACCAGCCACCGGCCTCTCTGTCTACCTCCAAATCGATTTTTCATTGTACCAACTCGCATTACATAGAGAAAACAGGGAGGCGAAGAGATATCTTCATCGCCTCCCTGTTGGTTTTAGTATCCAGTAGATCGGTAATCAGTAGGTCAGTAATCAGTGGTCAGTATTCAGTAGGTCAGTATTCAGTATTCAGGTAGTTTGGTTTAGGCCAAAACTGATTACTGATTACTGCTCACTGATTACTGCTCACGGCGCTTCACCTGTCACATTCTCTTCTGAGACCCAGCCTTCACCACCGGCAGCGCGAATGCGATACCAGATCGTGTCACCCTGCTGTGCCGAGTCGAGGACGGTTACTGCCGCGCCGCGCTCCTGACCGGCCACAATACGGCCGCCTGGCTGGTCGAGCAGGTTGATAAGGAAACCAACGCCGGTGAGATAGACGGTGTCATTGGGTTGGAACTCAGCGCCGCCAACGCTCTCGCCCTCTGCGGCATCTTCACTGTCACCCTCGACTGTCTCCCCTTCAATCGGCTCCAGATTCTCGCCACGCACCCAGCCGCCAGAACCTGACGATGAAATGCGATACCAGATCTCGCCATCTTCGGCCTCGCCAACTTGCTCAATGGTGACCGTGGCGCCACGCGCCTGGCCACCGGCGATGCGTCCTGCAGGGCGGTCGAGGAGGTTGATCAGAAACCCTTCACCCACCAGCGTTGCGCGCTCCCCGATGGCGAAATCGCCTTCTATGTCGCTGTCACCATCCGTGACCAAGGGGTTACGCGCTCGTTCAGTTGCTTCTTCTGGTGTTAACACTTCCCCGGCCTGCGCACAGGCCAACCCCGCCGCCAGCAGCAGGCTAATAAACCACAGTAGGCTGCGCTGTCCTTTTCTTTGACTAGCTCTCATCCTCTTCCCCTGGTTCGCTTCGTCGAATTAATGTTTGCCACGTAGGTAACTAATGTTTGCCACGCAGGCAACTAATGTTTGCCACGCAGGC
>CAZRTM010000048.1:16413-27182 GCA_964602995.1 uncultured Ardenticatenaceae bacterium
AACTAATGTTTGCCACGCAGGCAACTAATGTTTGCCACGCAGGCGCGGGTCAAAGGCGTCCCGCAAACCATCACCCATGAAGTTGAAAGCCAACGTTAGAAACGCCAGCGCTGCCCCGGGCACCAGCACCAGATGCGGTTTGGAGCGAATACCCGAAAAGCCCTCATTGATCATAGCCCCCCAGCTTGGTGTTGGCGGATCAACGCCAAGGCCAATGAAGCTGAGAGTCGCCTCCAGGAAAATGTAACCTGGGAGGGCCAGACTTTCGGCAATCAGCAACGGCCCAATGATGTTAGGCATCAGGTGCTTGAAGATGATCTGCCCGTCGGTTGCCCCTAATGCCTGGGCAGCCTCGACAAACTCCTTTTCCTTATAAGAAAGCACCTGTCCACGAGCCAGACGCGCCATGCCGATCCAGTTGAGGGCGCCGATGGCGATGAAGAGGAACAACAGGCCACCCGTTGTCTGGTTGGCAGAGACCAGGAACCCGGCCAGACCCGTTGTGTCGCCACGCCTTGCCAGCGCCTTAAAGTAAACCGTCATAATAATAATAATCGGCAACAGCGGAATTGCATAGAGGAAGTCGACAATGCGCATCATAATGTCGTCGACCCTGCCACCGGCATAGCCTGAAACGGTTCCGTATAGGAAACCAATAATGAGGCTCACGGTCGAGGCCACCAGGGCTACTGCCAGCGACACCCGTGTTCCGTAAATCACGCGACTAAAAAGGTCACGACCCAGCGCGTCAGAGCCGGTCAAAAATAGCGTGCAGCCCCACTCGATGAATGTGCCTGACCAATGGCAGGCGGGCAGACGGTTCGTCGTGACGATATAACCGGTCATAGGATCCTGGCGTGTGTAGGCCAGATTCTGCGTGGCATAATGATAGGGGGTGATGAATGGAGCAAAAATCGCCATCAGGACAACGGCAACGACGAAAACCATACCTGCCACGGCAATTTTGTTGCGGCGGAATTCGCGCCACGCATCCTGCATGGGGCTGCGCCCTTCGCGCATCTCCATATCTACTGATTGCTCTACTGGAATTTCTGCAACCATGATTTAATCTCCCGATTGTGGCCGCGCTCATGTGGATGCGCTCGTGCAGGCGCAGACACACAAAAGTATGGATAGTCCCTCGCCCTAATCGTAGCGAATACGCGGATCGAGCCAGGCGTACATAATATCAACCAGCAAATTGCCCAGGATCAGCAAGACGCCATAAATCAACGTCAGGCTGGTCAGCAAGAAATATTCCCGTTGGCCCACACTGCCCACAAAACGGCGCCCCATGCCATTCAGAGCAAAAATCTGCTCCACCACCAGACTGCCGGTAACGGCGCCCGCCATCAAAGGACCCAGCAGGGTGACAACCGGAATGAGGGAATTCTTCAGAGCGTGGACAACAACAACGGCACGCTCCCGAAGCCCTTTCGCGCGTGCGGTGCGAATGTAATCCTGATCCAGAACGTCCAGCAGACCAGCGCGAGTCAGGCGGGCAATAAGCGCCGCCATACCTGTGCCCAGTGCAAAAACCGGCATAATAGCATGATGCCAGAATCTGACTGAGAACGGTTCGCGTGGGAATAATCCCAGCAGGAAAGGTGGATCGGCGCCCCAAAAAGCCACTGGGAACCACTTTAGCTCGACCGCAAAAATGACGATCAGAAGCGGCCCGAGTACAAGGTTGGGAATTGATACGCCTAGCACCGCCAGAAACGTTGCGCTGTAATCGACAACAGAATTATGCCTCAGCGCAGCAATGACCCCAGCGGGGATGCCAATGGCAAATCCCAGGATCATGGACAGGGTGCCCAACTGGAAGGAAACGGGAAAAGTCTGGGCTACGACATCATTCACTGTCTGGCTGCGCTCGCGTAGCATGGGACCCAGATCGCCCTGTAGCAAGTTGAAGAAGTAGCGACCAAATTGCACGTAAAGCGGATCGTCCAGCCCATAGCGGCGTTCCAATAGCAGGCGGATGTGTTCAGGCATGGCGCGCTGCCCAACCGAATCGAACGGCCCGCCTGGCATGGCCTGCACCAGCAGGAAAGTAGCCAGCACCATGAAGAAAATGACCGGAATGGAGACTAAAAGGCGGCGAATGATATAAGTCGTCATAATTGCCTCCCATCGAAGGCTTGTGACTACCGGGGGAGTGGTCACATGGACCACTCCCCCAGCCAAACTACTGTCTACTGAAAGGTCAGCGGGCTAGTTCTGCGCAGCCTGCTTGGCCTCCTGGTCGATGGTCCAATTGTACCACTGATTACCACCGAAGAGGGAGATGTCACCGGTTAGCCACTGATGGCGAGCCGTGTAGGCAATACGTACCCACAGAGGCGCGATCGGCATTTCACCCTCAGGTCCGAAGAAGTTCTCTTCGATCTGGTTGTAAAGCTCAATGCGGCGTTCAGGATCCGCTTCCTCGCGAGCCTCGACGATCAGATCGTCGGTCTCGGTGCAGGGACGCTTGGTATCCAGAGGATTGCCACACCAGAGCACGTCGTTGACCCAGTTGTTCTCGTCAGCGTAGTCCGGACCCCAGCCCAGCGTCCACATGTGGGGCGCTTCCTCGTCGGGCGTGTCGGCGCTGGTGGTGGCCAACAGCTCGGCGAAGGTCTGCTGTTCGATCTGGATGACGTCGGGAGGACAACCAAGGTTCTCTTCCCACTGGCCTTGAGCGTACTCAATCCAGTTCAGGGTCGCCTCGCCGGTGTAACCGAGGAGGGTAACCTGCGGGAAACCTTCACAGTCGGGGAAGCCGGCGGCAGCGAGCTGCTCACGAGCGTACTCAGGATCGAAGCCAACACCAACCTCGTCGATCGGCGGGGCGCCAAAGATGCCCGGAGGTGCAAAGTGGATCATCGGCAGACCCTGACCCTGCTGGACTTCTTGTACGAAAGTCTCGCGGTCGAAGGCAGCGCTGAACGCACGACGGACCTCAGCCTGGTCAAACGGTGGTTTGGTGTGGCGGAAACCGAAGTAGAAGACGGCCAGATCAGGGATCTGCAGCGTCTCATCCGGGAACTGCTCCAGGTGGGACTGCAGCTCGGGCTGCGGGATAGCAGACGAGTCAACCTCGTTGTTCAGCCACAGCGCATAGCCTGTGCTTACGTCGGGAACGACGTTGGTTACGATACGCTCGATGTTACCTTCGCCAGCCAGATCCTCAGGTACCAGAGGATTGCGGACGATGGTGCGGCGCACGCCGTGGACCCACTCGTTGAGCACGTAACGGCCGTTGGTAACGATGTTGCCGGCCTCAACCCAGTTCTCGCCAAGGTCAGCAATAACCCACTCGGGGGTTGCTGTCATGATCCACATGGGGGTCATGGACAGGAAGTAACCGGCGGGGAACTCAAGGTTGATGACCAGAGTCGACGGGTCAGGAGCGCTGACGCCAATGGCATCGAAGGCTTCTGGCGGAACGTTGGCCGGATCCTCGGCGTTGATGACGTCAGAGCAACCAACGATCAGCGGAGCAATCACGCCGCCGTAGTAGGAACCGAGACTGGGATCACAGGCGCGCTTGATGGCGTAGACAAAATCATCAGCCGTCAAGAAAGCCGGCTCCTCGCCAGTGACCTCGCCGTTCTCATCGACGACCGGGCGGTTTACCTGTGTCGTCTCACCAGTTACGGGGTTGTGATAGACCCAGGGGATATCATTGCGGATGGTGAAGGTGTAGGTCAACCCGTCTTCACTGACTTCCCACTCGGTGGCGCCCTCGGGAACGATCTCGGACGTTACCGCATCGTAGTTGGTCAGGTGTATGAACAGGTTCTCGATGTAGTTGACCGACGTCACGTCCGTCGCTTCCTGAGGATCGAGAGCAGGAATGTCACTGGTGTCGTAGGTGGACATCGTGACTGCCTCGCCCTCTACTTCCCCTTCACTGACTTCAGGGGTCACCTGTTCAGTGACGATGCGCGTGACCTCGATGGTCTCTCCTTCTTCAACCACGGTTTCGGTGACAACACGCGTCACTTCTTCTTGCACTACCCGGGTAACCTCGACAGTTTCTGGCTGACAGGCAACCAATAGACCCAGGAGTACAAACAAGGCCACTAATAGGCCTGATTTTTTGCTCAACATGGCAAAATCTCCTCCGTTTCAGTGTGAAACTTGCTAAGAACATATCCTAGACATTCGTTCTTACTGCTATCTTCTCCTCGCTCGCATCACCTCCTTAAAAGTAATCTATCCGGGAACCTTTACTGATTTACATAAACTTCTCAGCATGATGGCAGGCCACCCAGTGTGGTGTGTCATCAGTGCCCAGATCACGAAATTCGGGGTCTACTTCCCTGCAAATTTCTGTCGCGTAGGGGCAGCGGGGGTGGAAGCGGCACGCCTGAGGCGGATTAGCAGGGCTGGGAACGTCACCCTTAAGGATAATCCGCTGGCGTTTGGTCTCTTTCTCAGGGTCAGGAATGGGAATGGCAGAAAGCAACGCCTGAGTATAGGGATGCAATGGCTGTTCGTATATGTCATCGCGGTCACTCAGCTCCACAATCCGGCCCAGATACATCACGGCCACGCGGTCGCTGATATAACGCACCATGGACAGATCGTGTGCGATGAACAGGTAAGTCAGGCCCAGTTCATCTTTAAGATCGTCAAGCAAGTTGACCACCTGCGCCTGAATTGACACATCCAGTGCTGAGATTGGCTCATCAGCCACGATGAATGATGGGTTGCTGGCCAGCGCGCGAGCAACGCCGATGCGCTGCCGCTGGCCGCCAGAAAATTCATGAGGATAACGATTGACAAAATAAGGGTTGAGGCCAACCAGGCGCAACAGCTCCTGCACGCGCTCCTTGCGGCTCTGCTTGTTGCCGATGTTGTGGATCTCTAACGATTCGGCCACAATGCTGCCCACCGTGAGGCGCGGGTTGAGCGAAGCGTAAGGATCCTGGAAGATCATCTGCATGTCACGGCGTGTGCGCCGCAACTCATCCTTATCAAGCTCTGTCAGTACCTTATCCTGAAAAACCACTTCCCCGCTAGTTGGCTCTAAAAGCTGCAAAATCGTGCGGCCCGTCGTCGACTTACCACAACCACTTTCCCCTACTAGCCCCAGCGTCTCCCCTTTGTAAATGTCAAACGTCACTCCATCTACAGCCTGCACTGCGCCAACTTGCCGGCGCAGAACACCACGATAGATAGGAAAGTGCTTCTTCAGATCTCGAACTTCGACTAAAACCTCTTTCCCGTTCACGCTGCTCATACCGTTACTCCAAAGCGCGACTCTTCTTCCATGACCGTTTCCCAACGCCAGCAGGCGGACATCTGGTCACGCCCTGTGGGGAATAGCGGGGGATTCTCTTCCCAGCATTTATCGATGACATAGGGGCAACGCGGAGCAAAGGGACAATGGTTGAATTCTTGTCTTAAGTCTGGCGGCAATCCCTTGATGGAAGCCAGCCGCTGCCGGTTGCCCTGGTCAACCTTAGGGATTGACTGCAACAAGCCCAGCGTGTAGGGATGAGCCGGTCGTTTATAGATGTCCCAAACTGAGCCTTTCTCGACGATGAAGCCGGCGTACATCACCGCCAGTTGCTCGACCATGCCGGCCACAACACCGAGATCGTGCGTAATCCAGACAATGGCCATGCCCAGCTTATCCTGCAACTGCCGCACAAGCTCCACAATCTGTGCCTGAATCGTCACATCCAGAGCCGTGGTAGGCTCGTCGGCAATCAAGAGCGCCGGATTGGTCGAAAGCGCCATGGCGATCATGATACGCTGGCGCTGACCACCGGAGAATTGGTGCGGGTAATCAGAGAGGCGGTCATCGGCATTGGGGATACCCACCAGATTGAGCATTTCAATGGCGCGCTCCCGCGCCTGTGCCTCGCTCATGCCCAGGTGCAACTTTAGACCCTCCGTCATTTGCCGTCCGATGGTTAGCACTGGATTTAGCGACGTCATCGGATCCTGGAAGATCATGGCAACTTCGCGCCCGCGCACGGAGCGTAGCTCGCTCTGCGAAAGCTTCAACAGGTCCCGGCCGTTAAACAGCACTTCGCCCCCCTCCACACGCCCAGGTGGAGAAGGAATTAGACCCATAATTGACATGACACTGACTGATTTACCTGAACCACTCTCCCCTACAATTGCCAGGGATTCTCCTTCACCTAGTGAATAGGAGATTCCATTGACGGCGTGAACGACTCCCTGCTCAGTATAGAAACGTGTGACCAGGTTTCGTACTTCTAGTAAAGGCGCCATAAATTATCCTTCGTCAATGACCTGAAAACCGTCCGGTGCAGTGCCTTTTCCGAATCCTGGTTCCCCCAACGGGCATATGCACCACTGACAATAGAACCATTCTATTATAAACCTATTAAAATGGCAACAGGGTGACATATAAGTGTCAAAAGGGAAACAATTCGGAACAGCCAACCGGAGCATTACACAAAAGAATTGGAATTGCTGACTTTATAGCGATATTTCAGTGACTCACCCAACGATGAGCAGCATTCCAATTAATAACAGCGCATTATAACGCGCTCACTGAGGAGCGCAAAAACAGTTCTGGAGGAAAGTTCCTGTTACGCCACTCCTGCCCAGTTGCCACCGCCAACAGCCGCTCGGCAACAGAAAAAGAGAGCGGGCGTTGCCACTGCACCCGCTCTCACGGAGGAATTTGCCACAGAGCCTAAAACGGTTTAGTTCTGGGCAGCCAGTTTAGCTTCCTGGTCAAAGGTCCAGTTATACCACTGGTCGCCGCCAAACAGAGCCGGAATACGGTCCACCCATTCGTGTTGTGCCTGGTACTGGATCTGGAGGTAGATGGGGAAGAAGGGCGTTTCCCCTTCTGGCCCGAAGAAACCTTCCTCGATCTGGCGGTATAGTTCAACGCGCGCATCGGGATCCTGCTCCACGCGGGCCTCGACGATGAGGTCGTCCAGCTCGGAGCATTCGCGCAAGAAGCGCTGCCCGGGGTTCTCACACCACAGCACGTCGCCGACCCAGTTGTTCTCATCCGGATAGTCCGGACCCCAACCCAGCGTCCACATATGCGGCGCTTCTTCGTCAGGCACTTCAGCAGCAGTCGCACTCAGCAGCTCATCAAAAGATTGTTGTTCAATCTCAATCAGGTCGGTGGGACATCCCAGGTGTTCTGCCCACTGCCCTTGTGCAAACTCAATCCAGTCCAACGTGTTCTGCCCAGAGTAGCCCAACAACGTTACACGGGGGAAGCCTTCGCAGTCAGGATAGCCGGCCTCGGCCAGCTGCTCCCGCGCATACTCGGGGTCAAAACCGACGCCAACCTCGTCTATGGGCGGCGCACCAAAGATGCCGGGCGGGGCAAAGTGATTGATGGGCAGGCCCTGCCCCTGCATCACCACGTCGACAAAGGTCTCGCGGTCAAAGGCAGCAGAAAAGGCGCGGCGCACAGCCGGATCATCAAAAGGTTCCTTGGTAGTGCGGAACCCGATGTAGAAAGTGCTCAACGTAGGCACCTGAATCGTCTCATCCGGGAACTGCTCCAGATGTGCCTGAACCTCAGCGTTGGGCAACGTGGTGATGTCCACGTCGTTGTTTAGCCACAGGGCATAGCCGGTGCTCACGTCGGGCACCACGTTGATCACAACCTGCTCCAGATTGCCGGAACCGTACATATCTTCAGGCATCAGCGGATTGCGCACAACCGTACGGCGCACGCCGTGCACCCACTCGCTGAGCACAAAGCGTCCGTTGGTCACAATGTTGCCCGCCTCAATCCAATTCTCACCATGTTCCGTAATCGCCCATTCAGGCGTTGCCGACAGAGTCCACATAGGAATCATGGAGAGGAAGTAGCTGGCAGGGAATTCTAGCTCGATGACCAGCGTTTCCGGATCGGGAGCGCTGACGCCGACGGCATCAAACAGCTCTGGCGGAATGTTGGCCGGGTCTTCCGCTTCCAAAACATCGAGACAGCCGGAAATCAGCGGAGCGATAATGCCGCTGTAGTAGGAACCGATGTTAGGATCACAGGCGCGCTTAATGCCATAGGCAAAGTCCTCTGCGGTGACGAAAGCCGGTTCCTCACTAGTCACTTCACCGTTCTCGTCTAAGATGGGGCGCATCGCCTGTGTGGTCTCACCGCTCACCGGATTGTGATAGACCCAGGGGATGTCGGTGCGCACACTAAAGGTATAGGTCAGGCCATCCTCGCTCCCTTCCCAGCCGGTCGCCGCCTCGGGAATTAGCTCCGATGTCGCCAAATCATAATTGGCTAGCTGCACAAACAGGTTCTCGACATAGACGATCGAAACCGAGTCTTGACTCAGTTGCGGATCCAGCGTTGGAATATCAGTCGTGGAGTAGCCGTCATAGGTAATCAGCGACTCGGCCATATCACCATCATCTACCGTCCCTGGGGTTGCCTCTTCCGTAACGATACGGGTTACCTCCACCGGCTCTCCTTCTTCAATGACGGTTTCAGTAACAACTCGCGTCACTTCCTCTGGAACTATTCGGGTAACCTCGACCGTCTCTGGCTGGCAGGCCGCCAACAGCAGCAGCGCGAGCGCCGCCAGGAAAAACATGCGGGTATTACTCTTACGCAACATCTTGACCTCCTTTCAGGTGTGGGATGGTTGTCAATGCAAACATTCTAAACAAAGTAACATATCGGTGTCAATACGGTGTCATAGTAGTGTCATTTTGGGGTAATGCCCTATAGTGGCCTTATCCCTTACTTCCCCGGACCCTGAGGTAAACTTGCGCCAGGGGCAGTTCGCGATCACAATAAGCGCAATTCTGCGAAGGAGCGTGTGCGAATGATTGAGTTTGGACGGGAAGTCTGCGGCCGCCTGGAGGTTGCAGAGAGCAGAGAGTGGTTGGTGACCAACGGAATCGGCGGCTTTGCGATGGGCACAGTCGCCGGACTCCTGACCCGACGCTATCATGGTCTGCTGATTGCAGCCCTCGACCCACCGCTGGGCCGCACGCTGCTGTTGAGCAAACTAGACGAAGACGTCAAATACGGCGGCCGCCACTATTCGCTATTCGTAAACCGCTGGGCTGACAGCACGGTGGAAAAAGAAGGCATCCGCTTCATGGAGCGCTTTCGCCTGGAAGGCACCACGCCGGTCTGGACCTATGCCCTGGCCGACGCACTTCTGGAAAAGCGGGTCTGGATGGAGCCTGAGCAAAACACCACCTATATCCAATATTACCTGCGCCGTAGCAGCGCTCCTTTGGAGCTATACGCCAAGGCGTTGGTCAACTACCGTGATTACCACCAGACGACCATCCTCAACGATTGGCAGCCGCAGATTGACCCTGTCGAGCATGGGCTGCGCATCACAATGTTCCCGGAGGCGACGCCCTTTTACCTCCTCAGCAGCCAGGCTGAAGTCTGGCGCGAGTTCACCTGGTACGAAGACTATTTCCTGAGTATTGAGGACGACCGCGGCCAGAACGACGTCGTGGAGGACCATATTCACGTCGGCGTCTTTGGCGCCACACTGGAAGAAGGCGACCGCTTTACGCTGGTCGCCAGCACCGAGGCGCGACCCAATCTGGATGGCGAAGCCGCATACCACCGTCGCACGGAACATGAGCGCAGGCTGCTGGCGCGAGCAGCCCGCGTGCCGGCCCCGCCCCACCCCCAACTGGTTCTGGCGGCCGACCAGTTCATCGCCCGTCGCCCCACCCCACACGACCCAGAGGGTTGTACAGTCATCGCCGGTTATCCCTGGTTCAGCGACTGGGGCCGGGATACGATGGTTAGTTTGCCCGGGTTAACTCTCAGTACCGGGCGAGCCGAGATTGCAGCGCGTATCCTGCGCACCTACGCCCATTTTGTGGACCAGGGTATGCTGCCCAACCGCTTTCCCGATATAGGTGAACTCCCCGAATACAACACGGTCGATGCCACGCTCTGGTACTTTGAAGCGATTCGCGCCTACCACGAAGCGACAGGCGACCGCGCCCTCGTAGAGGCGCTCTTTCCCGTGCTGGAAGAGATTATCAACTGGCATTGCCGCGGCACACGCTACAACATCAAAGTGGATGAGGAAGATGGCCTGCTCTATGGCGGTGAAGAGAGCGTACAACTGACCTGGATGGACGCCAAGGTGGAAGATTGGGTGGTGACCCCGCGCACGGGCAAGGCGGTTGAGGTAAATGCCCTCTGGTATAATGCCCTCCTGATTATGGTCAATTTCGCCAGCATATTGGACCACAGCAGCGAATCATACGAGGCGTTAGCCGCAAAAGCGCGCGCCGGTTTCGACCGCTTCTGGAACGACGAACTCGGTTACTGCTATGACGTCATCGACGGCCCAGACGGCAACGATGTGGCGTTAAGGCCCAACCAGATTTTCGCCGTTTCCCTGCCCTACAGCCCTCTACCACCAGCGCGCCAGAAAGCGATCGTGGACGTGTGCCAGCGCAATTTGCTGACTTCTTTCGGCCTGCGCACCCTGGCGGTGGACCACGAAGATTTCCGCGATACCTACAGCGGCGACATCAAAGAGCGAGATGGCGCTTACCACCAGGGAACGGTCTGGGCCTGGCTCATGGGGCCATTTGTCCGCGCCCATCTACGCGTTTACGGAGACCACGCCCGGGCGCGCTCCTTCCTGGCCCCGCTGATGCACCATCTGGTCGACCACGGCGTCGGCAGCGTCAGCGAAATATTCGACGGCGACGCCCCCTTCCACCCCCGCGGCTGTACCGCCCAGGCCTGGAGCGTGGCCGAGCTGATTCAGGCCTGGCAGGTGACGGCGGGGGGCGGTAAGCCGTTATCCGTAAACCGT
>CAZRTM010000048.1:27282-29803 GCA_964602995.1 uncultured Ardenticatenaceae bacterium
ACCGATTACCAAAAATGGCTCAACTCCAAGGCGAAGAACGCGCTGAATACGTCCAGAACATGTTTGCCCGCATCGCCGGTCGTTATGACATGATGAACCGGCTGATGACCTTTGGGCAAGATGTGCGCTGGCGTCGTTATGTGATTCAAAAGGCACAACTGCCTGACGGCGGCAGGCTGCTGGACATTGCCACCGGAACTGGCGACATAGCCTATGAAGGGTTGCGACAACACCGCAACCTACAGGCTGTGGGCGGCGACTTTACGATTGAGATGATGCAGGCCGGAAAGCGCCGTCCCGAACGGCAGGCGCTGCAGTGGGTGGCTGCCGACACCCTGGCCCTACCCTTTCCCGACAATATGTTCGACGCCGTGACCTCCGGCTTTCTCATGCGCAACGTCATCGACGTGCCTGGCGCCCTGGCAGAACAGACGCGAGTGACAAAGCCCGGTGGGCGCATCGTGATTCTAGAGTCCAGCCCGCCCAAAAAGAACCTGCTGCGCCCATTCATCCGCCTGCACCTTAATTACGTCATCCCCACCCTGGGCCGGCTAATCACCGGCGACGACGACGCCTACCGTTACCTTCCAGACAGCACCCAGCAGTTCCAGGGGCCGGAGAGCCTGGCCGCTGCCATGCGCCAGGCCGGTCTCACGGAGGTCAGCTACCGCCTCTTCATGTTCGGCACCATTGCCGTTCACGTGGGCGTCAAGCCAGTCGCCGGCTAAGCACGCACAGGTTCGCAACGGCGCACACCACAACGACCAAAAAACGATCTGAACCATTTTCCGGCATCATCAACGCCGTCTTACAGCAGGGAGAGTTCTATGCAGCAAGGACGCATATTTCAGATTAACGCCTCCGACGGCGGTGTGCCCAAGCGAAGTGTTGCCGAGGGCGTGGTGACCGCGGATGGATTAGAAGGAGACCGCCAGCGCATTCTCAAACATCATGGTGGACCCCAGCGCGCCCTCTGCCTCTTCCCCCTTGAAGAAATCCTGGCCTTACAGGCGCAGGGACACCCCATCTACCCTGGCTCCATTGGCGAAAACATAACGGTTACCGGCGTGGACTGGCAGTTGGTGAAGCCCGGCGCACGGTTGCGCCTGGGAGAGACAGTAGAAATCGAGATTACCTCCTATACCCTCCCCTGTAAGCAGATTAAGGGCAGCTTTTCTGACGGCAATTTCAATCGCGTCTCACCCGACAAAGCCGGCGCCACCTCCCGCACCTATGCCCGCGTCTTGAAGGCCGGGCGCATCCGACCCGGCGACCCCGTCCTCATCCTGAACAAGGGCGAGACACAGGACGACGCTTGAGAGACGTTTGACAGACGCGTGACAGATGCGGGCCTGACTACCCCCTGATACTTCCTGAGAATTTATATCCCCATTCATATCCTGTCGATATAACAGGATACATGATAACGTCCCGCACTTCCTTTAAAGTAAAATCAGTGGCTTTGCCCCTGCTACTGGCAGTTGCTTGCAATGGCGCAGGCTGCCAGCGGTGTCAGGCAAAGACTCACGAACAGATTTCGAAATGCAATAAGAGTGACGGCAACATCGTCATATGAGCGAAAGGAGTATAACCGGGATGAATACAGATATTCTAGAAGGTAAATGGACGCAGGTTCGTGGCCAGGTGCAGGAACGTTGGGGTGAGCTGACCGATGACGACCTGGAGCAAATCAAGGGTAAGCGCAAACAACTGGAAGGGAAACTGCGCGAGCGCTATGGCTACAACAAGAAGCAGGCCAAAAGCGAGGTTGACCAATTCGTGCAGGAGGCCAATGGCCGTGCCACGAAGGCCACTGAGAAGGTGCAGGCCAAAGTACACGAAGCCCAGGACATGGTGCAAACGCGCGTAAAAGAGGCGCAGGAAAAGCTACAAGAACGGGCAGAGATGACTCGTGAGAAGGTCAGCAAAGGCGCCGAGCAAGCCCAAGACGAAATTCGCAATGTGGTGCCTGAAGATGTCGTCTATGTCGTGGACGAATATCCCTGGCTGGTCATCATTGGCGCCCTGTTGATGGGTGTGGTCATCGGCTTGCTGCTCGGCCCCAACCGCAGCTAAATGATCGCTCCACGAGCAGAGTAAAAAAAGACAGGCCTTATAAGTGGCCTGTCTTTTTTGTTACAAGCATAAGCTTCAGCGCAGATCCCGTTGGAAGGGGAAAATGGCGATGGGAATCAGCTTCAGGTGCTGACGGGCAAAGGGAAGGCCCACAATGGTAATGGCCAATATCAGTGCCGAAGTCAGGTGGGCGATGGCAATTTCCCAGCCAAAGAAGATGATCCAGAGGATGTCAAAGAGCAAGGCAACCGGCCCTTCGTTCTTGCTCACCACCACTTCCTTGCCAAACGGGGCCATCGTCGCTACTCCCAACTTGATCGATTGCAGCCCAAAGGGAATGCCAACAATCGTCAGGCACATCGCCAGACCACCGACAATATAAATCAGGCCGGCCACAAAACCACCGAAGACCAGCCAGATGATGTTACCTAAAAGGCTCATTTTT
>CAZRTM010000049.1:0-10563 GCA_964602995.1 uncultured Ardenticatenaceae bacterium
CCATAGAAGAGCCACGTGGGTTGTAAGAGCTGGCTGGTGGCTTCGCCGGGGTCAGGCGGTAGGTAGGTGTAGCCGAGCACGGCGCGGTCAATGAGCAGCGTGTCTGCCGTGGCGCGGGGCGCGGGTGAGGGCGTGTTGTCGTGCAGGGGCATTGAAATTATCTGTGGATCGACCGGCAGTTCGCTGGCGCTGTTTAACTGGTTGATCTTGCTGCCCCTCCGTTGCTGCAGGATGGTCAGAATTGGCAGCCCGCCAAAGGTATCCTGGGGGTGAACGACGCCGGTTATCCACAGGCGCCCGCCGCCGTGTTCACCCAGCAGCGTATCGCCGGGTTGAGCGTAGTAGAGGGGCGTGGCATCAACGTAGCGGTTGCCTGTGGCTTCATCTACGAAGAGCCGCACCTCGCGCCCTTCTAGCGTTGCCACCTCGTAATGGCCCAGGAAGGAGGCGAATTGTTCTTCGCGCCAGGTGCGCCACCAGCCGCCTTCACCGACCTGAATCGCTTGTCCTTCAGGCCCAGCCCGCTCTCCCTGGGCTTCGACAATGGTCGCGGGAATGGTGATATGGAAGTGATAATGGTTGGCGATTTCCAGGAGCAGACCCCAGGGACCGGCCAGCGGGTAGCTCACCGGCCTGGTGCTGGGGTCATTGTCGGTGTCCACGCCCAGAGAAATGTAGGGGACAACCTGGTCTTCCTCGCGTTGTAGGTAGCCGCCCACGACACCGCTGACTTCTACTTCCTGGCCGATTGCAAAAGGCGAGTCCGCGGCCGGTTCATACAGCTCCACTGGCTGGGTTTGCGTAATGACTGTGCCGTCAGCTTCCACGATCTGCTCAGTCACGAGACCAACCGCGTCATCCGGTGGCGGGGGTGGCCCAGGCGCATCCGCTTCGTGCACGACGACACGAGTCACCTCCACTTCTTCTACCGGTCCAATAATGTCACCCGGGTTCATCGCGCCAAATGTTGGTATGGCTTCGCTGGCCGGCGGGATGGTGATGCTCAACCACGGTAGCCAGTAGGGAGTGTAGCGAAAGATGGCGCAGACCTCGACGCGCTCGCCGGCTAACTCGAGCGGCGGGTAGGCCAGAGGATAGGGCGTTCTCTCGTCGGTCAATAGCGCCATCTGCTGGCCCTCCCGGTGTAGGACACCGATTTTGCAATCGACAACCCGGCCCTCTATGGGCGGCGCCTGCCAGGAATTGAGTTCAACCGTCCACGGCCGGGCCGCATCTCGCGTGAGTAGCGTGCCGGATAGTTCGACTAACTGCTCGCCCACAAGTTCACTGGCCAGGGGGCCGACAAGGTGGAAGTTGGTTGCTCTGTACGGTTCCTGGCTCAATTCAATGCGCGCTTCTCCTCCATCCGCCGGTTGCAGTACGTTAACGAACCCCACCAGGTGCACCTCATCACCTGCCTGCGCCCCTGCCGGCGAAGGGTAGATTGTGCGGGGAGCTGTACCGTCAGAGGTTGTTCTGGCCGCGTCCATCGTCGCTCCGCGGTGCAGAACTTCCTCAAATGCTTGCTCCTCCGACTCGGCAGTGACCACCACGCTTGCGGGCGTAAAGTCCAGCATCTGAATACGCGCTTCGCTGACCACGCCACCGGGCCGCAGCTCCAGTTCCGTAGCGGCGTAATGCACGGGCCGGCCATCCAGCGTGGGAATGACCTCTACGGTAATGTGCGCTTTGTCCGCCCGCTCGCGCACTTCATAGTTTTTAGGCAGTAAGCCGGCCGGTTCAAGAAAGGCGGTGGTCAGAGCGGCAACATCGGGCCAGTAACGGACCAGGTCGCCGGGCCGCACATTGTCTGGAACGTGGTAGACGATGGGGAAACGGACGGCGCGACTGTCAATCGTGAGGCGGCGGCCTACTTCATCCTGCGCCACCCAGCCCTGAACCTGGCCGCTGCTCTGGTAAACCTGGGGATTATCCAAGCCCAGGGCGATGGCCATCTGGCGCACTTCAGCGGCTGTGTTGGGAAGGGGGGCAGGCTCGGCACGGTATAGAGGCAATTGCTGTGGCTTGCTGGAGAGCTGCTCGTACAGGCGGAATTCGGCGCCGAAGAACATGCCACCAACTGCCCGACGCACTATTGGTGGCAGGCCGGTTTCCTGTTCGGTGACGGCCGGTTCCAGGTCTGGCTGGTAGAAGTAGCTGGCGGCAAAGAGGAGGGCGACGAGGGCTGCCAGCGCGCCGGCAATGCTCAGGACGCGGCGCACTCCGCTTCTAAGGGTCTGGCGTTTTGCCCGCCGCCCGGCTACGGCTTGCTGTTCCTGACGTAGCTGTTGCGCCAGCTCATTGACGAAACCGGGCCGGGGCTGGGTCTGCCGTGTCGCCTGTAGTAACGAACCGGATATGTGTGCGAGGCCGGTGGGCAGGTCTGCTGCCTGTCCGTCGGCATGTCTTTCAAGTTGTTCGGCCAGACAGTGGTCGTCATTCCTGTCCATCGAGACACCTCTCTTGCAGGTCGTTTAGGGCGCGCAGGAGCAACATCTTGACCGCGCTTTGTCCTTTGCCCATCACGGCTGCGGTTTCGCGCGTGCTCAAGCCGGCCCCGTAGCGCAGGCGCACGACTTCCTGCCGGTCTTCGGTCAGCCGGGGCAACATCTGCTGCACGCAATCCAGGATGCCACTGAGGAAAGCGAGCCGTTCGGGGTCCTGTGCCTGGGGATTCAGGTGCTCTTCCACGTCGTCCAGCGGCTCTTGCGGGCGGCGGTAGTGGCGGCGATGGTAGTCGTGGCATTTACGGCGGGCGATGGTGAACAACCAGGCGGCGAAGGCGCCTTGCTCGCGGTAATTCTCGAGGCTCTCTATCGCTGCCAGAAAGGTCTGCGCCGTCAGATCTTCAGCGTCTTGTTTGTTGCCGCACTGCATATAGCAGTAGCGGTAGACGGGAGTGACGTAGCGGCGATAGAGGGCATCAAAGGCGGCGAAATCCTCTTTCGCCTGACTGGCCAACGCGGCGTCATCGCTAATGCTGGTTGTCCCTCGTGCGACGGTCAACAGTTGCTCCTTGTGCTTGTTGCCTGTTTCTGCTTTGTCTATCGCTGCAGTCGCTGGCTGGTCACACCCAATCTAGGAGTGGCCAGAGATTAGTGCAACTTCAATTGACGGCTTAGTGCTAAAGTCGGTACTATTTGGAATGCGAGGTGAGATATGCCTGGAATTCAAGTTTATACTGACCCAGAGATGAAGCGCCGCATCGAACTCACGGCTGCCCGGCTCGATGTCCCCGTTACGCAGTACTGCCTGGAGGCGATCAAGCAGCGACTGGAAGACGAAGAGTTGCTTGACAAAGAAATGATCGACATTCCCGCGAATCCTGAAAGAGAAGATGTGGATGTAATAGCTGACCTGCGTACGCTGCGAGAAAGAATTCTTGAGCGGCGGGGAGGACAACCGATTACTCGTGACATATTAGACGAACTACAGGAAGAGACGTAACCGTTAGCAACACAAAATAGGATTTGCCGTATTCATCGTACGTCGTATATACGTTATACGTTCGAGACTCTCTCTGCCCTACGGCTCTTGCAGTCCGGTGATAGGCACTGCGTTTCCCGATTCGGGGATTGTTGTCCACTCTCCGCTAAGATTTAGCAAGCCTAAGCTCTGACCAGCGGTCCTGCCGCTAACCAGGAGGTGGTTGCTATCGACCCAATGCCACAGGCCGAAGTACGCGTCTGTTTCCTCAAAGAGCGTCTGTGGTTGTTCGCTGTAAGGAGCGCGCAGCAAGCGGACGCTGCCGGGCTGGAATCGTGGTGTACGGTCCTCAGCACGTTCCAGGTTAGCGGCGATGAAGGCTACGTCGCCGCCGGGACTGAAGACCGGTTGCGCAACGTAGTTGGCGTCGGATGGTGAGTAGCTGGCGACCGTGGAACCATCGAAGGCGATGATGCGAAGCTCCGGCTGCTCGTTCTCGTTTGTAACCGTAGCTAGCAAACGGCGTTCGAAATCGACGTCGTTGAGGCAGAAGTCAAATTCTGTCTGACAGGTGAACAGTGGCTGCGGCTCGCCGCCGTCGAGCGAGAGTGTGTAGAGGCCGCTATATTGGCCGGCATAGGGACCAACGCCGCCGATTCCGTGCGGGCGGCGCGCAAAGTAGATGGCGTTTTCTGCGGCCGAGTAGTGCAGTGGCTCGATGGTGGACGGAAGGGTATCAGGCGCATCTTCCTGCCATAGCAGCGTCGCCGTCCCGGCTTCCAGGTCGCCCAGCCAGACGGTGCTGCGGTAGCGGGCATTGCTGGCATCTCCGGTTTGGTCGCTGAATGTGGCCCAGACGAGGTAACGGCCGTCGTCGGAGACGGTTAGCCCAAACCAGGGAGCGGAGAGGGCAGGCGTGGTGGTGAAGGGGAGTGGCTGTGGATTACCATCAAACGGATGCTCCCAGATGGTTATCGTCCCGGCCTCTCTGTCACGGTGAGGGTAGTAAAGGGTATTGCCAGAGACAGCGACGGCGCCCGCGCTGTAGGCGTTGGTGGTGCTCATGCTACAGTGAGCGCCGCTAAAGGGATTGACCACAGTCAGGTTCAGTCTGTCGAGGCTGATATCGCTCCCCAGAAGGAGAGCGGGACGGGGGACGGCGTTGCAGGAAGCAGGTTGCGTGGCAGTGGTTGGTTCAGTTGCGGCGGCTTGTGAGGTTGGAGTGGGAGGGTCAAGCACCGGAGAGGTCGCTTCGGGAGTGCTTTGCTGTGGTATTTCAATCTCAAACTGCACGGTCTCTGCGGCACCAATAGTATTCGTGACCTCAGCGACTGGCTGGGTTGCGTCTGGTGACTCGGGAGTGCCTTGCAGCGTCAGCAGCCAGACGGCGAACAGCGCCACAGCAGCGACGGCGACGACAGCTTTTAAGCCCCCTCCAAGCAGGCGACCCCATAGCCCAGGCCAGAATCCAGGTACAGAAGAAGCCGGTCGCTGTTGCTCATAAAGCTGCTGTGCCAGTTCGTTGACGAAACTGGCGCGCGGTTGCAACTCGGCTTCATGCTGCCATTCCTGTAACGAGTCAACCAGCCGCTCGACGTCCAGTTCCAGACTGCCTTCATAGCTCTCTTTCTGTTCCAGGTAGTCTTCCAGTTGCCGGGGGTCTGTGCTATTCCTCATCCAGGCACCTCTCTCGCAGATCGTCTATAGCTCGCGACAGCAGTTTGCGCACCGCGGCACGCCGCTTGCCCATCACGGTGGCCGTCTCGGCTGTGTTGAGGCCGGCCAGGAAGCGCAGGCGCACCACTTCTTGCCGTGCTTCGCTGAGCTGGGGCAGGACGCGCTGGGCGCAGTCCAGGATGCCGCGGCGGTAAGCGCGCCGCTCGGGGTCGGGCGTCTCCGTGTCCTTGCGCTGGGCTGCTGTTTCCAATGGCTCTTGCGGGTGGCGTTGCCGGTAGCGGTGGTAGCCTTTGCAGACGTTGGAGGCGATGCCGAAGAGCCAGGCGGCGACTGAGCCATCGCCGCGGAAGTGGGTGATGCCTTCCAGCGCCGCCAGAAAGGTCTGCGCGGTGAGGTCTTCGGCGACCGTGGCGTTTTCGGTGCGCGAGTTGCAGTAGCGGTAGATGCGGGTGACGTAGCGCCGAAAACGTGACACCCAACCGTAGGCCCAACCTGGCGTTGAGAGATGTGTCTGGTGGTTAGGTCGCTTTACGTGCCCTTTTCACCCGGCTGCACAATGAAGAAGGCCAGCGCGCCGAGGAAGGGGATGATGAGGATGAGCACCGCCCAGATGACTCGGGCGACTTCGGGCAGGGTGCGAGTGCGGAGGCGGAAGAGGGTATAGACGGATAGGGTAAACCAGAGAAAGGGGATGAGGCATTGGATGAGTAGATAGCCGGGGTTGATGCCTAGTTCTTGCATTTTGGAAGCCCTCCTGAGTGTGAGTAACATCATACAACAGTTTGGAACAGGAGACCGCTAATGGATTTACCTCTTTACCGCTACAGCAAATAATTGTACAATGCGCTTATCTTCGACGTATACTCCGCCAAACGTTTATTTCTCAACGCAAACATCTACCGCGAATTTAAGCAAAAAGTCATATTTTCTCTCGCCGGCTCGTGTGTCACATACGTGCAACGAGGGGTCACCGTAGCGCCTTTCTTCTGATTTGCCCAGTTGCTGCCCTTTGTAACGTATATAGTTGGTGTGCACAAAAATGAAACGATCAAAGAAAGCCAATGCGGAAGAGCGTCAGGAACGAAACGCAGCACTGCTTAAGATGCGGTTCGGAGCAACGATCTATCCTGGTCGAGAGACGAAGACGAAAGATTGGGCTGATGATCTCAACGTCGATCGGGTTTCCGATGCCGAGGGTCGAGTACGCGCCCTGATAACCGTCGAGGATTTGGTAAGGCTCCTCAATCAGGGTCTGGAAGTCCGCCTCTATGCGGCATACGCTGATGGACCCCTGGATCCGGCATTGATCGTAACAGATAGCTCGTTTGAGCGCTGGCTCGAAGAGCAAGTAAGCGCCCTTAAGTCCAATCCAGGTCCGACGCCTTTTCTCAAACCCTGATACCCGAATGTATCGAACGATCGCACAACTCGACGCCGCTATCGCCTCCCTTGTTGAGGCAAGGCCAGACCTCTGCACGCGCGAAGCCTTACAGAATTCGGTTGAAGGTCGGCCCATCCATGCTTTACGTCTGCGCGCTGGCGGCGGTGAAAATCGCCGAGGGATTTTGATCGTTGGCGGGATGCATGCTCGGGAATTGATGAATCCGGACGCGATTATCGAGCTCGCGTTTGATTTCGTCCGAGCCTATACGACGGAGACCGGCCTGGCCTACGGCGGCGCTGAATGGTCGGCTTTTGATGTCAGGATCATGATGGAGACGCTGGACATCTGGATGTTGCCTTGCGCCAATCCCGATGGTCGCCACCATGTAATGAAGCCCGGTGGCGACTGGTGGTGGAGAAAGAACCGACGCGACAATCCCGACACACTCTGCGATGGTGCCGATCCTAACCGCAATTGCGACTTTATGTGGCGTGTCGTCGGCCCGAACACCTCTTGCGATCCCTGCTCTGCAAGTTTTGTCGGCAGGCTGGGGTTTTCTGAGCCTGAATCCAACAATATTCACCTGCTTTGCGATAGGCACCGTATCGATGTATTCGTTGACGTCCATTCTTTTAGCCAATTCGTGCTCTTTCCATGGGGACACGCTCCGACACAAACAACGCAGCCGCTCCCGAATTTTACGAGTCTGCATACGGGAATTTGTCGACCATTAGAACCGCCGTGGCATGAAGAGTACATGCCGCCGTCAGATCGGCTTAAATACCAGACGGTTGCAACCCGAGTCGCAGATGCGATCAGGGCCGTACGCGGTAGTAACTACACATTGAAAACCATTTACCAGGTATACAACGGTACTACCACGGGAACTTCTACGGACTATGTATACAGCCGGCACATCGGAAATCCTACACTCCGAAAAACATTCGCGTTTGCATTTGAAACTGGTCCAGATACTGGAAATGATCGCTTGTCGTTCCAGCCAGAAGACCCCGAGCCGGTCAAACTCGATACTAAGGCGGGACTCGTCGCGTTGATTCAACAAAGTGTTTGTGCGATCGAGTTTATAGGCGAAACGCTTCAGGCAGGTACGGTTCAACCTATCCGCGACGCTCGCGATGAACTGTTGCTTCCTACCGAAACAGGCCGTGGTTGGATTGAGTTGGTCACGAGCGTGCAGTCTGAGTTGCTTGGGATCGTACTTTCTGACGAGGAACTTACCGAGCGAGCCATCAGCCTGTTGTTGCGGGTTCAGCAGTTGGCAGCGATGAGAGAAAAGGCCACCGTCAGCGCTCGCGACGTAGAAGACGGTATTGAGTTCCTTGAGTTGTTGAAACTCTACGCCACGCGACCTGAAGCGCTCGAGGCAATTTCAATTGTTAACCGACAACTCCAAGGAGTCGCCGGAGAAACGGTAGAGGCGGTTCTCAACAAGCTTGCCAAATCCGACTCGCCGAAATTGTGATCGGATTCACCTCTCACAACAAAGTTGAACACGTACCGCGGTGGCTGAAGAATCTAATCTCGTACGTCCCAGCTAAATTCCCACGGCCCTTCAACTATCTCGGTCAGGGCGCTGATCTGTACCTCGTAGGGTCCCGGGCGAAGAACGCCGTCGGCCGGGCCACCAAGCTCTAGGGTCAGATTTACAGGTGAGAAACCACTTCTTCGAGTTGGAGCGGAGACGGCGTGCCCCTGGTGATTGCTAACCGATTCACCATCTGGTGCGGAGATTTCATCTATGAGGAAACCGCTTAACGGCCGGGCGCTGCCACCGCCAGACATCTCACCGCGGAGGGCCAGATAAGTGCCATTCCCCGGTAATGTGTACATGCGCGCTTCGCTAAAGTGGACGTGGTAGTCATCGAGGCGGAAGTTGATGGCTACCGGCCATGGTTCGCTTGCCGGGCCTCTGGCTTCCTCGTCGTAGGTAAGGGTGATGTTTGAAGGTACCTCCACTGTGAAGCTGGCTGCTGCCGGTCGCGCCAGTTCCACGGCCGGGATGGTCAGCGTCAGGCGCCGGACCAGCGGCTGTGCGGGTGGGAGGTGGAGACGCTTTGTCCGGGCCGGTGATGGGGAACCGACAAGCGGCGGCTGCCAGCCTTCTGGTTGCCACCAGACAGCGTCGCGCTGCCCTAGCATGTAGCTATGTAGGCGGTCATCCTCAAGCGTGAGTTGATCCCATTGCTTGTTTGGGTTCACGTAAAGAATCTCGTTGATCATTACCCCTTCGTCCTGGCCCACCAGTGTTAGATCAACCGCAGTGAGACGGTCGGTCATCGTCACCCGGTCCAGGTGAAGCGATACCCCATCGTACATTTGCGCGCTATCGGGAGTAAGAACAACGGGTGGCGAGCCAGGAGCAGCCCCGGGGATGTCCCACTGTACACGCCAGGGACCGTGGAAGTAGAGCCAGGCGCTGTCCACGCCAATCTCAATTGTACCGGATGGCAAGACGCTGCCATCCTTCAAGTGAAGGCTGACAATCTGTGCGCCGTGACCGCCAGACCCGTTGGTGAAGGCAGGGTGATCGGCGCGTAGCGAGAGATGTCCCAAGGAACGACCGTTCCGTTCTGGAACCTCCTCAACGTATAAATTGAGGCTCGTGCGCGTTTCGACGCCATCCCTCAGTTGCAGTTGTTCGGTGCCTAGCCAGGCGCGCGTGATGTGAACCGGCAGGCCGGCAACCTCTAAGTGCACATCTAGCTCCCATCTATCTCCTATCTGCGGATTGGCCCCCAGGTCGATGGCAAACTGTCCCTCGGCCGGCACCCGTGCCGTTGTCTGCTCCACTTCAAAGGTAAGCCGACTGGCTGCAAGTGAAAGCGGTTCAAAATCGTACAGCCGTTCCGACGTATGAGGCGGGGGTGGCTCTGCCGGCTCGCGTATCACCATACTACTGACTACCCCGCTGCCCGGTTCGACGTATCTGTCGTACACGTGGCCAACGTCGTCGTAGAGGCCATAATTCCACTCGGGCGCGACGTGTTCCCACGCCTCATTCTGCCACCGAGTTTCTATCCGCAGCGCCGTTCTTTTCGCCGTATGGGCGACGTCCGTCACAATCAACGTAATGCCGTGGTGCGTATCGCTTGCATTTTCAGGTGCGTAAGGTTGTGGATACATCTCCGCAACTAGTTCACCGGTCGCCGGTTGCAGCGCCAGGGGTAGCGACCAATTCTCAGGGGCCGCGCCACGTGGGACGAGGGGTAATAGCGGCAGCTCAAGGGCGACCTGGTAGACGTCCGCGGGTAACGGCGGGAAGATAAGCGACGCACGGCCCAGGCGTAGAGTAAAGGTCAGCGCCGGTAAGGTTGTGCCGTCTGGCAGACGGAGTAGCGGTGCGAAGGCGTTGTCTGGCTCGGCCCCATTTCCTCCCCAAAGCTCATCCTCAGCCGGGAGGCCATCACTTTCCAGGACCACTGTCGTTTCGTCCGACCCGGCAATTACCTCAGTCACACGCACTGTCACTCCGTCACGAGTTTCTATTTGTGGTGCGAGCAATACACGCGTGTTGTGTAGATCCACGAAGCCGACCCCTGGAACGTACCCCAGCCATGCCTGCAGCCCGGCCCAGGCTCGCTGCGGTCCGATGGCGAAGAGACCGGCGATGAGAATGAGTAGGAGTGTGAGGGACAGGGCAGCCCAACGTAGACGAGGAGGGGCTGTGACGGCCCCTTTCCACAGCGCGCGCCACTGTTCAGATAGAGACGGTCTGTGTTGTCCTGGGCGGTCGTGGATTTTCGCCGGTTGCCTCTCTAGCAGACGTTGCTCTAACCCTTCTACAAAGGCCGGTTCAGGCCGGTAGGTCAGGACTGCTCTCAACCCTTCTTCTAAAGTGATGTTGTCCCTAGGTTGGTTTGTCATCCGCTCACTCATTCTTGCCGTCCTCTGTGTTCGTTTGGCTGGGCATGCGCAGGCCATAGTGCGCGCAGCCGATCCAACAGCCGGTAGATGGCTATCTTGACCGCCCCTCCGCTGCTGCCCAAGACTTCGCCGATTTCGCGATAGGTAAGCCCGGCTACGAAGCGTAGCTGCAATAGCTCCTGCTGCTCCTC
>CAZRTM010000049.1:10663-20059 GCA_964602995.1 uncultured Ardenticatenaceae bacterium
CGCAAGAATTCAAGCACCGGCTATCTCCAATGTTCCTGTCATCATCAGGTATATCGAAGCATTCTGCAAAAGGGTACAAATTAGAACAAATGTTTGGTTTTGAGTGCCTTTCGTGCTAAAATAGAGGGGTCCAGAAAGAGGAAGCGCTCCCACGCTTCCTGAGTTTTCCAGAGTGTGTCATTACCGCTCACAAAACCCCCCTAATTTGAAAAGGAGGTCACAGCGATGGCAGTCAATTATATTCCTGAAGGTCACTCGGCCGTCAGCCCTTACCTGGTTGTGCGCGATGTGCGGGGCTTGATTAACTTTTTGCAGCAAGTCTTTGACGTGGAAAGCGTTGAGGCAGCAGAAGGAGCGGATGGCGAGATCAGGCATGCTGAGGTGCGCATTGGTGGCAGCACGATCATGATGGGCGGCGCTCAGGAAGGGCAGGAGCAATTTCCGGGGATGCTGCACGTCTACGTGGAGGACACTGATGCTCACTATGAGCGCGCTTTGAATGCGGGCGCTACCTCGCTACGAGCGCCGGTCGATGAGTTTTATGGAGACCGCACCGGTGGTGTTCAGGATGCGTTCGGCAATCAGTGGTGGTTTGCGACCCACATTGAGGATGTGAGCCCGGAGGAAATGCAACGCCGCATGGAGCAGGCGATGCAGAGCGCGGGACAATAGCAAGTTAAGCAGGCGGGGAGCGCCTGTTACCTCTCATCAACCAGCATCAACCGGGGAGCTCTTTAGCGCCAGAAGTCAGCAGTTGTGCTATGCGTACGTAGATGTCGCGCGCCTGTGTGAGCTGTTGCAGGGGCACGCGCTCGTGGGCAGTGTGTGAGAGTTTGTTGTGGCCGGGGCCAATATTGGTGATCTGGGCGCCTTTGTAGGCGTAATATTTGCCGTCATTGGTGCCCATTTTCTGCACGAATTCCGGTGGGCGGCCGGTGACTTCTTCGACGGCGGTTTTGCTCACCTCGTAGATGCGGCTGGCTTTATCTAGCTGCCAGCCGTAGCCCAGAAAGTCGTAGGAGACCTCTGCCCCGGTTTCTTCACCAATCTGCTGCAGGTTGCTCTGGATTTCGTCGATGGAGGTGTGGGGCGGGATGCGTATGTCGATGGTTGCCCGGCAACGGTCGGGGACCACGTTCGGCGCTTCACCCCCCTCAATCTGGCCTACGGAGGCAGTGGTGCGGGTGAAGACGTCACTATCGGATGTGCCGGGTGGGGGCAGGGGATACGATTGCAGCAACCGTTCTATGAAGCCGGTCATCTTGAGGATGGCATTTTCGCCACGGTGGGGATAAGCGCCATGCGCCAGGCGGCCGCGGGTGGTGGCGGTGACGCGCATGCCCCCTTTTTGGCCCAGGGAGAGGCGCAAATTGGTCGGTTCTCCCAGAACGGCATAGGGAGCGTAGTAACCTTCTTCCACCAACAGACCGGTGCCGTTGGCGCCGCCCACTTCTTCGTCGCCGACGACACAAAGGAGGATGCCGGGGATTTCTTGTTGCAGGCAGCGCAGGAAGGCGGCGCATTGGGCAGCAACGCCGCTTTTCATGTCACAGGCGCCCAGGCCATAAAGGTTGTTGTCTTCCAGGCGGGTGGGGAGCAGCGCTTTGGCGAACTCTTCGTTGGGCAGGACGGTGTCCCAGTGACCGTTGAGTACAACGCAGTATTCATCCGTGGTGCAGGCCACGATGTTCCTGACGCCTTCCCGTTCCAGGATATGGGGTTGCGCACCGTGCCGGTACAACGTTTCAGCTATGAAGTGTGGAACATCACTTGTTTCGCGGGTATGTGATTGGAGTTCTAACAGTTTCCGAGTGAAGGCAACGAGGTCGGTATCATCCATGACGGAAATCAGTAGCTGCAGAACATAACGTATTTGTCTCCCCAACTGGCATCAACACCATCCCAAAAAATGACCGAATCTTCTATGTTGTCCAGATGACGGCGATAAATTTTGCACTGTTCGGGGTCGAACACATGGCGCGTGCTGTACACCGCGTAATTAGTTTCTTCCGATTCGTTTAGCTTGCGTGCTGCCATTAGCTCGGCCGCAGATGCGCCGCCGGAACGGCCCGAATCTTCGACCGCAGCCACAATCTCTTCACGCTCACCATTGCGATACACTAATGTGCCACGCAGCACGTCAACGTTAGCCCGTGTGCGTACAATATCGTCTGCTTCCCAGTCGCGCAAGGCATCAATGTAGATTTCTGCGGTGCGTACAATCTGTTCGTCCGCCTGCAGATAGAGGGTTTCGTTCCCACTGCGCAGTGGATCGTCCACAGGGATCACCTCCGGCAAGGTGAGATTTAGGAGCCGGTCGCTATTGCCGCGCACCGTCATGATGCTGGTGCCGCCATATTCGATCATTGTTGAGCCGTCCGGCTGGGGGACGGTGGCATCCACCATGCGTCCAATGGAGGTAAACTCCTGATCGGGCATGGTCGAGAGGGTGAAGCTCCAGGCTTCAACATCGATGAGGTTGGCTTCGACAACATAGCCATATTCGGCCAGGCGCCGGGCGAAGCCGCCACGATTGGCGAAGGCCATCTGTTTCTCCAGGAGGAACTGGTCAAATTCCTCGCGTGAAGCGATGACGGTCTGGTCCTCGCCGCTGGCGGCTGTGGGGTCCTTGAGACGGATTGTCTCAAATTCGTCGAGCAGGGTGAGCGTCGCTTCTAGCAGGCCGCGCACGGTGAAACAACTGAAGCCGGGCAGGGTGATAGCCTGCAGCTTGTGGGCGAACGCACAGTCAAACCACATTGGCGCGTGCTCACTGGGCGGCGGGAGGTGCACCTGGATTTTGAGGGAGCGTTTGAGCAGCGCCTTCGGTAACAGGCAGCCATAGATCCACGTTTCGTCTTCGTGCAGATCGTGCGTCTCCAGCGCTTTAGACATAAGCTCGTGGGAGATCACCTTTTGTGGAACGATAACCGTGTAGGCAGGATCGACGACGTCGCGCGCAAGCTCAGCAATGCCATAGTTGCGCTTGACAAGGGAATCGGTTTCAAACTCAGGGCTTTCGCCGGCGTCCAGAAGTAAAAAATTACCACGCTCGGTCTCAACCACTCTGTCTGGCTTGCCCGGTTGTTCAAGAACCTGCGTGCCTACCGGATAAAGAGCTATCATCTCCTGTTACCTCCAGGAACCCTCTCTTATGCATTGTTGATATAGTAATTTCTGTTACTGTAGTGGAGTGGGAATTGAAAGTTTATGGGGTAAAACCCGATATTTTGAGAAGAGATGACCCCAGATTGGGGCGCTCCCAGATTGGGGCGACCCAGAAAGCGAGTTCCCGCGAATCGTGCAATGACGCTACATCCTTGACATAATCATCAGAACTTACCAAGGAGTGTGAGATGTCCCGACATTTGACGGAAGCAGAGCTGCAGCTTGCCTTACCTCAGATTCGCCAAGCGCCGCAGAGGCGTGGGCAATTGAAGCTGATTGTGGCACGCCCCAGGACTGACGAGCGGCTGGTGTTGGAGGAAGGGCAACTGACGGCGGAAGAGGGTCTGCAACAGGATAACTGGTTGTTGCGTGGCAGTAAGCACACGGAGGATGGCAGCGCGCATCCCGACATGCAAATTACGTTGATGAACGCGCGCGTCATTGCCGCGGTGGCCCAAGACGAGGCGCGTTGGGCGCTGGCGGGCGATCAGCTCTACGTGGACCTGGACCTCAGTGTGGATAACCTGCCGCCCGGCACGCGGCTGGCGCTGGGGAGCGCTGTGTTGGAGGTGACGGAAAAGCCGCATAACGGGTGCAGGAAGTTCTCTGAGCGCTTTGGCCAGGATGCGGTACGCTGGATGAATTCGCCTGAGGGCAAGAAGATGCGCCTGCGGGGCATGTATGCGCGCGTGGTGCAGCCGGGAACGATCAGGGTTGGCGATGTTGTACAGGTTTTGACAATGGCAGGGGAGCCAGTTGTTCCGCAAGAAGCGAGCGTATAAGTGGGAAGCGTTGATTACCGGGAAGGATAGCGAACATGGCAGAAGAGAAGAACGGTGCAAATAATAACGGGCAGGAAGCGCAGGCTGTGCCGGAGGAGAAGGTCGTTGCCACGCAGCATAGCGTCGACGTTAATGGACGGACGTTGAACTACACGGTCACGACGGGCACGCTGGTGTTGAAAGAGGAGGTGGTGGAGAACGGTAAGGCAGAGGGAGTGAAGGCGCGGGCGACGTTGTTCTATGTGGCCTACGCGCTGGATGGCGTGGAGGACCACAGCCAGAGACCGCTGACGTTCTCCTTTAACGGGGGGCCAGGCTCCTCTTCGGTGTGGTTGCACCTGGGGCTGCTTGGCCCGCGGCGGGTGGAAATGGCAGATGACGACGGGAATTTGCCCGCACCCCCGTTCCGGCTGGTGGATAATGAGTATACGCTGTTGGACAAGACGGACCTGGTGTTCATTGACCCCGTGACCACCGGTTTCAGCCGGCCGCTGCCGGGCGAGAAGAGCGATGCCTATCATGATTTCCAGAAGGACATTGAAGCAGTGGGCGAGTTCATCCGCCTCTACACCTCGCGCGCCGGGCGCTGGATGTCGCCTAAGTTCCTGATTGGGGAGAGCTATGGCACGACGCGCGCCGCGGGGCTGTCGGGCCATCTGCAGGAGCGACACGGTCTTTACCTCAACGGCATCATGCTCGTTTCAACCGTGCTCAACTTCCAGACGATCCGCTTTAATCATGGCAATGACTTACCGCACATTCTCTATCTGCCCTCCTTCGCAGCAACGGCCTATTATCATGGCCAGCTAGATGACGAATTGCAGTCACGTCCTCTGCCTGAGTTCTTGGATGAGGTGAAGGCGTTTGCCATGAGAGAGTATACGCTGGCTTTGATGCAAGGCGCGGCGCTGCCTGAGGAGGAGCGCGAGGCCATTGCCCAGAGGCTGGCGCGCTATACCGGTGTGTCGCCGGAGTACGTGAGGCGCAGTAACCTGCGGCTGGAAATTATGCGTTATACCAAGGAGCTGTTGCGGGAAGAGGGGCGCACCGTGGGCAGGCTGGATAGCCGCTTCACCGCCGCGGACCGTGACAGTGCAGGGGAACGGTTTGAGTTTGATCCCAGCTATGCCGTGATTCAGGGGCCCTATACGGCGACGCTCAATGATTACGTACGGCGCGAGCTGCAGTTCGAGACTGATTTACCCTATGAGATCTTGACGGACCGCGTCTACCCCTGGCGCTATGACAAACACCAGAACCAGTATGTGAATGTGGCAGAGACGTTGCGTAAGGCAATGAACTTCAATCCGTACCTGAAGGTGTTTGTAGCCAATGGTTACTATGACCTGGCCACACCTTACCTGGCGACGGAGTACACATTCAACCACCTGGAGCTGCCCGCTGAACGGCAGGCTGATATCTCCATGGCCTACTACGAAGCCGGGCATATGATGTACGTACACCGGCCGTCGCTGGCGGCGTTGAAGGAGGCGCTGGCAGGGTTTATCGATGAGGCGATGCCTGCTGGCTAGGCAAGCCGCGACCCGATTTCATCTGCTACCTCGCGCGTCAACCGGGCCAGTTCGGGGATGTTTATACGCCCTTCGTTTACCAGGAGTTGGGGGTAGGAGAGGCTGACGCCGTACTCGACGCGCCGGCCCGGTAGAATGATGGGGGCGCCCACTGCGCCGACATCTTCATAATGCTCGCCGTTGTTCACGGCGTAACCTGCTTCTTTAATCTTTGCCAGGCGCTGGCGTAGCTCATTGGGATCAGTGACTGTCGTTGGGGTGTAGCGGACCAACTCCCCCCTGGCCAGAAACGAGTTCAGGTAGCTTTCATCCTGCTGGGCCAGCAGACAAAGTCCAATAGCTGTGGAATGCAAGGCGATAGTTGCCCCTGTCTCGACCACCACTTTGAGCGGCGCATGGCCGTCATATGTCGCCAGATAGACGATCTCAAAGCCAAAAAGCTTGCCCAGATAGAAGCTGTAGGGAAAGCGGTCTACAAAGCGGCGGAAGACGTTGCGCGCTGTCGATTCGATTGGATTATGCCGCATATATAGCTCGGCTAGAGTGACTATTTTGGGGCCGAGTGTATAACGTTGCGTCTCAGCCTCCTGTTCCAGGTAGCCGGCGTTGGCCAGTGTTGTAACCAGGCGATGCACTGTTGCCGGATTGAGATTCAGCGCGCGGCTTAGCTCACGCACTCCCCATTCACTGCGTTCACTATCAAAACTTTCCAGAATTAGTAGGCCTCGCGCCAGCGTCTGGCTGGGTTGCTCCTTCGCTTCAAAACCGTTTCCCATCACCTTCTCCTGAGATATGTCCGCCCAGGCACTTTCTCACGCATTGTATTCTATCCTATCCTGGGTACAAAGTGCGGCACAGTTCCCACCTAACAGGCAGGCTACTTTGCCATTTCTGTTAATTGCCTTGACAGACCGTCAAAGATGTGTAAGATTAGCGCATTAAAATTCTGAAACACCGTTTTATATATCGGAACACAAGATTTTAATAGAGTACACCTTCGTCGTCAAGCACACGTCTGGTTCGCACGTCCGCCTCAGCCCACTGTTTCCCGGAGCTTGCTGTGTATGAGAGTGGCTCAACTCACTATAAGTGAGCTGAGTCCGGTTATGTTATCTACCCACGTTACTTCTATCGAAGGGAGGAGATTTTAGATGAATAAAAGACAGTTTCTAATTGGCTGTTTGTTGCTGTTAACGCTGTTGGCGCTTTCAGCCTGTGGCGGTGCCTCACAGACGCCGTCTAAACCCACTGAAGCGCCGGCCGGCAGTTCGCAGGGGCAGGGGGCCGGCGAAACAGAAGAGCCTGCAGGTGAGGCAGGCGAGGGTCTGCGGCCCATCAAGATCGGCCTCTACGGCCCGATGACTGGTCCACTGGCCTTCCTTGGCGAGGGGTTTGATATGGGTATTCAGATGGCCATTGAGGATCTGGGCAGTGAGATCGCGGGCCATCCCATTGAGTACGTTGTCGCCGATAACAAGTGTAATCCCACGGATGCGGTCAACGCTGTGCGCAAACTGATCGAGGAAGACCGGGTTGATGCCATCATTGGCGGTGGTTGCAGCTCCGCGACGGTGGCTGCGCTGCCCATCATCGCTGAGGGCAAGACCCCTGCTATCAGCGCCACATCGACGACCCCGACCATCTATAGCCAGATAGGCATCGGCGGCAATGAGTACGCCTTCCGCATCAACCCTGATGACCTGATCATGGCAGTGGGCTATGCCGAGTATATCGTCGAGAACAGCGGCATTGACAGCATTGCGCTGGTGGCTGAGAACACCGACTTCGGGCGTGGCGCCATTGACGCCTACAAGCCGATCTTTGAGGAACTTAGCGTTGAGATTAGCACCGAAGATTACTTCGATCTGGGCACGGCCGACTTCCGCCCGGCGCTGACGCGCATGCGGGCTGCGCAGCCGGGCGCTGTTCTGATCGTGATGACCGAGAACGACTGTGCTGCGTTTATGCGCCAGTATCGCGAGGTTGGTGTTGAAGCCGAGGTCTACTCGCGCGGTGCGTGTGCGTCGCCTTTGTTCATCGAGTTGACGGAGGATGCGCCAGAGGCAGCCGCGGGCATTGTGGAATTTGCCTTCTTCAGCGAACTACAGGACCCCGAACTGAACGAAAGGTTCACCGCCCGCTGGGGCACGCCGCTGACCGGGCACCGTATGGGCGGCTATTACGCTCTTTACCATACGCTGGTGCCGGCCATTGAGAAGGTGGTTGCTGATGGCGATGAGGTTGACCGCGAGACGATCCGTGCGGCTCTGGAGACGTTGGATGTGGAAACGCCGGCCGGCCCGCTCACCTTTGACGAGCACAACCAGGCCTACCCGGATGGCGTGCTGACCATTAACAATCTGCAGGACGATGGCACTGTTGTCATCGAACTGTCTGACATTGTCCCCCTGGGTCCAGTGGACCGCGACTCCTAAACCCCTGATTTATGTGACATAGCCGGGGCACTGGTTTGCCCAGGCCCCGGCCTTTTCTCTCAGTTCGAGGCAGCAAGACGGCATGTCCATATCGCTTCAAATCTTCTTCGAGCATTTGCTGAACGGCCTGACGCTCGGCGGGCTTTACGCACTGGTGACGCTTGGTCTGGCGCTGTCCTTCAGTGTGATTGACCTGGTCAATTTTGCTCACGGCGACCTGTTCATGATGGCCGGGTACACCACCTTTGTGCTGCTGACCCTGCAATCCTTTGCCCTACCATACTGGCTGATTATTCTGCTCGTTGTGCTGGCGACCGCCTTTTACGCAGTTGTGCTGGAGCGGGTGACCATCCACCCTATCATCAATCGAAGCTGGCGCACTCACGCGGTTACCACGCTGGGCCTTTCGATCATTCTGCAGAATGCGGCTCTGCTCATATTCACCGGCGATCCGCGGCAGATACCGACCGCTTTGACGGCAACGATTATTTCGCCGTTTGGCATCCGCATGTCGGCGCAGCGCATTCTTGTACTCGTAGTAACCATTGTTGTTTTCGTCTGGCTGCAATGGTTTGTCAAACATACGAAGATGGGCAAGACGATGCGCGCCGTTTCGCAAAACCGAGAGATGTGTGAAGTGGTTGGCATTGACGTGAAGCGCGTGGCGATGACTACTTTCGCCATTGGCGGCGCTATTACTGGTCTGGCTGCCGCCCTTATCGCGCCCCTTTTCAGCATCTTCCCCACGATGGGCGGGCTTCTGACATTAAAGGCCCTGGCCGCGATTGTCATGGGCGGCATGGGTCACGTGAACGGCGCCATCTACGCTGCGTTTCTTCTAGGCATCGTGGAGGCCTTCTTCGGCGGCTATGTAAGTTTCGCCTTTAAGGATGTGATTTCCTTTGGCCTCTTCATTCTCGTACTCTTTGTGCGGCCGCGTGGCCTCTTTGGCAAGAGGGTTGGCTTATGACAGTGGCTCTGCAGCGCTACCAACGCTGGTTACTGGCGGCTTTCCTCCTGCTTGTTGCCATTTTTCTGCCCCGTCTGACCACGTCGGGATACGCGCTAAATGCTCTCATTGATACCGTACGCTGGATGATCTTTGCGTTGAGCTTCGATCTGGTAGCAGGACATGCCGGCGCTGTCTCTCTGGGCCATCCCGTGTTTTTCGGCACGGGGGCTTACGTTGCGGCCATCTTGGGGCCGCGCCTGGGGCTGGGCTTTCTGCCGGGAATGGTTCTGGCTGCGGTTCTCATGGCTGTGCTGGCTCTCATTGCCGGAATCGCTTTCTTCCGCATTCGCGGCGTGACTTTTGCCATTGGTACGCTGGGCGCGGCGATCATCGCACAGTTGGTAGCGAACAACGCCTACAATATCACCCGTGGCCCGATGTGCATTCAGGGGGTGGCGCGTCCCGAGTTCATCCTGCCCTTTAGCGGCGAGGTGCTGCGCATCAGCCAGCCGATACAGTACTACTAT
>CAZRTM010000049.1:20159-28762 GCA_964602995.1 uncultured Ardenticatenaceae bacterium
GGTGTGATGATCGGAGCCGTCATTTTCAGCATTTTGCCGCGATTACTGGAATCGAGTGGTACGTTTGCCATGTCGCCAGCCACTCAGCAAGTCGTATACGGTGTCATTCTGGTTGTTGTCATGATTTTCATGCCTGGCGGTCTCGACGACCTCCTGGCGCGACTGACGCGCCGCTGGCGTCATGGCGGACCGGAAACAGCGGAGAAGTGACAACGATGAACGCTGAAACGAGATCAGTGCAACCTATTCTCGATGTCTCTCGTCTTGTGAAACGGTTCGACGGTGTGACGGCGCTCAATCAGGTTGACCTTCACGTCGGGCGCGGCGAGCTGGTAAGCCTGATCGGCCCCAACGGTTCGGGGAAGACGACGTTCTTCAACTGTGTTACCGGGTTCCTGACGCCGGAAGAAGGAACGATCATATTTGATGGCGAAGATATTACCAGAGCGCGCCCCGACCGTATTGCTCTGCGCGGCATTTGCCGCACCTTCCAAAACGTGCGCATCTTGCCCGGCCTCTCTGTGCTCGACAACCTGATCCTCTCTCTGCAGCAGCACCAGGAGGAAAGCATCGTGCAGCGGGCGCTGCGCACGGCGCGCATCCGGCAACTGGAAATGGTGGCCCTGGAGCGCGCCGAACATCTGCTGGAAAAGGTTGGGCTGTGGGGTTTGCGCCATGAGCCGGCGGCAGACCTGGTCTATGGTCAACGCAAGTTGTTGGAATTTGCCTGTGCCTTGATCCCCGAGCCACGGTTGATCATGCTGGACGAACCGGCTGCGGGCGTCAGCACGGCGCTGGTTGACCGTATGAAGGAGTATATCCTGGAGCTGCACGAGGCCGGCAGTTCGTTCCTGCTGGTTGAGCACAATATGGGTGTGGTGATGGACATTTCACAGCGCATTGTCGTGCTTGATTATGGCAAGAAGATTGCCGAAGGCACGCCGCGTGAAATTCAGGACAACGAGCTGGTTAGGGAGGCTTACTTTGGCAGTTAGCGACCTGGCACTCGAGCTTCGCAACGTAGACGCCGGCTACGGTGATATTGAAGTGTTGCAAGACGTTTCGATTGCCGTACCACGTAACACAATCGTTTCCGTATTGGGCGCGAATGGCGCCGGCAAGTCCACACTGCTGAAGACAATCTTCGGAAGTGTGCAACCTGCCGCCGGGCAGGTCATTCTGGAGGGCGACGATGTCACCGGGTTGCCGCCTGTTGAGAGGTTGCGCCAGGGTGTTGCCTACGTGCCCGAAGGACGGTCTAACTTTCCGGGCCTTACAGTACACGAAAATCTAGAAATGGGCGCCTACATCCGGAACGATGCGGCCGCTGTTCAGGAAGATATCGCGCGCCTTTATGAACGCTTCGCTATTCTGAACGAAAAGCGCAATGAGCTGGCGGGCAATCTCAGTGGCGGCCAGCAGCAGGCCCTTGAATTGGGCATGGCCCTTATGTTACGCCCGCAACTGATGCTTATTGACGAGCCGACGCTGGGTCTGGCGCCCATCCTCGTCGCGCAGGTGTTCCGTACCGTTCAGGAGATTCATGAGGGTGGCGCCACCGTCGTTCTGGTGGAGCAGAACGCGAAGGCTGCGTTGGAAATTTCGCACTATGGCTTTGTGCTGGAGCTGGGCCGGGTTCGATTCCAAGGCCCGGCGCATGAACTGGCGGCCAATGAGGAAGTAATTGAGGCCTACCTGGGCGAGCGGTAAGTTGCGACTGCTTGTTATCGGTGTCTGGCTCTGACAGAGATCCTTCGCTCCGAAGACTCCGCTCAGGATGACGATTGAAAAATTTAGCTTAGCAAAGCGCTATTATGAGGAGTATCGATGTTAGTTAATGTTGAGCGGCTGAAAGCCAGGATGGATGAAGAGGGGTTGGACGGCATTGTTGCTACCACCCTGCCGAACGTACATTATTTTGCCGGTTTCTGGAGCCTGGCGCTATCTGGCTTTCCCTACGAAGGGCAATGTTACGCGGTGGTGACCCGTGATGAACCAGCCTCGCCTGTCGTTGTTTCATCTACTGTGGAGCTGGATCAGGTTCAGGACGGGATTGCGGCCGGTTTTCCCATCCGGGATACGGTTAATTATGGCACGTTCTACCGCGAAGGGCCGTTTCTGGACGTGACCCTTAGCGAAGAGGAAAAGTACCTGAAGGCGATATCGATGGAGCGCGAGGCGTTGGACGGCCCGCTCTCGGCCCTTGTTGCTGCTATTCAGAAGCTGGGCCTGGAAGGGAAGAAGGTGGGTCTTGACGAGCTGGGCTTGCGCCAGGACGTACGCGCGGGATTGGACGAGCGCCTGAGCGGCACGCATTTTGTGCCTGTATCAGAGCTGTTGCGTGCGGTGCGCGCGGTGAAGACGCCGGAAGAAATCCGCCGCCTACGCCGCGTTGTGCAGATGACCGAGCAGGCGATACTGGCGGCGACGGCCATTGCACGGCCGGGGATTACCGAACAAGAGATGTCGCGCGAATTTGAGCGCTCAATCGTCAGCCAGGGCGGTAGGCCACAATTTTCTCTGATCCGATTTGGTCGTAACGCCGTAGCCGGGCAGCGGATTCCAGACCGCACGGAATTACAAGAAGGCGACATCATCTGGTTCGATACCGGCGCCCTCTATGATGGGTACTGGTCCGATCTTGCGCGAGGCTTCAGCCTGGGCGATCCTGGCGAACGAGCGGCTACCATCTACCAGGCAATGGTTGAAGGGGAGGAGAGCGGTATTGCTCAGACCAGAGCAGGTATGACGGGCGGCGAGCTGTTCGAGATTACGATGGCTGCCACGCGTGCAGCAGGGGCGCCCCATTACCGGCGGCATCACGTGGGCCACGGCATCGGCTCTGAGGTCTATGAAGCGCCGTTGCTGGCTCCGGGGAATCGTGACGTTATCGAGGTTGGTTCTGTGATCAACATCGAGACGCCCTACTACGAGTTCGGGCTTGGCGCGCTTCATGTGGAAGATCCTTATGTCGTCAAGGAAGACGGCAACCACGAGATCCTGACCACGTTGCCGCGCACGTTACAGATTATTGAACCATGACGAATGCGCCTACAACGGCGCGGGTTACGAAGAGCAGAGCGGGCCGGTTGTCTGAGAACCGCTCGCTGAAGATGAGGACTCCATGCGGATAAGTTTTGGTTTGCCTACCGGAATGGAGGGGATGATGTACCCTGTCCCCTTTGCCACTGTGCATGAGGTCGTGGAGGTGGCCATCTACGCCGAAAAGCTTGGCTATCACTCGGTGTGGGGCAACGATCACATGACGACCCAGCAGTACGTGCGCGAGGATTTTGAGCACTCTCCGCGCTTCTGGGAGGTGCTCACCACGTTGAGCTACATTGCCGCCGAGACGACAACCCTGGGGCTGGGAACCGGTGTCATGGTGCCTGCCATGCGTCGCGACATCGTCGTCGCCGCCAAGCAGATCGCCACCCTGGACCACCTCAGCCGGGGGCGTGCGCTGATCGGGTTAGGCGTCGGCGCCTATCGGGAGGAGTTCGAGGCGCTGCATCCTACCTGGCCTGTGCACCGTGGCCGCTTGCTGGAGGAGTTTGTACAGGCTTTGCAGCTTCTCTTTACCGATAGCCCGGCGAGCTGGGACGGCGAATATTACCGGTTCGAGGCGGTGGATATGCACCCCAAACCTTACCAGATGCCGCTACCAATCTATGTTGGCGGCAATAATGTCAATGCCGTGCGCCGCGCTGCTATGTATGGGCAGGGTTGGCTGGGGGCGGGAATGCCCGTCTCGCAAATGGCAGATGCCGTGAGGCAGTTGCGCGACATTGCCAGCGAACATGGACGCGATCCTGATGAAATTGACGTGGCGCCGCAATTTGTGGCCTGCATTGCCAGCAGCCATGAGGAGGCACTGCGCCTGTTCCAGGATAGCCAGATGTACAAGCATCTGGTCTCGCTCAGCGGCACCACGTTAAAGGAGCAGGTTGAGGCAGGATTTGACTTTGCCGAGATGGATCTGATCGGCGAAGCTGATGGGATCATCGAGAAAATTGAGCGGCTACGCGCGGTTGGGGTGACCCATATCAGCGGCATTCTCTTCCCCGCTCGCTCTGTTGAGGAGCTGCGGGACCAGATGCAACGGTTTGCGGAGGAAGTGATCCCCCACGTTAGCGCCACAACGACAGGAGCGGGTCATGTCTCTTAAATTAGGGCTTGGAATTCACTGGCTGCAGGAAGAGTCGCGTGAAGATCTGATTGCTCTGGTTCAGGAAGCAGAAGAGCTGGGATACGATCAGCTCTGGGTCAGCAACGAGAAGTTCTTTCGCGACATGTATATCACGGCAGCAGTCATTGCCGAGAATACGAGCAAGGTGGATATCGGCACTTTTGTTGTCGATCCGTATACACAGCATCCCGCGCTGACGGCGATGGCTGTGGGCACGCTGGATGACATTTCCGGTGGGCGCGCCATTTTGGGCCTGGGGGCTGGAGGCACCGGTTTCCCGGTGATGGGCATCAGGCGTGTTAAACCAGCGCAGGCCATTGGCGAAGCAGCGTCCGTAATTCGCAGCCTGTGGCAGGGTGAGACGGTTGACTTCCAGGGCGAGGTGATCGAATTAAACAACGGCCGTCTGAACATCACGCCGCAGCGGCCGGACATCCCCATCGTCATCGCCTCTCGTGGTAATCTGGTTCTGCAGACAGCCGGCGCCGTCGCCGACGGCGTGATGATTGCGACTTATGCAGAACCGACCGGCATTTCCCATGCGCTTAAGATGGTGGAGAAAGGGGCACAGAGCGCGGGTCGCTCGCTGTCTGACCTACACCTGATTTCGCGCATAGACGCCTGTATTTCCAGGGACCGCCGTGCTGCCTACGATGCTGTCAAGCGCATGGCGGCCGTCTTCTTGTGGACCAGCTATCCCGACCGCCAGTTTGTGGAGCGTGTCGGTTTGCGCGTCCCCGACGAGATAGAGGAGATTATTGCCCGGCGCGATTACAACCTGATGGTGCAAAATGCAGAGCTGATTCCGGACGAATTCATCGATAAATTTGGCTGGGCAGGCACACCCGAAGAAGTAGCGGAAAAAGTGGCTGCCGTTGCGCGCATGGGCATCGACCATATTACGATTCTGCCGCAAGCGCCGCGAGGCGGGACGATACACGAGACGGTGCGCGAATTTGCGCAGACGGTCCGGCCGGCCGTCGAAGCGGCGCTGGCATCTGATTCAGCATAAAAAAGGAGGCAAGGGCGCTGCGGCTTCTAGCTTATAGTCGCGGCGCTTGAAATTCTATGGCAACTTCAACAGCAAACGGACAGCGTTGTCTTTACTGTGGCGCGACTTACCCGCTTTTCCCACCGCTGAGCAGCGGCTGTCCCCGCTGCGCCACTGATGATTTTCGTTCGGCGGTGGAAGTGACTTATGATTATCCAGAAGACGCCGGCTGGCTACCATCCAGTCCCTTGCCCGGATTGACGCGCTATGCTCCGGTTCTTCCGCCTCTTGTCGATAGCCTGAGCATGGAAGAGGGAGGGACGCCCCTGGTTGCCCATCCGGTTCCCGCGCTGGGCCAGGCAGAGGTATATATCAAAGATGAGAGCCGCAACCCGACCTGGAGCCATAAAGACCGCCTGAATCTGGCAGTGACCAGCGCGGCGCTGGCTGTGGAGGCTGATGGGATTGTAGCAGCATCGTCGGGGAACCACGGTGCATCGGCGGCGGCCTACGCCAGCCGCGCCGGGTTGCCGGCTGTGATTCTCACCACTCCGCGCCCGCCGGCGGTGGCCAGCTTTGTGCAGGCCTATGGCCAGACGGTCGTTGCCGTGCCTGATGCCGAGACGCGTTGGACGCTGATGGAACAGATGGTCGCCGAGTTCAACTACCACCCGGTCAGCAACCAGACCATACCGCCGACCAATCACCCGTTCGGCGCTGAGAATTATAAGAGCATCGCCTATGAGCTGTTTCTGCAACTGGGGCAGCGCGCTCCGGAAGCGGTGTTCGTGCCAACGGGATATGCCGAGCTGCTATTCGGCGTGCACAAGGGCTTTCGCGAACTGGCGCACTATGGACTGATCGACACGCTGCCGCGCATGATGGCCTGTGAACCGGCGGTCGGTGCGCCTTTGAAGCGTGCACTGGAGCTGGGAAAGCCGGTGGTCGAGGTAGAGGCCGGCGATTCGGACGCCTACGCCATCATCGTGCCGGTTAATAGCTACCGCGGCGTGGTTGCCGTGGAGGAGAGCGACGGGGCGGCGCTGGCCATCAGCGATGAGGAGATGCGAGCAGCGCAGGCCCAGTTGAGCCGCGCCGGGATGTGGGTGGAGCTTTCCGCGGCCATTGCCTTTGCCGGTTTGCTGCGCGCCAACGAGCTTGGTCTGGGGCAGCGAGGGCCGCTGGTGGCGATCAGCACTTCCAGTGGTTTCAAGGACCAGGGCGTCGGCCAGGATCCGATCCCGTTCATCGACGGTAGCTGGGAAGCTTTGCTGGAACTGTTACCTGCCAGCAGTTAAAGATGATGTTGACTCTGAGTGATGTTCGTCACTCAGGGGCGAACCTGACATAGATGGAGATGACAATGAAAGTTAGCGCCGGCCTACCGACCTGTATGGAAGGCATGATGTATCCTGTTCCTTTTGCCTCCGCGCAAGATCTGGTGACGATTGCGCAGAAGGCGGAAGAGTGGGGCTATGATTCTGTATGGGGCAACGACCATATGACGACCCAACAGTACGTGCGGGAGGAGTTCGACCGCGCCCCCAATTTCTGGGAGCCGCTGGTGGTTTATGCTCATCTGGCCGCGCACACGAAAAAGCTGCGGTTTGGCACCGGTATGCTGGTGACGCCGATGCGCCGCGACGTGGTGGTTGTGGCCAAGCAGGTTGCCACCCTTGACCACCTCAGCGGCGGGCGGTTCTACCTGGGTTTTGGCGTTGGCGCCTATCGTGAAGAATTTGAGGCGCTACATCCCCACTGGAACGTCCATCGCGGAGATCTGATGGAGGAAAGCATTCAGGCTATCAAGCTGCTGCTGACCGAGCACAATGCGACGTGGGAAGGGCAGTATTACCAGTTCAAAGATGTGCAGATGTATCCCAAGCCGTTACAAAGCCCGCTGCCCATATACGTGGGTGGCAACAATCCCAATGCTTTCCGCCGCGCCGCTCTCTATGGACAGGGCTGGCTGCCGGCCGGTATGCCGGTTGAGCTGGCGCGGGAGAAGATCGTCGCCTTTAAGGATCTGGTCCACGAACAGGGCCGTGATTGGGAAGAGATGGACGTCGCCATGCAGCTTGTGGCTTATGTAGGGAAGAGTCACGAAGAGGCGGTGAGGCGCTTCCACCGCAGCCAGATGTACCAGCATCTGCTGTCGCTGAGTGGTTCAACGTTGAAAGAGCAGGTTGGGTCTCGCCATGAGGAAACCAACCTCGTTGGCTCCGTTGAAGAGGTGATTGAGAAAGCCAATCGTTTCCGCGAGGCGGGCGTCAAGCATTTGTGTGGCACCTATTTCTGTGCTGACTCGGTGACTGAGCTGCTGGAGCAGATGCAGATTTTTGCGGAAGAGGTGATGCCGCATCTTTAGTGAGTGGGTTGGGGGGAAACGCGGATTGCTGGGATGAACGGATCAAGATCCGTTCATCCCAGCAATCCGCGTTTTTTGTTTTATCGCGGCCCGAGAAATTCTTCTGCGCGAAAATAGCAGTCACAAATGATGGGAGCATCACCAGCTAACAGTTGGGTAGTATTCTTCGTGTAGTGAAAGACGGTTTCAAAAACATGCTATAGCATACGAAGTGCGAATTTGTGCAGTAAATTGACGTCAATAATGAGCAATAGTAGAATGACAATCAATTAATTAATTGATGAGGAGCGCAAATGGCAAAAACAGTCAGTGCAACAGAGGCTCGTATTCACTTCGGTGAATTGATGCGACGTGTTGTTAATGACCAGCAACCAGTTGTCGTAGAGCACAGGGGCGAGCCGCAAGTCGTCATTTTATCTGTTGGACATTACCGGCGGTTACAGCAGGCCGAGGCCGAGCAAACAGGGTGGCTGGATCGTGTTGAACAGGCACGAGAGGCTATTGCTAAAGACTTGAATGGCCGTAAGCTGCCTCCGAGCGAAGAAGTGATTCAGGCTATACGAGAAGAACGAGATGCCCAGCTCCTGGATTTGCGTTGATGCCAGCCTGGTCGTGCGTCTGATTGTCGATATTGATGATCAGATAGTGCGAGAGCGCTGGCAAGAGTGGACCAGCGAGAACCGTCAGATTGCAGCACCGAGCCTGCTTCACTACGAGGTTACGAACGCTCTCTACCAGTACCATCGCCACGGTTACCTTGGTGAAGAGTCCTTACGACTGGCGCAAGAGGCAGCTTTAGCGCTACCCATACAATTGCATGGTGATGAAGCCTTGCACCGTGCAGCCTTACGACTTGCGCGCCGCTTATCGTTGTCAGCGACTTATGACGCTCACTATTTGGCTCTAAAAGAGCGCCTTAATGCGGAAATGTGGACGAGTGATAGGCGTCTGGTTAACGCTGTAAAGGATGAGATTTCGAATGTCCACTTTATATCTGAGTAGTAATCCATGCCTGTGCCCGTAAAGCGCAAAATCATCGGCTTCCATAAGGACGA
>CAZRTM010000050.1:0-7027 GCA_964602995.1 uncultured Ardenticatenaceae bacterium
CTTGCAAGAAATCCATATGACCTGGACCCAATTCTGGCTCGATTTTTTACATAATGACGGCCGAAAGCGCATCTTTGGGGCTGTTAACGACCGATTCACGGTTCTGAAGCCAATCAGGTAATTGCACCAGATATAGGGTTTATTTCTGATCCCTTCCCCCGTATATTGGCCTCAAAAGCGTCAACTGGAAAGGAATTGTGCCGATCTCACAGTTATTTTATTCTGAGCTACTCATAAGTAATTATCAAAGATGAATTCCCGCATGTCATGCAACGATGAAATCGGCTTTTCGGGAAGATCATGTTCGATAAAATAGCGTAATAAAGCCAGGGCGAGGACGAACACCTCACTGCGAGTGGCGCCGAACAGCACATTCAGCGTGCCGTGGGCGCGACCCAGATCGATGGCCTGCTGGGGCGAAACACGAACTGAGGTCCAGCGTGCTTCCTCTTCAGTATGCGGTAAGGGCAGATCCCACAGCAGGTAAAGCGACTCAAGGTCGGTGATGCCCTCAGGAATTTCTCGGGTACGGCCGGCGACCGCACGGCGCAGACCTTCCAGACGCGCAGCGAGCACCATGATCGATAGATCGGCCACATCGGCGCGTACGAAACCACCGGGCAAAGAGTCGGCTAACTCGCTTAACTCTTCTTTCTGTTGTTCAGTCAACTCAACGTAGACGTTGGTGCGGCTTACTTCTCGTGGGGGCCTACCCCTTTTAGGTCTGTCGCGAAGGAGCGCGGCTAAGGTGCTATCCTTCTCGGCGCTGCTTTTACTCACAAGTTATCCTCCAGGCGGCGATAGCTTTGATGTTTGCTGAGAAATTCAACGACGAACTCCTCATTAATCTGATCACCGCCCTCATCTAACAGTTCCAGGCAAAGGTGTAGACAAAGAAGACAGATGCTACGGGGATACCCTCGCGTTTCACGCCAGATCGGGAGAATGGCATCATTAGTATAGAGTGGCTTCTGCCGTGGATCGCGCCCAGCGGCCAGAAGACGATACTCAATAAGGGACTTGGTGTCATCCGGTGTCAGTGGATCTAAGGAAGACCGTGTGGCAACACGGTCATTAAAATCTGGCACATCCCGCAAATTGATATCCAGCTCGGGCCGGCCTAACAATATTAGTTGGTAGGCCTTGCCGCCCTGCGGGTCGCGGAAGTTGAGCATCCGGCGCAACTCCACAAACTGCTCTACGCCTAGCTCATGTGCTTCATCAATAATAATGAGGGGCAAGACGCCCTTCTCGCTTTGACGGACCAGAAAAGAGCGGAACTCATTCAACTGGTCTTCCGTGGCCCGGCGCGTACGCAGATTAAATTCGGAAGCAATGCGCCGCAATAATAGTAGGCCACTACGTTTGGGCGGCTCATCGACGCGGGCAGCCACAAAATCAGGCCGGCGCTGATACCGGCTGTGGAACCATGAAGCCAGTGTCGTCTTTCCGGTCCCTACTTCACCTACGACGACCGAAGCGCCCTGGCCAGCCTCTACCATAAAGCTAACCTTTGACAGGGCACGACGAGTATCATCCGAGATGTACATAAAACGGGGGTCGGCTTCTATGCTAAAGGGCGGCATGACAACGCCCAAACGATCCCAGTTTGGTTGTGCGAAACGCTCCAATTCCAACGTTGGATTCAAATCATCAATCATGCTTACACCCCAAATTGCATCTATCTATGCCTAATACCCCATGTCAATAACAAATCTTTAAGGTTATTCTACGGAAACGCGGTGAAAAAATCAAATCTATATGCTATAGATTGGTTGACACCACATTCTAATTTTGATAGACTCCTTTCTAGTCGTGCTTAAAGCCTCTCGGCACCTAGCATTGTACTTTAAGTAGCCGAATTTTGACAAAGAATTGGGGAAGGGAAATTCTATGGCTCATTCGCCCCTCGTTGGTGAATCGTTTGCGTCCCTTGCCTACAATTGTGGGGTAACCACGTCCCGATCTGATGCGCGGTCGCATTCATGTCGTCAACCCATCGGGACGCCCTAACAAAAAGGCCAGGCGTATAAAACGCTTGGCCTTGTCCCAGTTAAACTGCCCATCACTTTAAGGGTGCCGCCAACACCCAAATAAAGTGCCCCTTGATTGGGGAAGGGGTTTTTGTACCCCGGGCAGCCTACCTAGTTGCGCTAAGAGCATAGCACACGCAGCCTATGCTGTCAACGTTCACGTTATGTCGTGAGCGCACAGTGTAAGGTCTGGTTTGTGTTGCCTGCTCTTGCGCAGGGAAGCGTGCCTCTTGGCTCATCAAGCCACCGCTGCCCTGTCCTCCAGACTGGCAGCAGCGCAAGAGCAGTTAGCAGAGTTACGCCGCCAGCGCCGGCAAGAACGCCTTGAACAGCGTTTACCGGTGCGAACTGACGCTCACGGGAGATTAACTTACTCCCCCTCCCCTACTCCAGAGACAACTTCAGGCAAACCGGCCCCTTCGCATCTGGGCTGGGAAAGCGCTACGCTGACTGAGCTGTTACGCCAGGCCGAAGCGCGACGCCACGTACGAGCCAGACAGCAGGAAGCGGAAAGCGGCCACTGGCTGCCGAAGGCCCATCTACACTCTGCCTCCAAGCCGCAACCAGTCGTTCGCCAGACAGAACCAAGCCTGCCGGCCACCATCACCGTCTATCCCGACATCGCCATGGCCATGTTGCGCGACGGGTTGGTTGCTGCCGGCCGCATCTGGTTCCTGTTGCGTCATCTGGACGTGGCGGGCCGTGGCTGGCTGCCATTGGCAGATGTGCGCCAGAAGCTGACTGGCAAAAACGCTCCCTGGCAGGTCTGCGGCTGGCGCCAGTTGCGCAACCTGTTGGCCGATGGCGAAGGAATCTTCTGGCAGCGGGATGACGCCCCCCTGGCCGAAGCACGTATCTGGCTACGATCCACCGCCCGTGTCGCAGCAGCTCTACAGATATCACGTCTGAATGCGCGCCCTGTGCTGATCGATGCGAGCATTTTCCTGCAATCGATCGGCACGGTCCGCGCCCACTTCTACGCCAGTTACCACAGTGGTCGCGCCAGGAACAACCCCATTTCGCGACAACGGCTGATGGAGATGGCCAACGTTTCGCGCCGCAGTCTCCACAATTATGAACAGACAGCGGGCGTGGAGCCTCGCCACAATTGGGCCATCGGCGCTGAGTATTCGCAGGAAGCAGCTCAAGAGCGGACATGGCAGCAAGGCCACGGCGTTTTTGAGCTGACTGATCACAAGGGCAAAGCGGGTACACCAGGCGCCAGCTATCTTGCCTGGCAATTACCTAATAGTTATTGCGGCCCACACCAACAACAGACCACAGCAAGTAGAAAACGAATCAACCGCGAACTTGTAGACCTGTTTATGAAAGGGATAACGGGGAACGGCAAGCCAGAGGTTGGTAATGGGGGCAGCTGCGAAGGAGAGTTCGCCAGCCCCTGTTTCTACGAACATGGTCGCGCAGCAGCAAAGGCATACAACCGCGCTCCTCAAAACGACATCTACTGGCAAGGGCACTCCCATTTCCGTCACTATCGTGTATGGCATGTCTTACCTGGACTGGAGTCAGGCAAATGATCGATAACAAAGCTAACACCCACAGGCCCGGAAATAAGTTGCACCCATTAAAGGGATTAATTTTAAAAATACCCACTACAAGAATAACAAAAAAGTCCCCTGCACTATTACAGGGGACCTCTCTAGTTGTAGCGATCTTACCAATCTAGCCTGGAAATTTATGACTTATCAGGCTGTCTGATCACATCCACACCAAGACCGTCATGGCGAATCATAATGTTTTCCACAGCCTCAATTTTGTCAGAATCGTCGGGATCGACGAGCAACAAGACCCCGCCTTTTTCCACACCCTCGGTGTAAACGTGGGTCTTTTCCTCGCTAACGCCCATTCCTACCAGCCCTCCAACGAGGCCGCCATAGGCTGCACCAACACCGGCGCCGGCAGCAGCAGTGCCCAGAACTGTGGCCCAGGCGCCCGCTGCCAGCATAGGTCCGAGACCCGGTATGAGCAAAGCGCTGGCGCCGGCGATCAGACCGATCAGACCACCAACTGCTGTGCCACCGAGAGCGCCAGCTCCTGCACTCTCCAGCGCCGACTCTCCTCTATCCTCGCCGACAACTTCTTCTACAACGCCCCGCTGGGCGAGAACACTGATATTGTCAGTATTAATTCCGGCATCGATGAGTTCGGATGCAGCCAATTCTGCTTGCTGCGGATCCATAAAGACACCTATCACTTTTTTCACCAATCAATCGCCTCCTTAGTGTAGGCTGTTTCTTGATTTCCCAGCAATCGTTCCCACATCACGGGACCGTTATGCAGCGTTGTAGCCTTGCCTGCCTTCATTTATTAACCGTAACTCGATATCCCTGTTGCGGACATAGGTCAGATTAAGGCGACACTGGTGGCCTGACAGGCTGATTACGTCTGGTTATGCCTGGTTATGCCTGGTTATGCCTGGTTATGCCTGGTTATGCCCGGTCCTTTTTGCCGGTACGGTCATACATACCCTCGGCGTATGATTTGAAGTTGCGCAGATCCTGCTCCAACTTCTGCTCCGGGTTGGCGAAGATTTTGGCAATGATGTCACCGGCTGCTCCACCTGCCAGATCATACTGGAGCAGGACTGTTACTTCAGTCTGGTTGTCGGGCAACGCATTAAATGTTACCTGGCCACTGGTTGTAACCGTGCCACCTTTGTCTTTGGTATTCCAGCCAATGCGCTTGTTTTCTTCCGCGCGGGTCATTTCAGCCTGCCAGGTAACTGACGTTCCCAGCGGCCCTTTCACTGTCCACTCGCTGGTGCGGTTACCAAGCGGCTTCACCGCCTTTACGTGTTCCATATAGTGCGGAAAATTCTCGAAATCTGACCAGAGTTGATAGACGTCACCGACGTTTCCTTTGACAAGAATTGTTTTTGTTACCTGTTCAGGCATATTTCAGTCCTCCATTACTCCATTAAGTAACTGTACTTCTCTATTCTGATTCCTACTGCTCTTGCTCTTCGCGCTCCCGGCCCATTGTCCAGGAGGGCGGATCGCTGGTGGGAAACGATTCCCAGGAAGACTCAACGACTTCGTCGCTTTCTTCCACACTGGGCGGCGGTTGGTCGGCACGCAACAAGAGATCGTGGTAGTGGCTGGTGTTGATGCCCAGCATCTCATAGGTATAGCAATGTCCGGTGGCGCCACGGAAGAGCATATAAGCGCCGCCCGCCGCCAGAATCGTACCCCCCAGTGAGCGGCGGCTGATTCCCAATACCATCAACAGTAAGCCGCTGATGACCGAAGCCCAACGCTCGCCTGTGCCAACGTTGACCTCCGGCAAGCCTGCAAAACGAACATCTTTCAGTTGCAGCATTTCACTTTCATTCATTAAATCGTTCCTCCTCTAGCGGAGTTACAACTATTGTTGTGCTTAAAAGGCACTACACTGGTCACTCTAGCAGTTTCTCCTATCAGCGTACTGGAAGCACCGCTTCGTTACATGTGCTGGGGTATAAACCGTGGATATAGAAGGCGATACAAATAGCTCCGGGTCTCAAAGTCATAGAGTGACCAGTCACCAGGTTTGGCTGCGAGAATTATTCCTGCAGATTTTCGGGGACGCCGTTGGGGAACTCCTCGCGGATGGCCTCCTCAATATTTTGAATCCGATTGTCGGGATTGGGATGCGTGCTGAAAAACTCGGGAGGGCGCGGCCCATCGCCAGCGGCTGCCAGAATCTCCATCACGCCAATCATAGAGCGGGGGTCGTAACCAGCCTCAGCCATGTAGCGCACGCCGAGGCGGTCCGACTCCAATTCATCCTGGCGGCCGAAGCGCATGTTCACAACCTGCGCGATGAGCGCTGCAACCTGTGCCGTGCGCTGTGAGGAGGGGTCGTCGGGATCGTAAGTTGCGATCACGGCCGCTCCCGTCAGCCCCTGCGACAACTGTATCTTGGCCATCTGTTGGGCGGAGTGGCGGGCGACCACGTGTACAATCTCATGCGCCATCACGCCAGCCAACTGGCCCTCGGTTTGAAGCTGATCGAACAAGGCCGCGGTAATGAAGAGCGGGCCGCCAGGGAGAGCGAAGGCGTTTATCGTTTGATCGTCAGCCAGTAGCTGACATTCGAAGGGATAATCGCTGTTTGCCGCGCCGCTCTGTTGTATGATGCGGCCACAAACTTCATCCAACAGCGCCTGCGCCTGCTGGTCGGGATCTAACCCGCCGAATTCCCGTGTCATCTGCGGGGCAGCCTGCAACCCAAGCGCGATCTCCTGTTCGCGACTCATAGCCACATACTGCTCCTCGTCGGTTACAGGGTTGTATTCTCTAGAACCGAGATAGGAAAAAATGGAAAAACCGGCGATGATGAGCGCAATGATGATGCGCCCAGCGCTTAAATTACAACCAGAACCACCAGAACCACGTCTTCTTACCATGTTGTCCCTCAATCCTCAATGACGTAACGCTCGACCTCAAGTAACTCATAAACAGCGCCGGCCACAAGCCCAAAAAGGATATGCGCAGCGATGTCTACCCAGGTCCGGCTGGGGAAGAACCAGGGGAAAAAGTAGCTGAACGTATAGTAGTTAATGATATAGATGCCCAGCCCATACAGCGCCCCCACCACAGCGCCCACGGCCAGCGACCATTCATGAATAATAGCCGCCAATATCAGGGCAAAGATAAGGGCGATGACCATATTGAGTAGGAAGCCCACCAATACGACCACAGGATCAAAGGTGGTAGGAGGTGGAAGTACCCCCTGGCCCATGACCATGGCTGCAATATAACGAGGTACGATCCATATAGAGCCGCCAGTTACCAGCGAACGGCCTATCATCAGGGCAAAGAAGAAAATGACGCCTGAGACCAGACCGGAGATGACGGCCGCTCTCCAATCGACAACCTGCTCCAGCTTAAATGACGGTGCACTCTTTACGCTCATAAATGCTCCTTTCTACCAACCGGCCGAAGCCTGTCATGGAACTTCGATTAACCCTGCAACAGCGACTGGGCGCCGTC
>CAZRTM010000050.1:7127-15795 GCA_964602995.1 uncultured Ardenticatenaceae bacterium
CCACTGTTGCTGAACATGCGTGTGCCGTTGACGGAAGAAGTGACGATGACCGAACCACCCTGGCGTTTGAGGAGAGGCACCGCGTATTTAATGGTCAGAAAGGTGCCAGTCAGGTTGATGTCAATCGTCTTCCGCCATTCATCGGCGGTCAGCTCCTCGATGGGCGCCCACACGCCGTTAATGCCGGCATTGGCGAAGAGAATGTCCAGTCGGCCCCACTTCTCGTCCACCTGTTGCATGGCGGCCTGCATATCCTCTACCTTCGAAATATCAGCCTCGCTCACAAGCCCTTCGCTGCCGGCGCTCTCAATTTCAGCAACCGCCTGTTCCAGTTCAGAGACAGTCCGCCCCAGCACAGCAACTCGGGCGCCGGCCATTGCCAACTGCACTGCGGCGGCCTTGCCGATGCCGGAACCGGCGCCAGTTACCAGCGCCACTTTGCCATCAAGGTCGGGATAAAGTGTGCTATTGTTGGTCATTTTCTTTCACACGGGATCGACGCGACCGGAGGCGTTTACCCGGCGCGAGCAGCCGTCTCCTGCTCCAGCTCTGCCAGTTTGCGCTCGACTTCCCTGATTTCCTCGTACTGCTCACGCAGAAAAGATTCCAGCTCCTGTGGTAGATCTTCTTCCAGCACCTCTTCGTAATGCTGGAGCAGCTCCGCCTCATGTTCTGCTGCACCAGCTACAACAAGGGCGTCGGTCTTGTCGTGCTCAATCGTCATCGCTGCTTTGATGTTCATCCAGCCGCGCTTCACACCACCACTCTTGCTATGGTCCTTTGGTTCACCGCCCAGGCTCTCTACCTGTACTTCAAGGGCGTCAACCAACTCGGCTCGCTCCGCCGCCAGCTTTTCAAAGTAAGAGGCCAGCTCTTCGCTGGCCATATCCCGCTCGGCGCCCAGAAATCCTCTGGCGCTATCCTTATTGCGCTCAACCAGTTCATTTAGAAGCTCAATAACTTCATCCCGATCCATAGGTGTTTCCTCCCGGTTGCTGTGTCGTACCCATCTGCTCCTGACAGCATAAAGCAACGGCCAGACAGATTCCATATGTCCTGATATAGAGCGGGGATATAATTGACGATATGTTTCTCGGGGTTGTAGTACTGGAAGCGAAAGACGGCGGCCGCCGCTGTGCGTAGTGACCGGCGTCGTTAGTGTGGGGTCGACGCTGGCGTTTCAGGGCGTTAAGATTGCTGCGATGCAAATCAGTGACCGTGCAAAGCAGAGGCTGAAAAGGACAGGATAATGCAGATTTACACTATCGACCTTAACTTTCAGGGTATTAAGGAGGCGATTGCCTCTTATCTGGTGCAGGGGCCGGAGGGGTGGCTGTTGGTCGAAACAGGGCCGATGACGTCACTGCAGCAGCTACGGCAGGGGATTGCCGAGCGAGGCGTGTCAGAGGCCGAGATTAAGCACGTGCTGGTCACGCACATTCACCTGGATCACGCTGGCGCGGCCGGTTGGTGGGCCAGCCAGGGCGCACAGGTCTATGTGCATCACGTGGGCGCCCCTCATCTGATTGATCCCAGCCGCTTGTGGCAGAGCGCCAGCCGCATCTATGGCGACAGGATGGAAGAGTTGTGGGGCGAGATGGTTCCTGCCCCTGCAGAACGGGTTACAACGCTGGCGGACGGTGACCAGATCCACGCCGCCGGCCTGACCTTGACGGCGCTCGATACCCCGGGTCATGCGGGACACCATCACGTCTTCCGCCTGGACCGGCTGGCTTTCAGCGGCGATGCGGCCGGGGTGCGCATGCCTGGGTCGGAGTGGGTCTCGCTTCCGGCGCCACCACCCGAGTTTAACGTCGAGCTGTGGCGCCAGACGTTGGACCGCTTGCTGGCAGAAGAGCTGGACGCACTTTATCTGACTCACTTTGGGCGAGTGGACGACGTGCGCAACCAACTGGAAAGCCTGCGCGCGATGATGGAGGCGGCTACTGGTTTCGTGCAGCAACAACTGGAAGAAGGCAGTGACCGCGATAGGCTGGTGCAGGCCTACACCGAGTGGAATCGTGAACAGGCGCTGGCGGCGGGTATGGACCCGGTTGACTTTGCAACTTATGAAATGGCCAATCCGGTTTTCATGTCGGCCGATGGCATCGCCCGCTATCTGCGCAAGCACGGCATGGTTACAGGAGAAGCGTCTGGTTAGCTCAGGGAATTTTGAGCCTGCTACCTCCTTTTCTCTCGAGTAGGATACGGATACAGAAAAGACATAAATCCACATCGCTCAGGTATATTTTGCCTCTCGGTGCTCTTGTCTACCGCTATAATGGCTGCAGTAACGGCAGTACATTTCAGCGAAAAGAGATTTCCGAAGGAGGAAAGAATGGGCATTCTTGCGTGGATTATTTTTGGTGCATTGGCTGGGTGGGTGGCGAGCCTGCTTGCTGGTACCAATGAGCAACAGGGTTGCATCTTAAACATTGTGGTCGGTATTGTGGGCGCGTTTCTTGGCGGCCTGTTGGTTCAGTTGTTTACCGGCTCCGGATTCAACTTCGAATTCGACATTACCAGTTTCATCGTCGCCGTGATTGGCGCTCTGGTATTGCTCTTTATTGTCAATTTTGTGCGCCGGTCTACGTGAGTGGCGTCACCCCGGAGGGCGAATCTGCGGAATAGTGACCTACTCATAATAAAATGGCAAAAGGGGCACTGCTCCCTTGAGCCAGTATCGGGCGTTCCATTGCAGATTTATAGCATATTGGAACGCCCTCGTATTATCCTTTGATTGTGAAGGCGAAGTGGGAACCTTACAGTGGCGGCACGACGACGGGTACCATACTGGTCGCCAGAAATGTGCCCAGTGCGGAGCTGGAGAACGAGCGGGACGTTTACCTCTACTTGCCGCTCTCCTATACCCAGTCAGACCGCCACTATCCCATTCTCTATATGCACGATGGGCAAAACCTGTTCGACGTAGAGACCGCTTTCCAGGGCGAGTGGGGTGTGGACGAAACGATGGAGCAGTTGGCGCAGGAAGGACGGGAAGCGATTGTCGTGGGCGTGAGCAACCTGAGTGAGGCGCGGAATGACGAATATAGCCCCTTTCGCGACCCAAAATACGGGGGCGGGCGCGGTGACGACTATCTGGCCTTCCTGACTACGACGATAGTTCCTATGGTAGAAGGTGAATTTCGCATTGCTCCAGGAGCCGAGAACCGGGGCATCATGGGTTCGTCGTTAGGAGGTCTGATTAGCCTCTATGCCTTTCTTCGATATCCAGGCATTTATGGCTTTGCTGGCGTCATGAGCCCTGCGGTGAGGTTCGCTGACGGCGCACTGCTGGGATTCGTTGCAGGAGCGGATTATGTGCCGGGCCGGCTCTACATCGATTTCGGCGGCCGTGAGCTGGGGCATGAGTGGGGCGACCGGCTGCTGCGGGGGGCGTTCTCGCAGCGCTATCTCAACACTGTGCGCAAGTTAGTGCGCTTGTTGGAGCAAAAGGGATACCAGCACGGCGACACGATGCTCTATGTGGAGGAGCGCCAGGCGCGACACAACGAAGCGGCCTGGGCGCGCCGGCTACCTGAAGCATTACGTTTCCTTCTTCCCTCTCTTTCGTTCGCCCTTCTCCTCTTGCTGTAACAGGTGCCGTTCCTTGCCATTAAGTAGTTGCCCTACTCTTGCCCGATTCGCGCCTGCCGTTATGAGCCGACTGATGCTACAATAACTGATCATGGATACCAACTGGTCAAGAACGACACGTATCCTTGTGATTCTGGCGCTGGCAGCGGTTGCCGTCTGGCTGGCCTTTTTGTCCGGCCCTCTGCTTGATGCCGTGATCATAGCCGCGCTGCTTGCCTATTTGCTCGATCCAGTTGTGCGCTGGTTGATGGCCCATAGCCAGGCAACACGAGGACAGGCCGCCGGATTCGTCTTTGCCATGACAATTCTGCTGTTGCTCGGCATTCCGGCGGTGTTAGGCACTGTGGCGGTCAACTGGGTGAGCCGTCTGGGCACCGATCTGCTCACCGCCGCTGAAGAGATTGAGCAGTGGCTCTTCCAGCCGGTCAATCTCCTCGGTTTCACCCTGCAACCGCAAGATGTGCTGGACCGCCTCCAGGGCCTTGGCGCAGACCTGCTGGCAGCTTTGCCAGGTGGCTCGCTGAATGTGCTATCCAGCGTCACCACCAATCTGATATGGGCGCTGGGTGTAATTGTCATTTACTATTACCTGCTCAAGGATGGGCCGAAGATACAGCCATGGCTGATCAGTCTGCTACCTGAAAAGCACCAGCCAGAATTGACGCGGCTGGCTAATGAAGTGAACTGGGTCTGGGGCAAATTTCTGCGCGTTCAGGTACTCATGTTCCTTCTTCTCTTTGTGCTGATGGTCATGGGCACGTTGCTTATTGTTGGCCTCTTCCGTTCTGGATTGCTGCGCTGGTCACCACTGGGTTTTATTGTGCTGCTCCTCTTGTGGTATACGGCCATTCAGCAGCTCGATAACCTCTGGCTGCGCCCGCAGATTTTGGGGCGGAAATTAGAGCTACATCCGGGAGTTGTTTTCACCGGCCTCGTCGGCGCCCTGATGCTGAGTGGCTTGCTGGGCGCGTTGCTCGTTGTACCCGTGCTGGGAACGGTGAAGGTAGTTGGGCGTTACATACATCGCAAACTGCTGGGCCTGCCGCCCTGGCCCGAAGGGCAGCCGGTGTTGGGAGCAGAAGAGGCACAAGAGACAATGCCAGCGGCAAAAAATGATGGCCTGGAGACAGAAGAGGAGGGTGAGCTGCTATACCCGGCGGACTAAATCCCTGAAACAAAGCGGCATACAAGAATGACAACAACAGCACCCACATCAACGCACGAACAGGCGTGGCACGACTACACAGCCCGCAAAATAAACAGTTACCATACCGTTGTCGGCACATTGAAAATTCGCGAGCGTGTGTGGAGCCCGCAGCTGCACAACAAGCGTGATATCCTGGTCTATCTACCGCCATCCTACGCCAGCAGCCAGCGACGGTACCCAGTGCTTTATATGCACGACGGACAGAACCTGTTCGACCAGGCTACCAGCCATGCGGGGGAGTGGCATGTGGACGAGACAATGCGCCAGTTGAGTCGTGAAGGGATCGAGGCCATTGTCGTCGGCATTCCCAACGCCGGCGGGCAGCGGCTGGCAGAGTACAGCCCTTTTCCTGATGTGTACCACGGCCCGGGGCGCGGTCAGGCGTATCTGGAATTTGTCATACAGACGGTGAAAGCGATGGTCGACGCCGACTTTCGCACGCTGCCCGGACGCCAGCACACGGGCATCATAGGCTCATCGATGGGCGGCCTGATCAGCCTCTACGCCTTTTTCCACTGCCGTGAGACATTCGGCTTTGCCGGGGTGATGAGCCCATCGTTCTGGTTTGCCAACCATGCCATCTTCCGCTATGTGCAGGAACAGGAGTTTGTGCCGGGCAAGATCTACCTCGATGCAGGCACCCGCGAATATGGCGGTGACAGCAATGATGAGGAAGCCCTGCGCCGCTCCCGCCGTTACTATGCCGGGGTGCGCCGCATGAAGCGTATTCTGGTGCGTAAAGGGTACCGGCCAATCCGCGAGCTATATATGGTGGAAGAGAAGTGGGCTGGACACCACGAACCTGCCTGGGCGCGACGCCTGCCAGACGCGCTGCGTTTCCTGTTGGCCGAAGCAGGGAGCGCCGAGTAGCGCTTTCTAACGACCGGAGCTAACCGAAACCGCGCCTGCCGCCGCCACCACTGCGTCGCGAGCTGCTGCTGCGTCCGCTGGAGCGGGAGCTGCGGCTGCCAGAGCTGGAGCTGCGACTGGATCCCCAACTACTGCGGCTGGACGAGCGGCCGCCGGAATAACTACTACTACCCCCACCCGACGAAGCGTTATCCAATATATCGTCGAGGATTTCGGCCGACGTCGTGGTTACGTCCCAGGTCAATCTGGCAGCGCCTTTCGCTCCGCGCAACACCAACTGGAACGGCGTTTCTGAAACTTCGCCCACCGCTTTGTTTAACGTGCCGGTGAGCAGGGAGTTGGCTTCTTCCAGCCGCCGTGCCAGCGTGTTGGACAATCCTTGCAGCGAGGGACTCGCCTCGACCGTTTCGCGACTCGCCGTGGTGGGCAGGTCACGCTCGCCCGGCGCGGATGTTTCTTCTTGCGTGCGGCGAGAGCGCAGCGGGCCAGGTGGCACAGACTCCCGTCTGCCAGAAGCAGAGGGCAGAGGTTGCGGCTGGGGCCGGTAGATGACCACCGGGCGAGTCCAGCCTGGCATGCGGTTGCCCATCTGCGCGGCCTGCTCCAGCACCACGTCCTCCACGTCGAGAGCGACGGCATAGGCAAAGTAGCGGTCCAGAATTTGTTGGGCAGCTTCCTGATCTCCGTACCGGTCCATCTGGCGCAAATACTCCTCAAACGCACGCCAGCGCGCAGCTTCTTCTGCCCCCACGTCGGTGCGGCGCGGCATCCAGCGGCTGACCAACGCCAGCGCTGCTCCAACCAGAGTCAGGGCCAGGGCGGGAGTGACCGCCACCCAGCCCAGTGAAGGAACGTAGAAGATGGCAGCGGCGACGGCCAGACCCACACCACCCAAAACGATCCACTGTCCGATGACCAGCCAGCGGTGACGCGCCTCGACCGGTGCGTGGTCGAAGAAATGGTTGGCCTCTTCGCCCATCTCGTAATAGACCTCTGGCAACAGTTGTGGCAAGTAGGGCGCCAGAGCGTTCAACGGCGTGGGGGTGGAGCCTAGATGGGGGAACAAGCCGTTGAAGAGGCGCATCATATGGCCGGGGATCGTTACTGTGTCGCCAGCGGGGGTTTCGATGGCCTGCCCTTCCACAAGCTCTTCATCCCAGTTGCGGCTGATCAGGATCGGTTCGTTGAGGCGAATGCGCAGCAGACCCAGCGTCGCCAGGTGGAAAAGCGAGGCCAGCACTCCTTTCGGCGTTGGCTTCTCGTCCAACAGGTAGGCGACGATGCCTGGCGGTAAATCAGAAGGTGGTTCAGTGAGGTATTCGGGGGTGACGCCTACCGGCCGGTCACGACCTCGAGAGTACCATAGATAAGTAACCAGCAGCAGGCCGCCGACCAGCAGCAGCGCGGCGATCAGACCGAAGAGCAACTGCTGGCGTGCACGCCGTATCTCTGCCTGCTGTATCTCCTCACGAATTCGTTCAGCCGCGGCCAGCGATTCTTCTATCTGTGTCTGCCACAGGGGAGCGGTAGCGTTGGTGGCCTGTGGCGGCATTGTGAGTCGTATCTGCCACGCCTGCCCGGGTGCAATGGGGCCATCATGTTCCAGGATGATCTGGCCTCTATTGCCGCTCTGTACTATCGCGCCTTCCACTTCCACCTGGTCCGTTGTGGTCCCGTCTGGCAACTCGATCAGGGTGCGCGCAGCCTGCACTGGCACGTCAAAGCCGGAGACGGCAATCCAGGAAAGGCTTTGCTCGTCCTCTGTCACGCGCAGCGCGCCAACAGCGGTATATTCCAGCACGAAGGTAGTTTCTTCGCCCCGCACCAGTGGCGGCGCCAGCCAGCCCACGAACAGCGAGCCGGCTGCATCCTCATCAATCGTCATGGCGCCAGAGGGGCTGACGGTGATCCAGTTGGGTGAGCGGGACCGTTCCTGTGTCCAGGCGCAATATTCACATGTCGCTTCAGGGCCGGGTACAAAGCGCATCGGCTGTTCACCCTCATACACATTGAGGCTGGTGATCCCGTCCAGGTAAGCCAGGGGAATAATGCGCTGCCCCTGGTAGAGGACCCCTGCATCCACGACGACGCGCTGGCGCTCAGTGACCTGCACGGCGCCATCATTCCCAATTTGAAGCTCTGTCTCTACCTGGGGAATGCTGTAAGCCAGTTCGGCGCTGTCTTCGCGGCGCTGCCAGGGTTGCACCTCCGCCTGTACCAGGCCATGGGGGAAGCCAACCATCACCTGGAATGCTGTGCCCTGCGCAACCGGTTCGGTGGTGGTGAAAGTTACCTGCTGGCCATCTGTTTCGACAGTGAAAGCAGGGCCGAAGGCGTCGAATTGCAGCGTCTCAGCCTCTACCTGCTGCGGCAGGCGCACGGTGACGGTGCTTTCCAGAACGGGCACGCCGCTGCGGTCTTCGGGTATGGCGCGCCACTCTAAGATGTCGCCGTCTTCATAAACCCACAGTCCGCCCACCACGTCATATTCCAAAATGAACGTGCGTTCTTCGCCGGCGCGGGTCGGTTCATAGGCCCAGTCGACGAAGATGGCGTTCGCTTCGTAGTTTACGCTATAAGTGCCAGGGACGGCCGGTTCGCCGCCCACTTCCCGAAATGGCTCCTCTGGCATGCTGAGGGTGACGTTCTGTATGTCACTCACGTAGTCCAGGGGAATTTCGGCAAAGGCGGTGCGGAAGGTGTCCTCGAAGCGGATCTGCTGCTCTTCGCGCACGTGGAATCGGCCATCTTCCTGCAGCTCGATTGTCACGTCGTACCGTGTGTACGTGACGGGAGAGCCACTTTGCGCGGCGACAGCGCCTGCCAGCAGAAACAGGATCGGCAGGAACCAGAATCGAAGTCGGGACCAGCGTTGGTGCAAGATCATAGCAATCTTTCCTTTTGTACAACTGCATTATACCAGGAATGGAGGATCGCTTTGGCAGGTACAGGTTTCGCGACAGGTGAGAGGCTTGTAAAGCAAAGGCCTGTAAA
>CAZRTM010000050.1:15895-28340 GCA_964602995.1 uncultured Ardenticatenaceae bacterium
AAAGCAGGGGCCTGCAAAAATTCATTCCAATGGCGGAGGTGTGGAGGGTGCAGAATGTGTAACATGAATAATTGCTGGTTGAGCGCTCTTCAGTTGGGTGATTAAGTTGGGCGAATAAGGAGAACAGATAATGGTACACAAGCGAAAGTTACTTCAACTGGTTACTCTGGCGCTGGCAATGCTGGTTGCAACAGCCTGTATTGGGCGGGTACGCGTCGGGGATTTGCAGACAGATACGGAAACGGTTGAGTTGGGCGGAGCGGAAAGCGCCCGCGTGGAGCTGAGAATGGGAGCCGGGCGCTTGAATCTGAGTGGGGGCGCTTCAGATTTGATGAATGCCGAATTTTCCTACAACGTCGCCAACTGGGAGCCGGAAATCAGCTATGAGATGCAGGGAAACGAAGGTGTATTGACCGTTTTGCAACCTGGTATGGACGATGATTTCAGGATTCCCGATAGTCGGTTTCAGAACCAGTGGGATATTAGTCTGGCTGACGACGTCCCGCTGCAGCTAGATATTCAGCTAGGCGCCGGCGAAAGCGACATGGACCTGTCTGATCTGGATCTGCAAAGCTTGCGCATGGAAACGGGCGCCGGTGATGTGGACATTGACCTGGGTGGCACGCTGTCGGACCTTGATGTGGAAATGGGTGCGGGTGAGGTTGAACTTGACCTCAGCGAGGAGTGGCAGCAGGATCTGGATGCCGATATTAGCGGCGGAGTGGGCCGCCTGAGCCTTTTGTTGCCTTCCAGCAGCGGCGTGCGCGTGGAAGTGGATCAGGGTATTGGTAATGTCAACGTCAATAATCTGCAGCAGGATGGCAATGCGTACGTCAATGATGCCTATGGTGAAGCCGAGACGACGCTGAATATCCGTGTGGAAGGCGGTCTGGGTGAGATTGTCCTGGATGTAGGCGAGTAAGCCTGGATCAGGACCGGGTCTTGACGTGGTCGAGGCCCCGATGTGGTCGAGGTCCCGACATGGTCAGGGTCTCGACCATGTCGAGGCCTCGAAATAGTCAAGGTTCGAGACGATAGAGATGTCGAGAGCTTTGGTTCCTTCTTTTTCCCATGTTACAATCGCTCCACTTGCCAGATAAGAAGGAGTAATACATGGAAGAAAAGTTGAAGGAACTGAAGCGCCGCCTGCAGGAAGTGAATGATCTGGAGTCGGCCGTTTCTTTGTTGAGTTGGGACCAATCCACCTATATGCCGCCGGCCGGAGCCGAGGCTCGCGGTCGCCAGATGGCGACGCTGTCGCAGCTGGCCCAGGAGAAGTTCACGGACGCTGAGGTCGGTCGCCTTTTGGATGAGTTGGAACCGTATGCGGAACAACTGCCCTATGACTCCGACGACGCCAGCCTCATCCGGGTGACGCGGCGGCAGTATGAGCGGTTGCTGAAGGTGCCGCCCAGTTTCGCCGCCGAGCTTTATGCGCACGTGGCGAAATCGTACAGTAACTGGACCCAGGCCCGGCCGGCGAATGATTTCGCCGCCACCCTGCCCTATCTGGAAAAAACGCTGGAGTTGAGCCGCAAGTTGGCCAACTTCTTCCCGGGTTATGAGCATATTGCCGACCCGCTCATCGACTTCTCCGATTATGGCATGAAAGTTTCGACCATCCGGCCGCTCTTTGCGCAGTTACGCGCCGAGCTGGTGCCGCTGGTGGAGGCGATTGGGGAAAAGGATCCGGTGGATGACTCTTTCCTACACCGCACCTTCCCCGAACCGGAGCAGATAGAATTTGGGCGACGCGTTGCCGAGGAGTATGGCTATGATTTTAACCGCGGCCGTCTGGACAAGACGCCGCACCCCTTCATGACCAAGTTCTCGCTGGACGACGTGCGCATTACCACTCGCGTCAAGACCAATGACCTGAGCGAAGCGCTGTTCAGCACGCTGCACGAAGCGGGGCATGCTCTCTATGAGCAGGGCATTGACCACGCCCTCGAGGGAACGCCGCTGGCCGGCGGCACTTCGGCCGGCGTGCACGAAAGCCAATCGCGCCTGTGGGAAAACCAGGTGGGGCGCAGCCTGCCCTTCTGGCGTCATTACTATCCTCAGCTACAAGAAACATTCCCCGGCCAGCTCAACGACGTCTCGCTAGACCAGTTCTATCGCGCCATAAACAAGGTGCAGCGTTCGTTGATCCGCACCGACGCCGACGAAGTGACCTATAACCTGCATGTCATGATCCGTTTCGATCTGGAGCTGGAGCTGCTGGAAGGGCGGCTGGCGGTTGCCGATCTGGCCGACGCCTGGCACGCGCGTTATGAATCGGACCTGGGTATCCGCTCTGAGGACGACAGCGACGGCGTGTTGCAGGACGTACACTGGTATGCTGGTTTCATCGGCGGTGCGTTCCACGGATACACCCTGGGCAACGTCATGGCCGCCACCTTCTACCGGACTGCCCTGGAGGCCCATCCCGAAATCATTGACCAGATCGGCGAGGGCCGCTTCGACACCCTCCACAGTTGGCTGCGCGAAAATATCTACCAACACGGCAGCAAATTCACAGCCGACGAACTAATCGAACGCGTCACCGGCGCCCCTCTCTCCATCGATCCGTATATCAACTACCTGAAGAGGAAGTTTGGCGAACTGTATGGGGTGTAGGGGGGATTGGAGGATTGGAGATTAGAGATTGGAGATTTTTTTGCCGCAGATTTACGCAGATGGACGCAGATAATTTATAAAAGAAAAAAATCTGCGTTCATCCGCGTTCATCTGCGGCAAAAAATCAATCTCCAATCAACCAATCTCTAATCTCCAATCTCCAATCTCTATGATAACGAAAACGGCCCCGGCCCTTCTGGGGCGGTGTCGTCTTCGGCCAGGAGGCGGCGGAGGAGGGGGAGTTCGCGGCGGTAGAGAGATTGCATCTCAGTGAGCAGGTTGGAGGCGGTGGGGACGGATAGGAGCGCTTGCTTTTGTTCGTTGGGGATCTGCAGGACGGTGGCGGCCAGGTAGGCCAGCGCCTGTGGCTCGCCGGGTAGCTGTTCCAGGTCAAAGTCAACATCGCCGGCGTCGCTGAGCAGCATCAGATACTCTTCTACCCAGGGGCGCAGGGCGCGGCAGAAAGCGGTGGGATCCTCTCCAGGAATTATGTGCAGCGGGAAGCTTTGTACCAACCCTTTTAGATAACTGGCGCCTCGTTGCAGGTCTAGAATGCGGAAGCGCTCGCGGCCTACGACCAGGATGTTCATGCGCCCGCCCAGCAGCGGCTGCACCTGAGCGATTTCGGCCGTACATCCCACAGGATATGGCTCTGCAAGCGGCCCAAGGGCTTCCACCCCATCGCGAATCAGCGCCACACCAAACGGCCGGCCATTCTCCACACACTCGTGGATCATCGCCTTATAGCGCTCTTCGAAAATGTGCAACGAAAGCGGCATCCCCGGAAAGAGCACCGTATTCAGAGGAAATATCGGAAGCTCATAGTCCATAGGAACATGGTAAAAAATTGGAGCAGGGATGTCTATATGAGTTGTGTTAGTGGGGTGGACAGTTGGATGGTTGGCCAGGTGGGGTGTGTATTATCGTTGTAAGGGATGACAAAAGACAGGGATGGCAGGGCCATACATATTTTATACTGAGCGGTGGGCAGTACAACGTTTGGTATTGCGCTGCGTAAAGAGTTGCAGGTACGGCTGGTTAATGAGCATGAGGAGGCATGAGATGAAAGAGGGAAAAAGAAGCGGAATTTTTGGCGGCATCGTCTTGATCGTAATCGGTCTTCTGGCGCTTGCCGCGCAGTTTATCGAGTTCGGTGAATGGTTGGGGTTGCTCATCTTGCCCGCGCTGGGGCTGATCTTCTTTGCCTGGGGCATCGTCACCCGCGAGTCGGGACTGATGATTCCTGGCGGTATCCTCAGCGGTCTGGGCCTGGGCACCTTGCTGATCACGGTGGGACCGTTCGCCGACACTGGAGGCGACTTCCAGGGAGGCATATTCATGCTGGCCTTCGCCCTGGGCTGGTTCCTGATTCCAATCGTCTCGTCGCTGGTGACCGGTGACAATCACTGGTGGGCGGTCATTCCGGGTGGGATTATAGGCCTGATCGGCGCCGCCAGCATCTTTGGCGGCGTGGCCTTCACTGCACTGGAGTGGCTGGGGCGATTCTGGCCCGTCTTCCTGATTCTGGTAGGCCTCTATATTTTGCTCCGTCGTTCTAAGGACGTGGCTAGCTGATCTCGAAGCCTGTACCTGGCATATTAAATCTTTAAGCTGGGGCGGTTGACTCTGGTAGAACGTCTGTGCTACACTGCTGCTGTCACCAGGACCGCCCCTATGTGCCAGAATTATTGCAATACCTTGGAAACGGAGACGTGATGGTGGAACCACGTATTGACCTGATTACGATCCTTACCGACGATGTTGAGGGTATGGTTGCTTTCTACCGCGACGTGCTTGGATTCCCCGTAAAGAGCCAGCTCGACAATTACTGTGAATTTGGTGGTGGCGGTGTACGCTTTTCGATTTGTCACCGCTCCGAGCTGGCACGCGCCACCGGTCACCCAGCTTATGAGGAAAGTGGCGGCACACGCCACGCCTTTGAACTGGCCTTCCCCTGCAACTCCCCGGCCGATGTCGATAGTGAGTTCCAGCGCATCGTGCAGCAGGGCGCAACGCCCATCAAAGAACCGGCCGACATGCCCTGGGGCCAGCGCACCGCCTTCTTCGCCGACCCCGATGGCAACATCCACGAAATCTTCGCCAATCCCGAGTAGTCTGGGTTTTGCCACGAATTTCACGAATTTTACGAATTATTGGTCCAAACGAAGAGTGGGATCAGCCAGCAGCGAATAGTAGCTGGCTTGAAAAGCCCTACAAGAAATTCGTGTCAATTCGTGTAATTCGTGGCAAAAACAAATAAGGAGGAACTTATGCAGCAGGGAGAATTAGCGGCGGCAGTTAGCAGGTTGGCTGAAGCGACGCAGAATTTGAGCGATGGAGAGCTGTCACAGCCCTGGCGCTGGCGGGCGCATCAGGAAGGGGTGCGCTTTGCCCTCTTCCGCGCTTGCCAGGAGTTGCGCGAGCTGGAGGTGGAGCTGGCGCTTGAACGGGCGGTGCAGGGCCAGACACGCACCCGCGCCCAACGCGCCCTCGCCCCTTACCATGCCGCCTATCGCGACCTGCAGGCAGTCCTGCTGCCGGCTGATGACGAAATATTCGACCAGCTACCGGGTCCTGGGGAGTGGTCTTTGCGCGACATCCTGGCGCACACGATCAATACACAAAGAACCTTCTTCACCCTGGTTCATTATGGCCTTCGGCGGCAGCATAGCGAGGAAACGTTATCCTCTCGCCTGCCCGAGGGAGAAGTGGATCGCGTCGTCGGGCCGCGTAAAGATTTTTTGGCGCTTTATGAAGAAGGCGCGTTGCAAGATTTGCTGGACTACTTCGACCGCCTGCACTGGCGCGCGTTAAGCGAGTTCGCTGTTATCGACGACGAGCAAATCGAGGGTCCTTCGCTGTGGTGGGAGGATGAGCCTTTTTCCCTGCAGTATCGCATTCACCGTTTCGACGCTCACCTGCGCCAGCACACCGTTCAGGCTGAAAAGGCACTGGAGGCGCTGGGGCGTGGGCCTAACGAAGCGCGCCGTCTGCTGAGGCTGGTCTATCAGGCGCTGGCCGCAGTGGAAAGTATCCTGATAGGTGCGCCGGACCTCGGTCTGGAACGGCGACAAGAGGTAGCACGGACGATTGAAGAGTCGGCCGCAACGGTTACCACTGTTGTGCAGCAGGCGCAAGAGCTGTTCCAGGCGGTCAAAAATGGGGATGTGCAGCAGGTAAACGCGCTGCTGGAAGCCAACCCCGACCTGGGGGCGGCTGTGGATAACACGGGGCTGTCTCTAGTGCTACAGGCCGTCTACCATGGGCAGAATGAGATTGCGCAGCTACTGGCCGCAGCCTGCCCTGAGCTGGATGTCTTCATGGCAGCGGCGCTCGGCCGGCAGGAGACAATCGAAGCTCTGGTGGCGCAGTGGGATGGCTACGTCAACGAGGTCGCGCCAGACGGCTTTACGCCCCTGCAACTGGCCTGTTTCTTCGGCCACGAAGCGTTGGCCCTGTGGCTGATGGAACATGGCGCAGATGTCAACGCCGTGGCCCAGAACGGCCAGCGCATCCAGCCCATTCACGCCGCCGCCGCCAACGGCAACGTGCGCGTCATTGAGGCGCTGCTGCAACACGGTGCGGACGTGAATGCCCGCCAGCAGGGCGACTTCACAGCTCTGCACGCCGCAGCGATGGACGGCCACGAAGCAATGGCCCGCCTGCTCCTGGACCACGGCGCGGACCCCTCGGCCACAGATTCCCGAGGGCGCACCCCGCTGGATATGGCGCGGGAGTATGAGCAGGAAGATGTGATCGCTCTGTTGAGCGAGTGGCAGCAACCCGCCGCTTAGGAGAACTACCCGATATCACCCTTTGCGCCTTCCGTTTCTTTGCGGCGAGAAAACGACGGGTAGATTTGACGCTGTGCCTACTTCCGAAACAGATACCCTCTCCCCGGCACCGTCTCAATTAAGCGCGGCTTTGACGGATCTGGCTCCACCTTCAGGCGCAGGCGGCGCACGAGCTGGGCCAGGCTGCTATCGCGCACCCCCTCTTCATAAATGGCGTCCTCAGGCCACACGGCGCGGATCAGGTCGTCCTTGTCGCATACCTGTCCGGCGTGTGCCTGTAGGTAATCGTACAGCAGTTGCTCCTTGGCTGTCAGGGGGCTGGCCGTCGCCGCACCATGGCCTTGGAGCAATGGGTGCTCTAATAGGCGCGACGCTTTCAACTGCTCCGCCGTTGGCTCATCTAGCCAGAACTCAGCGATGCGCGCCTGCACGGCCGGGTGCCGCGTCAGGTCCGCCAGCGCTGTGCCTGCGGCGAAGGCTTCACACGCGGCTTTGAGGAATGAGGGGTAACCCTGGGAAAGCCACACAATTTGTTGTACCGTCTCCTCACTCCAGCGCTCACCGTGGCGGCGGGCGAAGCGCTCGACGTTCCAGCGGGCGTCCGCTTCGGAAAGCGGACCCAGCCAGACAGTGTTGGCCTGCACCAGTTCGGCAAGTTCGCTGGTAGGCGGCAGGGGGCGGCGCGTGGCGAAGAGATAGGCCAGCTGGTATTTGTGCGCGTCGCGCAGAGAGCGCAGGGCATTGTGCAGGGGAAGGAACTCGTCACTGGCGAAGATATCAAAGCGGTCGAAGAAGAGGGTGAGGGTTGCGGCCCTTTCCAGGCGAATGTTGATAGCCTGGTTGAGCGCTTCAAAGGGGTCTGCTGGCGAACCGGCGACTGTTTCTCCCAGCACACGGTGGGACAATTGCAGTAGAGCGGCAGGGGTGTGTTCCAGCAGCCGGTTGCAATCGACCAGGGCCAACGGATGTTGGGTCGTGTTGCAACGGTGGGCCAGGAAGCCGAGCAGGTTGCTCTTACCCGCGCCGCTGAGACCTAACAGCGACACGCATGCGCCGGCGCGGACGGCGCGCAGGATGCCGCACACTTCTGCCTGGCGATAGTTAGATGGAAAGTTGTCCCAGGCGCTCATAGCTGGTCAAAGCGTACCAGCGAGGCCAGACAGGGGCAAGCGACGGCAACGGTATGGTATACTACGCTTCACTAACTTTATTCGTGGAACTGGAGCATGCCGCGCCGCACACATCGTTTCCTGACCTTCCTCGGTCTGACCATCCTCGTACTTTCGCTGCTTCTGCTGGCCTATGCTCTGTGGCCCGGGGAGACGGCGTTGCAGCGCGTGCCCTTGCCCTCCATCCCCCGTGTACCCCCTGACGCCTGGTTGCTGCCGCGAGGTGTGGTGTGAAGGCGCGAACGCTGCTCCTGCTTTTACTGCTCGCTCTCTTTCTGGCGGCCTGTGGCGGCGATATGCCTGGAGCCGAACCATCACCCACAGAAGAACTACCTGCCGCCGGGGAGGAAGAGGAGCCGGCAACGACCGCACCACCACCGACTACAGTAGCAGTGACGCCAATTGCTACTCAGGAGGGGGCTTTGGCGACGCCGGCCGCGTTGGAGCATATGGCGGAGGTGGAATGGCCGCCGCGCATGCGTCTGGGCGAATCGGACGTGGTGCGCCTGTCGCTGCTGCCCAGCGAAGAAGGCTACGTGGTGACGACGGAGTTCCCCGAACACCGCATAGTGACGGAGACGTTGGCGCTGGAGCAGAGGGCTGGCTATGAGATGCTGGCCGTGGCGCGGCTGGACGGCGTCGGTTTTGACCTCTCGCCACAGGGAGAGCAGCCGCAAGATTGGCAGCCAGACCGGCCGCTGACGTGGCGTTGGACTGTCAGCCCGCGCAGCACGGGCCAGCAGCGGCTGTCGGTCAACCTGGCCATCCAGTGGCGGCCCGAACCAGGGCGCTCTCTGCCCAGCCGGCAGGTGAACGCCTTTTCGCGGGGCCTGGATGTGCAGGTGGTCAGCCTGCTAGGGCTGACGACAGGCCAGGCTATGATGATGGGGATAGTAGGCCTCCTGTTAGGGCTGACGCTGACTGTTCCCTTGATGACACGCGGACGGGCCAGAAAGCAACCTTTGCGCCGTGTACGGCCCGACCGTGGGCTGCAACTGGAGCCACACCCTTCGCTCACGTTGGATGAGCCAGAGCGGACGCTGTTGCAGGCTCTCTTCCGTAGGTATGACCGGGCAGCGGTGGAACGTGAATTTCACTCTGGTTATTCCGGCGCGCGCACTTTTCTCGTATTGCCCATTCGCCCTGATGGCGGCTCCGACGCTTACACCATTGCCAAAATGGGCGATCCGGAGACGATTTTGCGCGAGTATGACAATTACGAAACGTACGTCGAGCACACGCTGCCGCCGGTGACGGCCCGCATTCAAGGCCGCCCAGTGATGGCCGAGGGACGAACACGAGGTTCAAACGGCGCCGGCTCACTCGCTGCCCTACGCTATACATTCATCGGCTCCCCGGGCCAGCAGCCGGTCAGCCTGCGCCAGGCGCTGCAGGATGGAGCAGGGCCTGAGCTGCTGGAAACGCTTTTCCAGACGTTTGGCCCTAACTGGTGGATGCAGCGACGGCCTTATACGTTTCGACTGGCGCAGGAGTACGATTGCAAACTACCGGCTCACTACTACCTGGAGCCGGCAAAGAGCAATGGCCCCACCCTCGACGGGCGCGCCTCACCCTTTGAGGATGGCTTTGGGGTTGGAGAGACGATCACGCTGCGCCATTTCACAGTGGTGGAGCGCAAGAATGGCGGGCAGCAGTTAGCGTTGCAAGGAGAGGCGGCGGCCGGTCATCCACCTCTGCGCCTGCGCTGGCTGGGGCCAGAGATGCCCAGTGCGGCATCCGGGCGCATTGTGGCCACGCGCCAGAGCCTGCTACAGGGATGGACGGCCTCTTTTGAGCGCTATGGGTTGCCTGACCCATTGGCGTCGCTGCCGGCTATCCTGAGCCAGACGCTTTCGGGGACGCGCTCCATCGTGCACGGCGACCTCAATCTGGAGAATATATTGGTGGGGCCAGGCGGCTTTGTGTGGCTCATCGACTTTGCCAGGACAGGCCAGGGCCATACCCTCTTCGACTTCGCGCACCTGGGCGCAGAAATAGTAGCCCACCTGCTGCCCTCACGCTTAGTCACGCCCGACGCCCTGCTGGCGGCGCTGGCACAAAATAGCGAACCGTTGCTGGCGAAGGTCGAAGAAATCGCCTGCCGCTGCCTCTTTGATCCGCGCCAGCCGCGTGAATACTGGCTGGCTCTCTACCTCTCCTGCCTCGGCGCACTCAAGCACAACAACCTCGACGACCGTGCTCGCCATTACCTCTACCTGACCGCGGCTCACTTAACCCGACAACTATCCTGAGCCACTGTCCCAATCACTTATCCAACAAAAGCGCCCGGTATGAGGCCGGGCGTTTTTGTTGCTATTGCACCAGATAACCTATTCCCGATGGATAATCGGCAAGATGATGTTGTAGCCGGTCGATTCCACCGTTACCGTCAGGGTATCGTTGCCAACTCCTCCATCGTCATCCGTCACAGTCAGCGTTACCTCATAGACACCGGGTTCACCGAAGATGAAGGTGGGCGTCAGGGTGTGGCTGGCGCTGCCGGCGTTGCCGAATTGCCACTGAATGGTATGTGTATCCAGGACGCCGGGGTCGCTGAACGAGCCGCTGAACTGAACCACGTCGCCACCATTAACCGTCTGATCGAGGCCAGCGTTGACGATGGGCGCCACGTTTTCCACTGTGACCCACAGGGTATCGGTTGTACTGAGACCCGCTTCATTGCTGACCGTCAGTGTGACCAGGTAGTTCCCGTCGTCGAGATAGGTATGGCGTGGGCTAAAGACGCCGCTGACTGTCCCTCCGTCACCGAAGTCCCAGTGAATCGAGAGCGCGCCGCCGTCCGGGTCATTGCCGCTGCCCGAGAAGACAACTTCATCTCCTTCGTTCACCGTCTGGTCGGGGCCGGCGTCGACGATAGGCGGCTCGCTGGTGTACTCGATGATGAGCGTGGCTGCGTCCTCGTCGTTGGTTTGCGCGGCCGTGGCCGAACCATTAAAGGTGTGGACGCCTGGACCATTCGCTTCCACCGTCAGCGGTAGCAGCGCTACGGATTTGGCCGGCAGCGTGATGGAGTCCAGCGGCAGCTCGCCACGCAGGTTGGGTGCGTCCAGATCCAGGTCATAGGTTGTTGGGACGTTGCTGGTGTTGGTGATGACCAACAGGAAGGTGGCCGATAGGGTATCGACAACCGACTGAGACGGTGGCTGCCAGGCCACTTCTACCGCTTCGTATGTTTCGAAGGTGATCGCGGCCGTGTCTTCGGCGTGGATGCGTTCGTCCTCTTGCGCCGTGGCGGCGATGCTGAAGGGGTATGTGGTGGGCAGGGCAAAGTCGAAGGGACCGGCGCTAAAGGCCACAGTGGTCGACTGGCCAGGGTCGAGAGCCACCGGGTTGGTCGCGAACTCGCCGCTGGGGCCGACGATGCCTGTTGCCGTCAGCCAGTAACTGCTGGCAATACTGCCGGTGTTGGTCACTTTCACCTGCCAGGTACCGCTGGCCGTGGGGTGCAGGATGCTGCTCGCCGGCTCGATTTCCACCTGCACGCCACGCTCCAGCACTTCCACCGTGCCGCTGGCGCTGGCAACCAGGGCCGGTTGGGCCAGCGAGGTAGCTGTTGCCGTGATGATGTACTCGCCCGCTGGGGCGTCTAGCGGCGGGGTGAGCGCCAGGTCCAGGCGGGCGCTGTTGAACACCTGCGGCGGTATGGTGACGGTGCTGGCCTCCGCGCCGTTGGCATCCAGCGTGTACGACCAGCCATCGGGCAGCTCCAGCGCCAGCTCGTAGCTATCCGCCGTGTCACCCAGATTGGTTACCGTCAGGTCTAGCAAGGCCGTGGCGCCGGGACCGGTCACCGCCGGGTCCGGATTGAGCGCCAGATTCACGTTCCAGTTGCCGGTTGCCACCAGCACGGCGCTGGCGCTATCCGCCGCGGGTCCGCCGGCGTAGACAGTGAACGGTTGCGGGCCGCTCTGGGCAGCGCTGGCCTGGATCTCCAGCCCGGCGCTGTCATTGGCGGGCACCGTTACCTGCGCCGGGATAGAGAGATCTGCCATGCCTGCGGCCCAAAGGTCGTAGGTGCGCTCCACATCCTCATGGTTGGTCACCGTCAGTGTGTAGGTCACGACCTCACCCACGGTAGCTGTCTGTTGGATGGGGCTGACGGAGATGTCAAGGGCGTCGATCACCTCCAGCAGCGCGCCAGCCTGGTCCACGCCGCCGCTTTCGTTTTCGACGACGACGGCAAAGGGCCAGAGGTCAGTACCGGCATCTTCGGGCGCAGTTACTTGCAGAGCGACCGTGACGCTGTCATTAGCGGCAATTTCCACCGGTTCCGGTAGGCTGACCCATTCATCGGGCAGGCCGCTAACGGTGAGTGTGTAGACATCAGCCGCGCCGGCCGGATTGGTGAGCGTGACGTCATAGGTCGTCACCCCCCCAGCGCCCATAGCTTGGGACAGCGGGTCGATTTCGATGATATGCGACGCGCTGACATAGAGTGGTGGCAGCTCCAGCCAGTTCCAGCCGGACGGCAGGCGATAGGCAATTTCGGTGCCCTGGTTTACCTGGCGTGTTTCACCCGGCCGCATGTCCGCCAGCTCGCTCTGGAAGGTGATCTCGCTGTCTGGTGTGTGCGCCTGTAGCTGGTACTCCCAGTAGTAGAGCGGCGGCGTGCCGCCCGGCTGGCTGGAGAAGCTGCCGGGCAGAACCGTTACGCCGTCCAGCCCCACAGTGTGGGTCACTTCCACGCGATAGGAAGGGGCAGGATCACGCTGTGGCGTCTGCGTGCGGTAGGTGTTGTGTACTGCCCAGCTATCCGGCTCGTTGAGCGGCACGCTCCAATCGTCATTGATGTTGGTCACATGGTAGTTGTGCTGGTTCCACATGGGCCGCGAGTCGATCCAG
>CAZRTM010000051.1:0-7720 GCA_964602995.1 uncultured Ardenticatenaceae bacterium
GTTCCTGGTGGCGGTGGGTCTCATCCTGGCCTGGAAAATCGCTGGCTACATCGGCCTGGACTACTACCTGCTGCCCCTGCTGGGCACGCCCTGGGACCGCCCCATCAGCAACGAGGCCAGCGCTCCCCCTCGCCTTGGCACTCAAACCGCGGCAGGCGACTGAGTAGAAGCGAATGTGCTATTTGAGAACAGGGCGACACACGTCGCCCTGTTTTGTTTGAAGAGAGAGATAGTTTCAGAGCGGTAACACAGTTATTCAGGTGCAAACGTAATGGAAACCCAATTAACCTACCAACAAGATCCTAAAAAGCACAGACGACTATCGGACCGGCAACTGCTATATCTCCTCATCATCTTTACTGTCACTTTTGGACTGGTTTCGCTGCTCGACCGCTTCTCTGATGGTGAAATACCAGGCGTCGTCCACCTGGCGCCGGCGTCACCCCTCTCTGGCAACATCCTGCCTCCGGCCATAGGCGCCACCGGGGATGTGTGGCAGAATTGCGGCATCTACAGGCAACCAGTAGCCAACGAAAACGCGTTACACACGCTGGCACACGGCGCTATCTGGGTGACTTACCAACCCGAGCTGGAAGCCGCTGCTGTTCACTCCCTCGAGAACCTGCTCCGCGGCGAGAAGTATGTATTACTCAGCCCATATCCCGATCAGACCAGCCCAATAGTTGTGACAGCATGGGGAGTCCAGTTAGAATTGTCATCAGTAACGGACACAAGACTTATGCAGTTTATTGCTCGCTACCGGCTCAGCGCGCATGCGCCTGAATCGGGCGCATCGTGTGTTGGCGGCATAGGCGAACCTGTGAGATGACGAAGCACCGCTATCTAACCGTGATGACAATTTGATGGTTGAAACGATACGCAACTTCTTCGACCTGAACAGTGAAGTCGTTCTCTTCGCTTACGGACAGGTTTTCTTCATCCTGGGCCTGGCTGTTGCTTTGCAATCTCGCCGCCACAGCCGATTGGAACTGGCCCGCAGCCTACACTGGCTGGCGCTCTTTGGGCTGACACATGGGTTCCATGAGTGGGGCCTCTTACTGGTTCCAATTCAGGCCGCATATCTCAGTGCCGAAGCTGTTGCTTTTCTGATCGTTATTCGCATCGCCCTCCTGGGTATTTCCTTTTGGGCACTGTTCCAGTTTGGCGCGGATCTGGTACAGGACCGCTGGCCCGTAGCGCGCCTGGCGCCGTCGGTTGTGACCGGACTCTGGGCCGTGCTCATAATCGGCTACGCGGTGTGGGCGCGGCCCGGCATAGGCCTATGGGAACAGTACTCCTCTGTCTGGGCGCGTTACCTGATTGCTCTGCCCGGCGCGCTGTTGTCCGCCTGGGGCCTTCGCTATCAGGCCGAACGGCAAATCCGCCCGTTACAACTTGACTACATTTATAAAATGCTACGTATAGCAGGGTTGGCGCTCGTAGCCTATGCTTTCTTCAGTGGCCTGGTGGTTCCCTTCGCCGACTTCTTTCCGGCCCGGCGCCTCAATCAGTCTCTTGTCCTTAACCTCATTGGTGTACCTGTTCCCGTATTCCGCTCGCTTACTGGCCTGGTTATGGCAATTACGGTTATACGAGCGATGGAAGTGTTCGATGTGGAGGTTGACCGCCTCATCGAGCAGATGGAAATTGAGCAGAGCCTGGCTGCTGAGCGCGAGCGAATTGGTCGCGAGTTACACGATGGGGCAATACAGCGGGTCTACACCGCAGGATTGATTATAGAGTCTGCGCGGCACAAGGTTGAGGACGATAGCGTCGTTGGCCAGCGCCTGGACAGGGCCATGACGGCGCTCAATGAGGCGATTGATTCGCTACGAGTTTATATGACTGAGCTGCGCTCGCAGCCCGACAGCCCTTCACTGCTTGAAGGGTTGCGGGCGCAAACCAGCGATCCCAGTCTCGCTGCTCTCATGGAAGTCGAGTTGGATTTCGATCTGCCGCAGAATACCCATCTCAATCCAGCAGAGACAACCCACGTGCTGGCTATTGTCAGCGAAGCCCTGTCAAACGCTGCACGCCATGCCCAGGCGCGCCACGTAAGAGTGCGCGCTTCTGCCGAGGATGGCCACTTCTTGTTGGAGGTCACCGATGATGGCAAAGGTTTCATAGCTCGTGAGCAGGAGTTGGGGTATGGTTTACGCAATATGCGTGACCGCGCCCGGCTTCTAGAAGGGCAGATTGAGTTTGACTCTGCGCCGGGCAAAGGAACCCGAATCTTGCTCACCGTTCCATGGGAGGTTCTGTGACGGAAACTACTAACGCAAATATGCGCGCAAATATGCGCGCAAAAGTGCGCGTTGTGCTGGTCGATGACCACGAGGTCGTCCGGCTGGGCATGATGACGCTGCTTGAGGATTTGGGTTGGGTGGAGGTGGTGGCCGAAGCGGGCAATAGCAGCGAGGCACTGGAGGCAGTGCGAGAACACCGGCCCGATGTTGTCGTGATGGACATCCGCATGCCGGGCGAAAGCGGAATCGACGCCTGCCGTGAAATTACCCGGCGCTGGCCCGAAACAAAAGTGATTATGCTCACCTCCTACGCCGACGACGACCTTATCTTCCGCGCTTTGCAGGCCGGGGCCAGCGGTTACGTGCTCAAACAGGTCGGAAACCGGCCGCTCATTGATGCCCTGAAAGCAGTGCGGCAGGGAGATGCACTGCTTGACCCCTCCGTGACCCAGCGCGTAATCGAGCGTGTGCGGCAACACGAGATGGAGCGTGCTGCCGCCGCCTTCAAGGACCTGACAGCGCGTGAAATGGAGATTCTGGCAGAAGTGGCAAAAGGGAAGTCGAACAGCGAGATTGCGGACGAGCTGATGTTAGCCGAGAAGACGGTCCGCAATCACGTCAGCGCCATTCTGGCCAAGCTGGGTCTCAACAACCGTATTGAAGCGGCCACTTACGCGGTGCGCAACGATATTGAGCGGCATGTGCCCGGACGGGAGTGAAGCGAGATTAGCTGGACCCGAAAACTAGGCACGCCTAGATATATCGCTTTATGGTTCTGAAATCTTCTTCTAAAGTGTTGCGCTGATTGCGGTTGTATAGGGCCACGGCGGGGTGATACAGGGGGATAATGGTTACTTCCATGCCATTCCATTTGGCCGCGATTGGTTTGCCGTGCAAATCGGAGATCTTCTCTACCTTCAGCGGCAGGTTGAACTGGTTCAGCACAAATTCCATGGCGAAACGACCCAGCGTCGCAATGACCTTCGGTTCGATGATTTCGATCTGTTGCCAGAGAAACGGCGCATAAAGGTTGATTTCCTCAACGCTGGGATCGCGATTTTCCGGCGGCCGGTCCTTCACCACATTGGTAATGTAGACCGCCTGGCGATCCAACTCAATCATTTCCAACAGCTCATCCAGAACACGGCCCGAGGCGCCGACAAACGGCTTCCCCTGTTTTGCTTCCTGCTTGCCGGGCGCTTCACCAATAAACATGATATCGGCGTCCACATCGCCGTCGCCAACGACGGACAGGTAGCTGTTCTTCACTCTGTATTCGTAGAGCGGGGATTCACTCAACTTCTCAACCGCTTCCGCGATCTGCTGTATTGCTTGTGCTTTTTCGTCTTTGTTCATAGCTGTCTGCGCATTCACTTTACCTCACCTGCCTTTTCGCTTCCACCGCTTGCCGGGCTGCACGCACGATATCAGCAGGCATTAACCCATACTTTTCTAGCAACTCTTGTGCTTTACCCGATTCAGCAAACGTATTCTGAATGCCCACAAAGCGCATAGGAACCGGGTGGTGCGTGGCCACTGCCTGGGCCACAGCAGCGCCCAGGCCACCGTTGAGCAGATGCTCTTCCGCAGTCACGATTGCGCCCGTTTCGCGGGCGGCGCGCGCTACAGCCTCTTCGTCGAGTGGTTTCAGAGTGTGCATATCAAGAACGCGGGCCTCAATCCCTTCCTTGCTCAGCTCGGCTGCAGCTTCCAACGCTGCGGCCACCATCAGACCACAGGCAATCAGGGTAACATCCTCACCGTCGCGTAGCTGGTTGGCCTTGCCGATGGTGAACTCAGCGCCATTCTGGTCATAGACGAGAGGAACCTTGGGGCGCCCTGTCCGTAAATAGACGGGGCCGGTCATGGCAAACATTGCCTCGGTCAGGGCGCGAGTGGCATAGGCGTCGGCTGGCACAAGCACTGTGAAATGGGGGAATGAGGTTGCTAAGGCAAGGTCCTCAATGCCCATCTGGCTGGGGCCATCCTCGCCAATGCTAATGCCGCTATGCGAGCCGACCAACTTCACATTGAGCTGCGGGAAGGCGATGCTCATGCGAATCTGGTCGTAGGCGTTGCCCAACAGGAAGATGGCGAAGCTGGCGGCCAGCGCATCCTTGCCCGCTGCTGCCAGGCCGCTGGCCACGCCAACCATATTGCTCTCCGCGATGCCTACGTTGAAGAAGCGCTCAGGAAACGCCTTCCCGAAATAGTCGGTTCGCGTGGAGTTGCCAACGTCGCCGTCAACAACGACGATGTTCGGGTTTTCGTGACCAAGATCACGCAGCGCTTCCCCAAAAGCATCTCGGGTTGGCGGTCCATACTCCAGGTCGATACTCTTGCCAATATTCATGCTGCTATCTCCCTGTTGCTCTATATGGCATACAGCTCATCCAATTCCTGCAGAGCACCTTCCAGCTCTTCTGGAGACAGTGGCTCACCATGACGGCGATTGACATCATCGGCCTCAAAGATCGACAGTCCCTTGCCCTTCTTGGTGTGGGCAATGATCATTTGCGGGCTACCGGAGACCTCCTGTGCGGCGCGCAGGCTATAGCCAACGGCCTGCAAATCGTGACCATCCACATCGTCCACCCACCAACCAAAGGCGCGCCATTTCTCAGCAATTGGCCTCAGGCTGGGCATGACGGTGGCTACCGGTCCCGTTTGCTGGTACTCGTTGTAGTCGAGAATGGCCACCAGATTGTCTGCCTCGTACTTGCTGGCAGCCATAGCGGCTTCCCAAATCTGCCCTTCGTCTGACTCACCATCGCCGATCATGACGTAGACACGAAATGGCTCCTCATTCATGAGGCCGGCCAATGCGTGTCCCAGTCCGATGGATAGCCCCTGGCCCAATGAGCCGGTGGAGGCTTCAACCCCCGGTAGGACACGCATATTGGGATGGCCTTCCAGCGGGCTACCCAGCTCTCGTAACGTTGAGAGCCGGTCAACTGCGAAGAAGCCAGCCTCCGCCAGCACAGCGTAAAGCGCAGGCGCAGCGTGGCCCTTGCTCATAATAAAGCGATCTCGCTGTGGCCATTGGGGCCGGTTGGGATCAAAGCGCAGGATACCCCCAAAGTAAAGGGCAACCAGGACGTCGATGGCCGATAATGAGCTGGACGGATGGCCCGAACCGGCATCGGTGGTCATTTGCAGTATGTGTCTGCTGAGGCGATAGGAGATCTCTTTCTGCTCTTCTAACGAGTGTACCTCACGTTCAACATACATCTTTTCGTCCTTAGAACAAGGGTGGCAATTCGCACAACATAACGTCTAGGGTCTGAAGTTAGTTGGGCGGGCGTCGAGCGTAACGTTGACCGTTTGTGGTTCACCATTGCGGATCACCGTCATTTCTACCTGCTCTCCCGGGTTCTTAAAGGCAACGATTGCCAACAGGTCTGTGAAGTTTCCGACCGGCTCCCCGTTCACTTCGACAACAACATCATCGCTACGTAGCCCGCTTTGGGCCGCCGGACCACCATCCACGACTCTGCCAATGTAGGCGCCCTTCTGGCTATCAAGTCCCAACTCCCGAGCAATAAATAAGCTAACGTCGACACCCTCTACGCCGAGCCAGGGCCATTGGTAGCGCCCTTCTTCGATCAGTACCGGTGCAACCAACCTGACCACGTTCGATGGAATGGCGAATCCAACACCCGAATTAGCCCGCACTCCAGGATCCGTGCGAATCTGGGCATTCACGCCAATGACTTCTCCGTTAAGATTTAAAAGCGGGCCGCCAGAATTACCGGGATTGATTGCTGCATCTGTCTGAATCGCTTCAGGAATGCTGAATGGAGTCACACCTGACGGAATGGAGCGGCCCACGGCACTAACGATGCCAATAGTCATACTGCTTTCAAAGCCAAACGGATTGCCCATCGCGATCACCCATTCGCCCGTCCTGACGCTATCAGAGTCGGCAAGTGGTAGCGGATGGACATCGGCTGGAAGCTGTTCAACACGGAGCACCGCCAGGTCGCTATCTTGATCAGTGCCGACGACCGTTGCCTCCACTTCAAGATCGTTGAAATACTTAACCGTAATTTGAGCTGCTCCGGCAACGACATGGTTGTTGGTAACGATATGGCCGGCTTCATCAAGTATGAAACCTGAGCCGGCGCCAAGCCCCTGACCCTGACCACCAAAACTGCCCTCAACAAAGGTCTGGATGGAAACCACACCAGGGTTAAGCTGGTCATATAAGTCAGGCAGCAGTGTCTCTTGCTGTGCTGCCCTTTGATCTGATGGGAAAAGGGAGGGTTGCGGGAGGCCGTTACTCCCCTCAGCAGCGGGCAGAGTCGCAATCGTCTGTTGCGCCTCAGCTTGCTGATCCACTTCCGCCTGCCGGGTGGCAGCGGTGCCAGGTTCTTCCACTCTCTCCGGCTGTTCTTGCACAATGCCGCCGCGCAAGCCTGCGATCCAGTTTAGAGGTACCAACAGCAACGCACACAACATGGCTACGACAATGAGGCCCAACAGCCCGCAACCGCCGCCGCCCGCTAATAATAACCTTCGATTCGTCATGATTTGGACACTCCTTTGCCAGCGTTACTACTGATTAACCAAAAGCCACGTCAAGCACCATCATCACGGCAAAGCCCAGCAGTGTGCCCATGGTAGCAATGTCGGTATTGCCGTGGCTTTGTGACTCAGGTATCAGATCTTCAACCACCACAAAAACCATAGCCCCGGCCGCAAATGCCAGGGCGTAGGGCAGAATCGCCAGTGATGACACGACGGCCACCACGCCAAGAACACCAGCAACCGGTTCCACAATCCCCGATAGTTGTCCATACCAGAAGCTGCGCCAGCGCGAGAATCCAGCATTACGCAGCGGCATTGATACGGCAACCGCTTCAGGGAAGTTCTGTAAGCCAATGCCCAGAGCCAGGGCCACAGCATCGGCTACAGTAGCTACTGGTAAATCCGCTGCCGCCGCACCAAAGGCCACACCAACAGCCAGCCCTTCGGGGATGTTGTGTAGGGTAATGGCCAGCACCATCAGCGTCGTTCGTCTCCACGTTGTCTCCATACCTTCGCGCTGATCCACGCTATCGGGGCGCAAATGTATGTGCGGCAGAATCATATCCATCCCGCGCAACAGCGCAGCGCCCAGAAGGAATCCGATAACAGGTGGAACCCAGACGGGCACCGGACCGCCTGCCGACAGCTCGATTGCTGGAGCCAATAGTGACCAATAACTGGCGGCAAGCATGACTCCGGCTGCAAACCCAAGCATGGCATCGAGCATTTTCCTGTTGAATTGACGGCTCAGAAAGACAGTTGCTGCTCCAGCCGCAGTCATGAACCAGGTAAATCCGGTACCGGCAAGCGCTTGAAGGATAGGAGGTAGGCTTTCTATAAACTCAAGCATAGAACACCGGCTCAGGTGATTGGCGATAGAGTATGAGAGTAAGGCGGAGGGTGCTGGAGTAGGTAGAGCCAGAGGTTTCGGCTCATTGTTCAAT
>CAZRTM010000051.1:7820-17481 GCA_964602995.1 uncultured Ardenticatenaceae bacterium
CGCGTTATAGGGAGCGGGTATATCATCGGATATACTTTTGGTCCTTGCCTCACACAGTGTCATCACCATAAGCTTCGGGTGAAGCCAGGCCATGCCGCAGTGCGTAAAGCACAGCTTCTACCCTGGTTTCGACACCGAGCTTGGCGAATATATTGCTGACGTGATTCTTGACCGTTTGCTCTGTGATATACAGTTCTTCGCCGATTTTGCGGTTGGTATAGCCGCGCGCCATCGCCCGTAAGACGTCGATTTCCCGTTCTGTCAGCAGTTCCTTAGGCTCCTGGTGCCGGCTGCGCACCGATTCCACCAGCAAATTGGCCACCCGCGGTGAGACCCATTCGCCCCCCTTGGCCACCGTCCGAATAGCGCGGACCAACATGTCCGATACATCATCCTTCAGAACATAGCCATCTGCCCCGGCCTTCAGCAAGCCCACAACGTAATCACGGCGGTCATAGGCCGATAGTATCAGGATGCGCATGTTGGGAAACTTCTCGCGCAAGCGGCACGTGCTATCGATGACGTCAATTTCGTGGCCCGGCATGTTTGCGTCCAGTAAGAGGAGATCTGGTTGCGTTTGCTCCACAGTCTCAAACAGCGGTGGGCCACCTTCCGCAACTTCGCCGACGACGTCAATCTCCGTGCGTTGCGCAAGGAAAGAAGCGACCGCCGTACGGACAACGTTATGATCTTCTGCCAGTACAATACGAATTGATGTCATCTCATCCCCACAACGATTTTATCTTGTATATGATAATCACAAGAGGGTTCGGTGACGACCTCGAAATCGGCGCATGGCGTATAGGGTCATTGCGCACCGTGAGCGTAGCGTTGTTCGTGCCGCGGCAACATCATCAAAGGATCGTCTTCCCTCCTTATATAGAAGATAAATAAAAATCCAGTAAACGCTACTTATATTCGTCTCCATTTCCCTCTTTTATTAAGCTATTCATTAACGAGCGTGCCTATTTACCGTCAACGTGCGATAGCAATCCACAGTTTTCTTAGCTGTCGCCTCCCAGTTGAAGGCAGCCGCGCGCTGTCGCCCCCTTTGTTGCAGCAGTTGGCGTAAGCGGGCATCGTCCAGCACCTGCTGAATCGTATCAGCCATTTCCTGCACATCTTCCGCATCAAAAAAGAGCGCAGCATCACCGGCAATCTCAGGCAGGCTGGAGCGGTTGGCACAGGCCACGGCCGTCCCACAGGCCATCGCTTCCAGCACCGGCAGGCCGAATCCTTCATAGAGGCTGGGAAAGACAAAGAGGGTTGCGCCACTGTACAGGGCCGCCAGGTCAGCCTCGTCAACTGCACCCAGGAAGCGTACTGGCGCTACGCCAGCCTGTTGCTCGGCCAGCTCGCGAATCTGTTTATAGCGGCTGTCCCAGGCACCGGCGATGACCAGCGTGGCAGGCGCGTCGTCGTTCAACTGCTCGCCGGCGATGCGCCACGCTTCCAGCAATCGCGCCAGGTTTTTGTGCGGCTTGTTGATCCCGAGGTAAAGGACATAGCGTTCGGGCAATGTAAGGTGCGCGCGGAGGGCGGCTACTTCCCCTTGTGACGCAGGCTTAAGGGTGCTGTCTGGCGCGAGGTGGATCGTCGTCACCCGCTTTTCGGGGAGAGAGTAGTGGCTCAGAAGATCACCTTTTGTGGCATTCGATATGGTAATCACCTGGCTGGCTGCTCGCAGTGCCAGGCGGGTCATCAGGCGAAAGAGCAAACGAGCCTGCATGGAGACATACTCGGGAAAAAGCTCCGGAATCAGGTCATAGATGGTGAGGACCGTGGGCGCAGCGACCCGGTACGGCATTAGATAGTAAGGGCTATGATAAACAGAGGCCTGGCACTCCCTTAGCAGCGCCGGAAGTTGCCATTGCTGCTGCAAGGAGAATGGGGTCGCCGCCACCTTGATCTGCTGCACACCCTGTTCTCTGCCGGGCAGCGGCCAGCGACTTTCCACCCCTTCTGGCACCAGTAAGAGTAGCTCTTCAGAGGGTTCCAGTAACGGCGCCAGCGCACGCGAAAGATTGCTAACGTAGCGCCCGATGCCCGGGAAGTGATCGGTAGCCGTGCGCGCGTCAAGGACATACCGTCTCATCCTCATCCGCGCACCGCCCCCGAGATGGCTTGAGCCAGAATGTGATCAACCTCAGATGCAACTCGCTGTATTGTGAACTGTTCCTGCACCCGCCGTCGCCCTGCCCGCCCCATCTTGATACGCCGTGGCTCATCTTCGAGCAGTGAAACAATGGCTTTGGCCAAAGCATCTTCATTTTCTGGCTCAACCAGCAAACCGGTCACCTTGTGTTCCACAATTTCGGGTAAGGCCCCATGCGCAAAGGCCACAACAGCCTTCTCCATGGCCATCGCTTCAATGTTCACCAGCCCAAATGGCTCAGGATCACCGGGATGCACAAAAAGGTCCATCGCCGCCAGGGCCGGTCGCACGTCGTCCAGGTGCCCGCTAAAAACGACGGCCTGCTCCAGCTTAAGCTCAACGACCATTTGCTCGAGGTGACATTGGAACGACCCATCACCACCTAGCGGCGAGCCGCCGGCAATGAGGAAGCGCGCGTGCGGGATTTGTTCGACAACCCGCTGCGCCACGCGCAGAAAGCGCTCCTGCCTCTTCCAGGGTCGCAAGCGCCCGACCATGCCCAGAACGGGCGCTGCTGAAGGAATGCCAAACGCCGCCCGAAAAAGACCTCCATCAAGCGATGGATCGAACGCTTCAATCTCCAGCCCATTATGTACGACGGTTACTTTATTCGATGCAGGCAACTGTCGTTGCACGGCTTGTGAATTGGCGATGGTCACAGTGGCTGCCTTTAGTAGAAGCCATTTCAGAAAGTGGTCTGGAGCAGCAAATGCAGGTTTGCTTTCAGACAGCCAGAAGTCGCGCATGTGCCAGATGAAAGGGCGACGGGCCAGACGAGCGGCAAGTGCTGTGTAGAAGGCGGCGCGCGTGGTATTGGCATAGAGCGCAGCCACATCCAGTGACCGGCTCAGAGCCGCCAACTGCCGTGCCGTGCTGAACCAGTCCAGGACAAATCGCGGCGAGCGGCGTAGCCTGGGAAACGAGAGCGGGCGCGTCTCGATGCCGGCAACGCGGGCAGCATCGGCCACAGGCCCGTGGGAACAGGCCAGGACAGGCTGCCACCGCTCCCGCGGCAGATGGCGCATGAGCAGGAGAAGGCTGTTCTCCGCACCGCCAACGCCGGCGGCGTGGTCGACGAAGAGAAGCGGCCTGCTCATGATGGGGTCACACACTGTTCATAAAGCTGCTGTACGTACCCCGCCACTGCTTCTTTGCTGTGCCCTCGCGCAATACGGTCGCGAGCGGCGCGACTCTGAGCCTCGAGCTGTTCGGGCTGTGTGACAATCTGTTCCAGTCTGTGGGCAAGGGCCTCGACATCGCCCTCAGGTACCAGCCATCCACCCTGTCCGTCCGTCACGTTGGCAGCAATGTCGGCGTGGTGTGTGCTCAACACCGGTAATCCGGTTGCCTGGGCTTCAAGAAGCACGGTGGGCGCCCCTTCTGTCTCGCCGGTCTGTGGATCGGTGCGGCTGGGCAGAACAAAGAGCTGGGCCTTCTGCATTTCACGAGCCACCGCTGCGCTATCCAGCCAGCCGGCAAACGTGATGCGCTCCTGCAGAGCGAGTTCTGCAGCGAGTGCCTCTAGTGAAGAGCGCTGCGGCCCATCACCAATGATGCGCAGGCGCCACTTTGCATCATGGGGCAAGCGGGCCAGCGCGGCCAAAAGGACATCCAGCCCTTTCTTCGGCACCAGCCGCCCTACCGTCAGCAGCTGTAGACCCTCGGCAGGTGAAAAACACCTTTCCACATAGGTGAAGGTTGCAGTGTCAATGGGCAGCGGGACGACGGCAATTTTGCTTTCAGGACAGCCCGCTGCAATCAACTCTTTTACCGATACCGGTCCGAGTGCAAGGCAAAGCGTTGCATCTTGCCAGAGTCTGTCGAAACGCCAGCGCCAATCAGCCTTGTCGGTGAACATGGAAAACGACTGCGCGTAGAAAGATACGACCAGGGGCCGCTTGTGTCTGCGAGCGACGGGAGCAATGAGCGCGCCCAACTGACCGAAGTGGGCGTGAATCAGATCGACTTGCTCCTGTTTCAGAACACGTTCCAGGTATGGGCTGCGACCAAGGAGGCGTAGCAGAATCCTTTCCAGTGTGGCATAGCGTGTTCCGATTGCCTCTGCTGGCGAGTAGTGCGGTTGAAACGGAAACCGCGCCTGATTTTGTTGGAGGTAGCGGTCAATGACAATGTGCTGGTGCCGGTCAAAGCCGGTGAGCAGGTTGTAGATGAACGTTTCGGACAGAGGTAAGAAGTGATCCTTGAAGTGAGCAATCGTCAGTTGATTCATTTGTATCAGTTGAGGTAGCCAAGGTCCTTGAGCTGCTTTTCAATTTCGGCCAGTTCTTCTCTGGTAAGGTCCGACCCCTGGTCAGTGTCGATGTGCGACTCCAGGATTTGCACATCCCGGCGCTGGAGGCTGGAGCCTGGCGCGAAGAGCGCTTCTAAGACAGAGCCGTCCATTGTCGATGGTACCGGCAGGCCCAGCATATGCAGGACTGTTGGCGCCATATCAACAATCTGGGCCTCTGTTTTGTAGCCTGACCGTATTCCAGGACCGGCGACGACCATTATACCTTCGGGCCGGTGGTTGGCGCTCCAGCGTGGATTGCTATCAAACAGCGCACCGGCGCCCATTTCGGCCATCACGTTGGTGCGGAAGTCGTCGAGCGCAATGATCATCTCAGGGGCCTCCTCCAGGTAAGGACCGCTATATATTTCCTCCTTACGCCACACCTGGACCTCCAGCTCACGCTCCTCTCCAGGCGCCTTCAGTTGCCTCAGCCCTTGCTCGATCTCATTGAGGATTCTTTCTGCCTCCGCACCCGGTTCCACAATGCCCTGAGGATCCCGCCCGCGCAAATTAAGATAGAGAGTGCTTTCGTCAGGGCAGTATGCCACTGTGCGCGACCAATCCACTGGCAGGTGGTTGAGGCGCACGAGGCCGCGCTCCTTCACACGCACATACTCCGTGCGCACAAAGTTCGATAAGGCGCGCTTCTTCAACGGGGCGACCAGGCGGCGGAACAGTGGAGAAATGTCATTAAGGACAAAGGCCGGTTTCGCCAGCGCCGCTACAACCTGGGAGCGCAGAGTGACCCGGCCCGTATCTTGCTCCTTCAGAACCAGATAACCCTTTTGCTGCAGCCACTCATTCAAGTAAAAGGTGCGGTGGGTCGGGCCAAAACCGTGGTCAGAGACGACGATGACCCAGTCATTTTCACCGATGTTGGTAAGCAGACGCCCCAACTGGCGGTCGCTGGCCACGTAGACATCCTTCAGCGCATTCTGGAGCAACTCGCTTTGCTGTGGGTCATGAGCAGGGTGCTGCGCGTCCATGTGCCGCCAGAACTGGTGGCTGGCGCGGTCCAGCGGACTGAAGACCACCATGGCCACCTGCCAATCCCTGTCTTGCAGCAGATGGGCCGCAACATCACCGTGCATCTCAAGGATGCGGAGCCGTTCGGCGAGCATCTGGTGGTCATTCTCGTGCTCGATGGCAAATGGGCTGCTGAACTCGAATGGTTGGCCTAAGAAGCTGTCGATTTCACGGCTCAGTTCTTGCGGATGGGTATATGTCAGGTTGCCCATGTTGGTGGGCGCCGGCCATCCCGAGACGAGGAATCCATCCAGAGGCCGTGGCGGGTAGGTGCCCGGCACGTGGATGACAGCCGTTTTGACCCCTGTGCCTTCCAGCCAGTGCCAGAAGGGTGGCGCCTGGCAGTAAGTGAAGTTTGCGAAGGTATAATCATATTTGTCGGGCAGCCGCTGGCTGAAGCCAAAGACACCCAATTTGGCAGGGTTGGCGCCCGTTACGAACGAATACCAGGCCGGGACTGAGCGCGGCGGGATGGTGCTGAACAGCGTACCCGAACTACCGCGCTCAATCAGCTTGCTAAGGTGCGGTAAATCGGGTTTCCAGCGTTGAATAAGCTCAGGAGAGGCGCCGTCCAGGCCGATGATCAACAGCTTATTCATAATGATGCCCTATCGGACTCCTCACCGCAGGCTGCTTTGTACGCATTAAGCAGCCGCTCCCCTGCCCGCTCCCAGGTATACGCTTTGGCTCGTCCGCGGGCTGCGCAGGCCATCCTGCGGCGCAAATCAGGCTCCGCATAAAGGTGCTCTATGGCCGCAGCAATGCTTTCCGGATCGCGAATGGGCGTCTGAATCCCTTCCACACCATCGCGAGCCACAGCCCCGCTATTATAGGTGTAAACCAGCGGCAACCCTGAGGCCATCGCTTCGTAGGTAACCAGCGCGCTCCCTTCTTCAATGGTGGGAAAAGCAAGAATCGACGCCTTACGGTAGAGCGCTGCGGTATCGGCCACGTGGCCCAGAAAATGAATGGAAGGATCGGCCATATAAGAGGACACCACCTTTTGCGCGTCGGGCGTAATGCGGCCAACCAGCCACAACTCTGCGTCCGGTATCTTCAATTTCTGCCACGCCTGCAGCAAATAAGGGACCCCTTTGCGCAGACCGACCTGTCCAACGAAGAGAACGCGAAATACCTCTGGCTCTTCCTGTGCCGGATGAAACCGTTGCACATCGACGCCATAGGGTGTGAGACACAGGCGCTGCCTGGGAATGCCCTCGGCCACCATGCTCTCATAAACAAACTCGGAGGGGACGGTAATGTAGTCCGCCTCCTCATATTCGGTCAGGGCGTGCTCGATGACCCGCGAGCGAATGCCGGCGTGTTCCCGGTATCCCCAACGTTCGTATTCCTCTGCAAGCAGGCGGTGCTGGTGGAGTTCGTGGGAATTCTGGCGTTCCAGGAAAATGGTGGCGCCATACCGCGCCCGCGCTTTGCGAAGAGAGTGCAGGCATTGGTGGGACCAGCCATGAAAGATATTACATTCTGTGAGATAAGCGGCGGCGGCGCGGTCGAAAATGAAATCGCGCAGCCAGCCCCTGTCCCGCGCCAGGCGCGCCACCAGGCGCATCCAGGGAAATTCAACAATGTGGCTGCGCGGCAGATCGTGCTGGTCAGCATAGCCAACAATAGCTCGTTGCAGATGTCCGTGCTGATACAACTGCCGCACAAGCTGATAGGCGATTGAACCCATGCCCGGGCCGGCGAACTTTGCGGAATGTGTGTAGACGATTTGCATACTCCTTCTGGCCCTTCCTAGAGTCCTTCACACTCCGTGTCAACGCCTCTGGTTTCCATGAGCTGCAACCACTTCTGCTCTGTTTCGCTGAAGCGATAGTGGCAGCTATCGGGCACAATCGTTTCCCAGTAGAGTGTTTGCATGGTAGGCATTTCTTGGCCCTGCACGATGCGGGTCTCTGTGACCTGTGCCTGCTCGTCTGAGCTGCGAAGGCCAAGATGCACTACCGGGGCAAGCAACAACAAACCAAGCACAGCTACAATCACCGTCCGTCGCACGGGACGTCGTGCGTTTGCAAGGTAAAGACCCACGAGCAGAGCGGTAAAGGCCATGAGAGGAAAGAGGTCGGGGTAATTGTCGAAGTCGAAAAACAAGACCTGAACCCCGAATATAGCTGTGCCCGCTACCACCCACCACAGTGGCCAGCGGCGCTCACGCAGCGCTTTATAGAACATCAAACCGGCTGGAAGGAGCAGTATAGCGCTGAGTTGGAGGAAATAGAGTCCCCTTTCGAAGCGCAATAGCAGGTCTTTTTCCTCGGACGCCAAAAAAGACGAAGACAACTCCGTCAGCATGGAGGGTACTCCACCGCGATAGATAATCGGCAACATCGTCAGCAAGGCCAGAATCAAGGCACCGGCAACATAGCGCAGGATCTTCGCTGGCTGCCGCTCCTTGCCGAGGATGCCAAGGGCCAGAAGCCCGAAAATAGCGCCTGGCAACCAGATGAGCGCGCTGGCTGCTCCAAACAAGCCTCCGAGCATGGGCCGTTCCTTCAGCACGAGCCAAATAGCGAGGAAACCGCAAAATAGAGCGAGATGCTTAAAGCCAAAACCGAGGGCGGCGTGCAGATAAAAGAGCACAAAGGTGTAGAGGGTTAATCCACCCACAGTTCCCGCCACGCGATTGCCGGTCAGCAGAGCAACAGTGGAAGCAATGAGCAGGCTGCTGAAAACGGCGACGCTGGCCGTTAGAAGCACCGATAAAACATGCAGAACCATGATGTTGCCCCCGGCCAAAAGTGAGAGGAACCACGCCGCAAAAAACGAGAGCGGCGGTGTTGGATCCCAGATATGGACATAGGGGACCGCGCCCTGGCTGATATACCAACCTGCGTGCTGGAACAGTGCAGCATCTACATCAAGTGGCGGCGGAAACGGTTGCAGTAGTGCCCGCAACACGACTACGAGCTGGATTCCGCCAGTTACCAACAACAGTGGAAGCCACCACGCGCGGCTGGCAATGAGCCTTGACCAGGATCGCTCCACGTCCGGCAGCAGTGGGAGTTTGTCGATACTCATAGATATCCTAAGTTTCGCAACCTCTCCATCACTTCGTCCGCAGCGCCGGCTGCATCCTCTGCCCCCTTTTGTTCATCTTCTCCTGCTGGAGCAAACTGCGGCACAATAGGCTCCCTGAAAAGGTCAACGCGCGCCCGGCCATCCACATGATCCGGTATGGGCAGGCCGGAAGCGGCCAGCAGAGTTGGTACAACATCTACGATATCAGCATTTTGCAACGGCAGGTCAGCGCGCACGCCCGGACCGGCTACAGCAAATATCCCCTCGAGCGTGTGGGTGCCATATTCGCCGCTATCAGGTATCTCTCGTAGCAGAGGATCAGTTGTAAACCCGGTAATGACGTGATCGGTCTTGCGCGCATGTTGAAAAACGAGATCGGGCGGATCGTCTACCTCATTCGCTCCAGGGTAGACATCCCTGCCATCTTTGACCCACTCGAAAAGGCTCTCTCCCTGGGCATCCTTTAGGGCCAGCAGCGCGCTCTTCACGTCCCGCGCAACTGTCTCTACCATCTCTTCGGTAACCCTTCCCGCCGGTTCCCGCCCTGCCCGATTGAAGTACAAAGCCCCCATGCCGGAGCGAGCGTAGACCGTGGTTTTGGTCCAGTCAATATTGTTATAGGCAACGGCGAGCCGCGGATCGAGCTGCAAGAGCGGCCACGATAAGGTTTGCCGTACCCGGTCTGGTAGACGACGCCAGATAGACGACGTGAACTGAACCAAGGGGGATGGCAGGCGTTTCCAAAATCGACTGGCAACCTGAGGCCGAAAGTGGAGCCAGCCAGCATCCGCAAGCGCCCGATAAAGGGCAATGTAGTGGAAGGCAGGGGTTGAACCGTGATCTGATACCAGACAGACAAGTGTGTCTTCTTCGACAGCCGACAAAATCACCCCCAACGCTTCATCCGCCGCTTCATAGACTCTCGCAATCTGCTCAAAATCTCGCGTGCGATGGTTGATTGAATCGGTACCAGTGAACACGGTGAAGAGGAGGGGCACAGCTCGCTCTTGCCACAACCAGCGAATGAACCGGCCCTGCTCAATAGTCAACTCGACCCACTTCTCCACAAAAGCGCTCAGGTCTCCACGCTTCTGGTGTGGATTCTGCTGCTCCATGAGGGCGATTTCGTCTTCAAGAATATGATAGGC
>CAZRTM010000051.1:17581-19516 GCA_964602995.1 uncultured Ardenticatenaceae bacterium
ACGTTGGTATAAGGGGGGATTGTTGATTTGAGTACTGCCTGCGCGCCGCGGTCCAAAAGTTGCGCCAGATTCTTCAGGCGCCCTTCTGCCAGCAGTGGATGAATGTAGTCCCAGGTCGCCCCATCCCATCCAATAACCAATAATCGCTTTTTCACGAACTGCTCTCTAATGAACTAGACAATACAGTTTCTTTTGACACCAGAATGATAGTCAGTATTTGTAGCGCTACAAATACCCCAACTGGCGCAACTGCTCACGCACTTCGGCCTCTTGCTCCGCTGAACGCTCACCGCCTTGCGTCACCTCTTCTCGGCGAGCTGCTTTAGTGCCGGCGCGTACCGGGTGCACCTGGCGGTACTCCTCGCTCAACATAGCCTCCAGCACCTGGCCATCCATATCCGGTGGAATCTCCTGGCCCAGGAGATGTAGAACAGTTGGTGCGATGTCGATCAGGCGGCTGCCGTCGAGCTTCGTTTGCTGCACACCTGCTCCGTATGCCAGCAAAATGCCATCGTGGGTATGCCCGCCTTCCACATGCGGGTTTCGTTCTACATCGGCGCTCCAGGGATTGTAACTGTCATGATACTCGATCACGAGGTCGGGGCAGCGCTCAGCAAAAGGTCCGCTATAGACATCCTGACCGCGATGCACCTTTGCCACGATGGGCCACTTATGGATTGGATCCAGATCAGCCTGCAGAAACTCAGCCAGCTCGTCCAGCACTTGTTCCCTTTCAACCGGCGCCACCGGCCCGTGCGCAAAGCGCGCGGCGTCGTTTATCCAGAGCTGTAAGCCAAAATTGCTGGCAATGACCTTTGATTGGCGATAGTCGAGGTTGGAGGCTCCTGGCAAGGCGCCCGCCTTCTGCAGCGATTTCTTAACCAGATCGCGACTGCCGGGCCGCAGATTTTTGGCCCACTCGCGCAGGAAAGGAAACCGCGTGTAGCTGTTCACTGCAAAGTTCAGAAGCTGCCGGCGCATTGGGTTGCTGCTGTTTCTCTGCCTGGCAACGGTATAGCCGCCTTCAAGCAAACGCTGGAATAGATACTGGCGCGGTCGAACACTACCGAAACCGTGATCAGACAGCACCAGCGTTGTGGTCTGTGGTCCGGCGGCTTCCATCAGCTCGCCAAGTAGCTGATCGCACAGCTCATAAGCATGTAAGAACGCCTCGCGATACTGTTCAGCTTCGGAGCGGTAGAAATTAGGGTGCGCCGGATCGGCATAGGTCCAGAAAACATGCGCCATGTTGTCCGTGATGGAAAAGACAACCATGAACAGGTCCCAGCTTTCAGTGCGCATAAGGTGGTTCAGCAGCCGTCGCCGTCCGGTCATAATTTCCGACCACTCTTCGATAAAGCGGGCGCTACGGTCAAAACGGTGTGTGGGGAGGGCAACCCGTACCTCACCCTGTAACTCATCAGGCAGGAGTGATGCCAGGTTTGCGGGATGAGTAAATGTTGTATCCGGCGTGCGTGGCGTGCCAAAGCCGGTAAGCATCAGGCCGTTAAAGGGTCGCGGTGGATAGGTGAAAGGGACGTCCATGAAGATCGACCGCCTGTCTGCTTCCGTCAGCAGTTCCCAGAGCGTTTTTTCCTGATGGCGATCCGTCCGGATTGAATGGAACTGGTACGTCTGGGGATCTAACTCCTGGAAATCATAGATACCATGCTTTCCAGGGTTCTTCCCCGTAAAGAGTGATGTCCAGGCAGCGGGTGTCACAGGTGGAACGGAGGAGTGCAAGACGCCGCTGGCTCCTTCACGCATCATGTAGGCCAGATTTGGCAACCGGCCTGCTCCGGCCAACGGTTCAATGATGTTCCAGGTTGCTCCATCAAGCCCCACGATGACTGTTTTAGTCATTCAAACTTTCTCCAGTTAAATTGGCAGTGGAATCCGTCATCCTGAACGGAGTCTGCGGAGTGAAGGATCTCC
>CAZRTM010000051.1:19616-23057 GCA_964602995.1 uncultured Ardenticatenaceae bacterium
TCATCCTGAACGGAGTCTGCGGAGTGAAGGATCTCCGCGTCGAACTAGATGCTTCATTTCGCAGCGTTCCAAGCATTATCTCAGATTGCGGAGCATCTGCAGGCCGCTGAGTAGCTGTTGCCGTTCCGCGATCCACAAAACAGGCAGGTACAGGATGGCAACCGTAAGCAGCTTGGCGGCTGCTATAGCCCACGTGTCCCATGAGCGCCACACAGGTCCCAGCAGCAAGACGGCAACCGTACACAGAAGCATAGCCACCAGGGGCCAAAACCACAACGTCCGTTGCGAATAATCGACAACGCGCCTCGTATTGTAGAAGAGCACCACCGTACCTGTAATAATCATCAGGTCAGCGGCGATTGCCACACCGTTGATGCCCCACAGAGTTCCCAGTATAAAAACAGCCGGCACAAACGCAATGAGCTGTAAAATGCGGGTGCGGGCAATGATGCCCGGGTGCCCGGTCGCCGCCAGCAAGTTGCTCGCAGCCATTAGCAATGGATCGAACAGCGTGTAGATGACCATAAGCTGAAACGGAACAACCATCGGCAGCCACTTTTCTCCCAGCAAGAGCGGGATGAACTCCGGCGCCGTGACTGCCAGGACCAGAGAGAGGAACACGCCAGCGCGAATCATCAGGCTCGACAGCCGAAAAAAAGCTCTGGACAGCCTGAGGCGGTCCCCTTGCAGGCGGGCGAAGGTGGGGAAAAAGACTGAAAGCAGCGGGTTGCCAATGACGCGGCGCGGGTAACCGGCGAACTCGTAGGCGCGTGAATAGAACCCCAGGGGGCCGCTACCCAGAAAAGAGCCAGTCCACCAATCGTCAAGGCGGTCGAGGAAAAAGGCCAGGTTGTTCCCCACCCACAGCTTCGAGCCATAATTCCAGAACCAGCGCGCTGTCTGGCCATCCCAGCCCATCCTTGGTCGCCACACAGGAAAGAGCAGCCAGATGGACACTCCGCGCATCAACAGCCCGCTCAACTGCTCGCCCACAATGCTCCACACGCCGTACCCCTGCCAGGCCAGCCACGGCCCAACAACAGTCATGGTCACCGAGGAGAGCACATCGGTGATTGCCAGCTCGCGAAATGCCAGATCTTTGCTGAGCATCGTCATCTGCACGCTGTTCAGCCCCTTCACCAGGCCTACCCCCACGTATGCATATAGCACCGGCGCCAGCAATGGCATGTCGGGATGCAGGCGGCTGAGAAAGGGGGTGGCGCCGGCCAGGACGGCGAGGCTGAGCAATATCAGCCCCAATCGCATGGTGAAATAGGTGGCAAGCGTCTTCTGGTCAGCATCCTCACGATGAATCAGGGCGTTATCAATACCCAGGTTGTGCCAGATAGCCACCAGATTCACATAGAACAGGGCCAGTGCAACCACGCCAAAATCCTCGGGCAGCAGCAGCCGCGCCATGACAATGGCGCGCAAAAGCCCAAGCGAAAGCGTCACTCCCGAAGCGCCAATGCTGTAGAGGGAGCCACTTACTGCGCGACGGCCGATGTTGCTATCGACATTTTCATCCGGGGGCATAGGGGTAGCTACTTTGTCATACCTTTCACGGCAGGAGGGTTTTCTGGCTCAGCCAGCACCGAATCTTACTAAAGCGTTGTCCCCGGTGCAAACCGCAGCAGATGACGCCCGCTCCTAATCGTTGTATAGTCGGCTCGTGGAAGCACACTATTCAGAAGTGAACTGTAGTCGTGAAAGAGTCCTTACACATCCTGCACATCTATAAAGATTACCATCCTATCCTGGGTGGTATCGAGAACCACATAAAGACCCTGGCCGAATGCCAGGTTGCCGCGGGCCACAAAGTGACGGTACTCGTGACCAATCCGGCGCGAGAACCGGCGAGCTGCAACATCAATGGGGTGCAGGTGAAAAGGATAACGCGCCTGGCAACCGTTGCCTCAACGCCCATTAGCCCCACTTTCCCCCTGGCCCTGCACGCCGAGCGGCCAGACATAACCCATCTGCACTTCCCCTACCCGGTGGGTGAAGTCAGCCAGCTCCTGGGAGGGCGCGGCCGTCCTTACGTCATTACATACCACAGCGACGTAGTGCGGCAACAGAGCATCTTGCGCTTCTACAGGCCATTGCTGCGGCGAGTGCTGCGCAACGCGGCGCGCATCATTCCTACCAGCGACAACTACGTGGCGACCTCCCCCTTCTTGCGCCCGCTGGCCGGCAGGTGCACGCCGGTGCCGCTATCGGTCAATCCGGCTCCGTTCCTGGAAGCCACTCCTCTATTCCCCCGTGATACGGAGGAGCCTACCATCTTATTTGTAGGCCGACACCGCTACTACAAGGGAGTAGACGATCTGTTGCGCGCCATGACCAACGTCGCTGGGCGCCTCCTCATCGGCGGGGATGGCCCCATGACGGCTCAGTGGCGCTCATTGACAACAGAGCTGGGCCTGGAACAAAAGGCGCGCTTCCTGGGCACGGTCAGCGATGACGATTTGCCCCGCCTCTACGCCAGCGCCGATCTCTTTGTCCTGCCGGCCAACAGCCGTGCCGAAGCATTCGGCAAGGTGTTGCTCGAGGCGATGGCCGCCGGATTGCCCTGTGTGACAACCGATGTAGGCACCGGTACTTCTTACGTTGTGCGGGACGGTGTCTCGGGCTTCGTCGTACCCCCCCGCAATCCCAGTGCCCTCTCCTCTGCCATTCAGCGCCTGGCTGCGGATGCGGAGCTTCGGCAGCGCATGGGACGAGCTGGCCAGGAGCGCGTCCTGAAGGAATTTACGCCACAACTGATGGAAGAGCGGATAGCGCGTGTTTATGAAGCGGTGCTTGGCGCCCGCCACCCTTCGTAGGAGTCTGGTACTGGCTGCATCTAACAGCCGGTTCTCTGGTTGCCCTACCATATCCAATCGGGTAAGATCTTCCGCGCTCAGCTTCAAGCTTGCTGTACGTCAGAAATACCAGACTAACTCAACTCCGGATAGAGCAAATGCCTTCGAAACTTAGCCATTGGTGTGATGGATTGATTGAGGCTGGAATCCTCGTGGCCCTGATCGCCGCACCGCTCTTTTTCAACATACACTCTGAACGCGTCTTTGAGCCTGACAAGCTTTCAATAGTGCGCTCTGTTGCCGTCCTCATCACCGTCGCCTGGCTCATCGGCTTCATCGACCGTCAGGGGTGGCGTGATTTGGAATGGCTGCGCCCTAACAGCAGTCCTTCGATCTGGCGCATGCCCTTCATCCTGCCCATCTTTCTACTGGCCGTTGTCTATCTCATCTCCACGCTCTTTTCAGTGGTGCCGCGCGTCAGTTGGGCTGGCTCATACCAGCGCCTGCAGGGGACCTATACAACACTCTCCTATATCGTCATTTTCGCCCTCGCTGCCGCCACGCTGCGCCGGCGCGAACAAATTAACCGTCTGGTCACCACAGTCATTATCACCAGCATCCCCATTAGCCTCTACGG
>CAZRTM010000051.1:23157-28041 GCA_964602995.1 uncultured Ardenticatenaceae bacterium
TGCTGCGCCTTCTCCTGGCAGCAACTAGTTTTTCGCCGGCGCTCATATCATTTGCGGCTTTTTGTGGCGCCATCGGCATAGTAGCCATCGCCATTTTCATCATGCTGGTCGCGCGACAGGGCTGGCGTTGGCTCTGGATGAGCTGGCTACTCCTGACCCTGGTGGTGGGTCTCTGGTTAGGCATTTTTAACCTGCCAGACGATGTAACACAGAACTACAGCAGCGCACCCCTCATTGGCAACGTGTTATCGACCATGGATGAGTGGCGAGAGCTGCCCACGGTTGGCCGCTTTGGGCGTATGCTGGAAGCTGAATCAGGCACCGGTAAGGTCCGCGTTCTTATCTGGGAAGGGGCGTTAGAGCTGATTAAGCCTCATGAGCCGCTTGTATTCCCCGATGGAGAACCGGACCGCTTCAATTTCCTGCGCCCCCTGATTGGTTACGGGCCGGAATCGATGTATGTGGCCTATAACCGCTTCTACGTACCCGAATTGGCTACGGTAGAAGCGCGCAACGCTTCCCCCGACCGCTCGCACAATGAAACATTCGACGCCCTGATCATTACCGGCGCCCTTGGCTTCCTTATCTGGCAGGCGCTCTATCTCAGCGTCTTCTACTACGGCTTCCAATGGTTGGGCGTCGTGCGCACCACACGCGACCGCAACATCCTGATTGCGCTCTGGATTGGCGGCGCTATTGTGGGCGCCTTGCTCATCACGCAGTGGCTGGGAAACGTCTACCTCGGCGTAGCCATTCCCTTTGGCAGCATCGGCGGTCTGGTTCTTTACCTCATCTACTATGCGCTGTTTGCCAGCACCGGCCAGACGGCAGTGCAGGCCGCGGCTGACCCTTTCCCGGTGGATCGGCTGCTGATGATGGGCCTTCTGGCAGCCGTCCTGGCCCACTACGTAGAGATTCACTTTGGTATCGCCATCGCCGCCACACGCGTTCATTTTTTCCTCTACGTGGCGCTGATGTTCCTGGTCGGTTACCTGCTGCCTCGATATCGTGAAGAAGCGGAAGAAGAAGCAGCGACACCCGGCAAAGCCCGTGCGCGGGAACGTCGCTGGCGGCAGCGCTTCAGCGGCACGCAACCGGCCTGGGTCAGCTCCGTTCTGGCTGCAACGTTCGTGATGTCAGTCATCCTGGCCACACTCAGTTACGACTTCCTGAACTTCGTGTTGCCGCCAGACCGTCAGGTACAAACATTGGCCGATGTACCAAGCGTGGGTGAGATGGTCCGCCAGGCATTTTTCGTCAATCCACAGCAAAACTTCGCAGACTCCCCCTTCATTTTCCTGGTCATTGTGCTGACCTGGGTGCTGGGCTCACTCGCCAGCATCAGCGAGCTGGCGCGCCAGGACATTCTCAAGATCAGCGCCGCAACCACTGCCCGCCTGCGCTCCGAGCAGGTACGCAATGCGATTATCCTCTTTGCCGTTCTGATCGTGGCTGGTTTCGCCATCCGTTTTCTCCGACCCCCTGATGCTGTAGTGGGCACCTCCCGCCTGCTTGGGCAGGGTTTGCTCCTCATCTGGAGTGCGGCATGTTTGTATGCGCTCATCAGCCTGTTGCGTGGAACAGGATCTGGCCCACGCACCGCAGCCTATGTGGCTACCGCTGGTGTCGCCTTCTCACTGCCAGTGCTGTCAGCCGGTGTCACTTTGTACGGCATTATCATGCTCGTCATATCCGCCGCCATTCTCTACATGCTGTGGGACAGTAGCTGGAATGGCTACATCGTCCCCGCCCTGATCATCAGCGTTGTTTCCTTCCTGATCGGCATCTCATTTGCCTATTTAGAGGCATCACGGATCCAAAGCGCCGTCTTCTTTGGACCGCCGCAGACCATGCCCGAGCTGGAGCGACTGCTATTCAGCGCCGACCGCTTTACGGGCTTTCTCACACTTTACTATGTCTTCATCATCACCATGATGCTGTTGGGCGCTTTCGCCCTGGCCCGCGCACGCATCTTGCGGTCGCGCCTGTCTGGTACCACTGCCGGCATTGCCAGCCTTGTAGTGCTGCTGGGACTGGGTATCTACCTCGTAAATACCACCAACTTGAGCATCATCAAGGGTGACATCGTGTATAAGCAGGCCGGACCACTGGACCGCCAGGCCACCCAGGCTGGGACGCCAGAGGCATGGGATGCGCCGATCGCCATTTACGAACACGCCATTGAACTGGCGCCGTTGGAAGACTTCTACTATCTTTTCCTCGGCCGGGCCTATCTGGAAAAATCGGGCGTCACTCAAGACCCAGACCAACAACGCCAGCTACTGGAAACAGCGCGAGAAAGGCTGCTCGTTGCGCAAGAAATCAATCCATTAAATACCGACCACACAGCCAACCTGGCCAGACTGACAACGCGCTGGGCCAGCCTCGGCAATCTTGACCCGCAGCAACGAGAAACGCTGGTTACTCAGGCCAGGAATTATTACCAGGTTGCGCTCTCGCTAAGCCCGCAAAACTCAATCATTCGCAACGAATACGCCAATTTGCTGGCTACGCTCGATGGTGATTGTGACGCAGGCATTGCCACCTTCGAGCGCTCCCTGGAAATTGATCCCTTCTATGCCAACACCTACTACGGCCTGGCCGGTGTTTACGAGCTCTGCGCCGAAGCATTACCGGCGGAGCAACAAGAGGTCTACTACGAGCGGGCGGCTGAGTTACTGCAGCAAGGCCTGGAACGCAATGACGATAATGCAGGCACGATACTGGTCCAGGCCGGACAGCTCTATCAACGAGCGGGCGAATACGATTCGGCTGTGGCTGCCTTGCAGCAGGCTCGAGAAGCGCCAAATTCACAGGTGCCAGATTGGCACGTCGATTTCCGTCTGGCCTCGGTCTACCAGGAAATGGGAGATTTGGAACGAGCGCGAGAACTGGCTACCAGCGCCCTTGAAGACGCCCCACCCGATGCCCAGGAGCAGATTCAGGCGTTCCTTGATGGGCTATCCGCACCCTGATCGCCCCGTTAGCACCGGTGCCGGTTAAAGACAGACATTATGCGCTCTTTGATTGTAATTTTCGCCCTGGCCCTGGCGCTCACCGCCTTTAGCACTCCCTGGTTGCGCCGCTTCGCCATCAGCCTGGGCCTCGTAGACACACCTGACCCACGCAAGGTACACACAGCCCCCGTCCCGTTGATGGGCGGTGTCGCTATTCTGGCCGGGGCAGTTCTAGCCACGCTCTTTGTCTTCCGCGGGCGTGTACCACCCCAGGTGGCAGGGCCGGTCATTGCCGGGTCGTTGGTGTCACTCATCGGTCTGCTGGATGACCACCGCGAAGTAGCGCCGTGGGTGCGTCTACTCGTACAGCTCGCAGCCGTTCTCATTCTCTTGTTCTTTGGCCTGCATGTGCGCCTGCCCATCCCGCTATGGGCCAACTACCTGCTCACAATGTTCTGGTTGTTGGGCATCACCAACGCCATCAATCTACTCGACAATATGGATGGGCTTAGTGCAGGTGTTACCGGAGTGGCGGCCGCGTTCATGATGCTTATTGGCGCCATGAATGGGCAATATCTTGTGTCGGCGTTGGCAGCGGCAATGGTAGGTGCATGTCTCGGATTCTTGCGCTACAATTTCAAACCAGCGCAGATCTTTATGGGTGATGCCGGCGCCTACTTTCTCGGCTTCTGGCTGGCCATCCTGGGCATTCAGTTGCGCTTTCCACAAAACGTAAATTTTGTAACCTGGATGGTGCCTGTTATGGTATTAGGAGTGCCCATCCTGGACACGACGCTGGTGGTGTTTTCACGCCTCAGGCGGGGCGTCCATCCGTTTACGGGTGGAAAGGATCATATCAGCCACCGGTTGGTAGCGCGAGGATTCACACAACGCGAAGCTGTACTCATTTTGTACCTTATCAGTGGAATGTTTGGTATGGTTGGGCTGTTCATCACTCAGGCCGATATAGTCGAGGGATACCTTATTGGCGGGGTAGTAGCTGCCCTTTGCCTGTTCGCTATCTGGCGTCTGGAGCGGGCGCCGCAGCCGAATTCAGCACAAGTACCGGAAAAATAGACACAATCGAAAATTGGCACTGTTCTAAAGGACCCAAAATATAGTACACTATGACTAGAACGAATAAATCGACCGTCGCGCGGCGGCGCGAACAAATTGAGAAGGAAAAGCAGAGACAAAATCGGATAATCCGTCTGGTTTCCGCCCTACTCCTTGCCGTCGCGATGCTTGTCATCGGTTATTTTGTGTGGCAGGCCCTATCACCAAACGAGGAGGTAGCTGAAACTATGACAGTTGCGTCGAGCCCGATACAGAGCGACCGTCCGCTGGCTGAGATAGAACCGGCCCAGCGCAACGGTTACTACGACGCCTATCCGGAAATGATTATTGATACAAACAAGAGTTATGAAGCCGTGCTGCAGACTGAGCAGGGCGACATCCGCGTACGTTTATTTGCCGACGAAGCGCCACGTACTGTGAATAACTTTGTTTATCTGGCCAACCAGGGCTTTTACGATAATACGACCTTTCACCGGGTCATCGAGGATTTCATGGCTCAGGGCGGCGACCCATCCGGGACTGGCACCGGAGGGCCCGGGTATCAGTTTGAAGATGAAACCAATAATGGGCTGATTTTTGACCGGCCTGGCCTGCTGGCTATGGCCAACGCCGGTCCTAACACCAACGGTAGTCAATTCTTCATCACGTTTGTGCCGACAAGCTGGCTGAACGGCAACCACACCATCTTTGGTGAAGTGATAGAAGGAGAAGAGGTCTTGTCCCAGATTACCCGCCGCCAGCCAGGCGCCGCCACGCCTGGGGATGTCATCGAGCGTATCGAAGTCTTCACGTCCGAGTAAGCTCCACCTGATTACCTGGTTGCAAGGCAAGCCCTTTTGGAGGACAGATG
>CAZRTM010000052.1:0-14107 GCA_964602995.1 uncultured Ardenticatenaceae bacterium
AGATGTCCCAGGAGAGCCAATTCCGCATCACTCATAGACTGTTGGGGCGGGCTTTCGAGCTGGCGCGGCAGAGCAATGCGCATTCCCGGCTGCAGGGCGTCCAATCGTTCCCAGCCCTCGAACGTCCGGAACTTGTGGTTCCCGGTTGCACGAATGGAGCGTCCGAGGCGCGTCTTGAGCCGGAACACCGGTTTAACGCCGGTTGAAAACGCACGGCTTACCGGCGCACACTCCAGTTTGTAGGTGCTTTCATTGAGCGCCCAGACGAGGAAGTTGTCTTTCCCCTCTAGCTCGCGGATGGGAACTCTCTCGCCGGTATCGGCAATCGTTACAAGCGCGTCGCCGGTCAGACAACCAGAGTCGCGCAAATCTGACAACTGCGGCCGCTTGTCCTGCCGGTTTTCCACCGCGCGGCTTAGCTGCGAGGCGGTCACCACCGGCACGTCCAGCTCACGGGCCAGCCCCTTCAGCGCGCGGGAGATTTCGCTAATCTCCTGCACCCGGTTGTTATTAGAGCGCTCAGCCTGCATCAACTGCAGGTAATCGATCATGATCAGATCCAGCCCATGCTCCGCGTAGAGGCGGCGGCACTTGGTGCGTAGCTGCATAGGCGTGATAGACGGCGTGTCGTCAATGAAGATTTTGGTCTCCGAGAGACGGCCAATGGCTTCATAAAAAATGGGCCATTCGTGCTCGTGCAATTGGCCGCGGCGCAGGCGCTGCGAATCGATGCGTGTTTCGGCGGCGATCATACGTTGCACGAGCTGCTCGCCGGACATTTCCAGGTTGAACATGGCAATGCGCTTGCCGTGGCGCATCCCCGCGTGCAGGGCCATGCCCAGTTGGAAGGCGGTTTTGCCCATACCGGGGCGCGCCGCCACAATCAGCAGGTCAGACTTGTTAAGCCCGCCCAACATGCGGTCGATGTCCGTGAAGCTGGTGGGCACACCGATGAGGTCGTCACCGCGCGCGTTTAGCTCTTCAATGCGATCTAGATAGGAGCGGGCGATGTCGCGCACCGGCGTCAGGTCACGCGTGGTGCGCTCTTCGCTGATGCTGAACAGCGCCTGCTCGGCGCGATCCAGCACCACGTTGATATCTTCGTCTTCGTCATAAGCCAGATTGGCAATCGTTCCTGCCGCCCCAATCATGCGCCGCCGTAAGGCCGCAGCCTCCACCAACCGCGCATAGCTCTGGGCGTTGACCGACGTGGGCACCGCATTCAGCAGGCTGATCAGATACGCTTCTCCACCAACGTCCTCCAACTGCTCCCGTTTGCGCAACATCTCGGTCAGCGTCACGAAGTCCAACGGCTCGCGCGCTTCGTGCAGGTCGAGAATAGCCTGGAAAATCCACTTGTTATGCTCGCGATAGAACGCTTCCGGCTTCAGAAAGGAGGCTACTTCTAAGATGGCATCGGGATCAATCAGCAAAGAACCGAGAACGGCCTCTTCGGCTTCCTGACTGTGCGGTGGCAAACGGTCGATATCGGTCATGTTATGTAGGCAGGCCTAACCGGCACCAATAATGGCTGGATAGAATCAAAAACGTGAAACGCGATCAGTCACGTTCCACGTTTTAAAACTTCAGAAATGCGAGCGGAGGCGTTACCTTCCCTCGCAACTATTCATCTAGGTCATCAAAATCAAGCGTGTCTACGAAGTCGGAGAAGGCGTCCAGGCTCTCATCCTCTTCCGTTTCTTCTTGAAGATCCGGTTCCGGCAAGATCCCAGCGTCCTCCATTACATGCTCTTCCACGAAAATTGGCACTTTGGCGCGTACAGCAAGGGCAATCGAGTCAGAGGGCCGGCAGTCGATTTCTTTCGATTCGCCATTTACGTCTACGAACAGTGTGGCATAGAAAACCTGATTGCGCAGATCGTTGATCAAGATGTGCGAAATCGTTCCACCCATTTGCTCGATGGAGTTCTTCAGCAGGTCATGGGTCAGGGGCCGGGCGACTTCTGTGTTTTGCAGTTCAATCGTAATCGCTTCTGCTTCGCAAGGTCCGATCCAGATAGCCAATTGCTTTTCGCTGTCCACATCTTTCAACATCACAATGCGGTGTTGAGAAACAAGACTGATGCGAATACTGTCGATGACGACCTCAATCATTCTCTCACCTTCTTGACTCCGGAATAAAAATCGCCAGCGCCTTGGCTCACCCAGTATATTGCATACGACCCTGTGTGGGCTATAGCGCTATGTGGGCATTGTAGCATAAAAGAGCTAATGCTTCATGTGCCACTAGGCATAAATATAAGGAACAATTTCAGTTGAGCAAGACCCAATTTTGATTTTTTAAGGCCATGGTGACCGGCCGCAGGGCTGTTCTGGTTCCCTCTGTCACCTGCACCTCGGCTTCGTTGCCAAAAAGCTCCACCTGATGCACCTCAAAGCCAACCTGCGTCAATTTGGACACAATGTCCTGGTAACTGGTGCCCAGCGGGTCGTTGAAATTGCCGTTATTTGTCAGCGCTCGCTCCACGCTATCCAGAATCACATTGGCGCGGTTGTAATCCTCGGCGTTGATGGCGCGGTCGACGGCGTTCAACATCACCTCCAGCGTCACATTCAGCTCTGAAGTGGGCCGCCGCGCCACGTCTGCCGTCAGTTGTCGCTTTTCCAGCTCCTGTGCCCAGGGGAACCAGCCGCGCTGATAATGGGCAGTCGGGTCATACTGCAACTGATATTCGCGCATCAGGTCATAGTAGCGTATAGAGGTCGTCAAATCAGCCACTTCGCCTGAATTGAGTGGAATGGCATCCACCTTGCCCTTCATGCTGGCCTCGACCTGGGCCAGGGTGAGGCTGAAATGCTCCATCAGGCTGCGTTCGATAGCCTGCGAATCACTCTCGGCTTCAATCGGCCACACATCGCCGTAGAAATCCCGCACCCGCTGCCAGCCGTAGGTATCGGCGAGGTGCTTGATGAACCCGGCCGCCTCCAGGTAGGCAATTTCATGTTGCTGCGCGTAGAAGTCATCGATGATTTGCGGCAACGGCACGTAGAGGCCCGCCTGGTGTAGCGCCTTCATGCGCTGGTCCAGGTCCTCTTGCTTATAATGGCCACCCGAGGCCCAGACGGCCAATCCTTCGGCCAGAAAAACGTTGCGGCTGGACGCAAACTGGCGGTCCAGCAGGTGCACAACCTCGTGCACCAACACTTCGTGCAATCCGCCGCCCGCATAATTGCGGTCCAGGTAGGAGATGACCACTTGCGAGGTGGCGTAGCCGCCCTGCCCCAGCACGCGGTCGACAAAGAAGAGGTCGATCTTGCTTTCAGGTGAGACGCCCAACTGGTTGACGGCCTCCTGCACGGCAAGCTCCACCTCCTGCTTCAACCGTTCCAGGTCACGATGGGCGGCCGTGCCTTCAATCACCCGCAGCCGGCAGCAATTAGTCTCCACCACTTGCCAGGCGTGTAGCGCTTCACGCGGCGGACGCGCCTGCGCAGGCAGAACGGGTACGGTCAGCACAACCTGATTGTTGTCCGGGTTTTCATCACCAACTGCAATCTTATCGTCAGGATCCAGCGTGATGATCACCTGGTGTTCGCCCTCCATCCCGGCTGTGTCCCAGGCCCAGTTGAAAAGGCCAATGGCATCGCCCGACAGGTTGCGCTGATTTAGCGAACCGGGCAGTATGATCTGATTGCCAATCTCAATGCGGATAGAGACCTCATTTGCTTCAATCGAAGATGGCACCTGGGGCAAGATCCAGAACGTGACCTGATCGCCGGCGTAGATGTCTGGAACTGGCGAAAGGAAGACGTCTTCGAGGGCCAGCGCCAGATCACCTTCCGGATCGGGCGTCGTCGTTGGCGGCGCGCTGGTCTCGGTTGCCATGGCCGTGGGCGGAACCGTGTTGGTGGCAACCGGCTCCGGCGGCGACGTGGCGGACGAAACAAGCGCGGCTGTTGGCGAAGGCGGTGCCACCGTGGGCGAAGGTGCCACCGTCATGGACTGGCCCAAGATAGACGACGGCGGAGCGGTCGGCTCCATCAGCCCTGTGCAGGCAGACAACAGAAGACCGAGAAGAAGAACAAACGACAACCGTTTTCCCATAGCGTACTTGCTCACTACCCCCATTCTACCTGGCCGGCCGGCTGGCACGGCTCATGCCAGACAAATCTAAGAACTTTCTAAGTGTTCCCCCTTACCTTACACCCGAGGCCCCCACTACACCTGATGCTTCCCCTATTAGAAGGTGACGAAACGGATACGTCACCAAAAAAGGAAAACGTTTTTTACCATTCATAATAATCATGCAGCGATGAGACCTGGTACACCACAATACGTCAGACAGCGGCTGTGCAGGCCGGGACAGCAATTTCTCACTTATTATAACCCTATAGGGGCTAACAAGATGCGCTCCGCGTCACGCTGCTCCACCCTCCTTTGGCAATTTCCCCTCACGCTTCTTATAATACTCTCCTAAGATTAACCAATACTTCCCAGCCACAATAGTGCCCGTTGGCACTCACTTTACCACAAAATGTACTAACGCTACAAGAGGAGACCGAAAGAATGGCATTTTCGAGAATAGACTTGCCCGATGGCGAGAAGATTACATACCAGAACGGGCGGCTGCAGGTGCCCGATAACCCCATCGTCGCCTATATTGAAGGCGACGGCATTGGCGTGGATATTACCCCCGCGTCGCTGAAAGTGTGGGATGCAGCAGTAGAGAAGGCATATGGCGGCGCGCGCAAGATCGCCTGGATGGAAATCTATGCCGGTGAAAAAGCCGCCGAACGGTACGACGGCAACTACATGCCCGAAGAGACCTTCGACGCCATGCGCGAATATCTGGTGGGCATTAAAGGCCCCCTGACCACCCCCATTGGCGGCGGTTTCCGCAGCCTGAACGTCACCCTGCGCCAGGTGCTGGACCTCTACGCCTGTGTGCGCCCCGTTCGCTATATTCCAGGCACACCCAGCCCCGTGCGTGAGCCAGAGAAGATGGATCTGGTCATCTTCCGCGAAAACACCGAGGACGTCTATTCCGGTGTAGAGTGGCCCGCCGAATCGGATGGCGCGCGGCAAGTCATCGAATTCATCAACCAGAAGCTGGGCAAAAACGTGCGCCCGGAATCAGCCATTGGCATCAAGCCGGTCAGCGAATTCGGCACCAAGCGGCTGGTGCGGCAGGCCATCGAGTATGCCATTGCCCGCAAACGAAAGAGTGTGACCCTGGTGCACAAGGGCAACATCATGAAGTTCACCGAGGGCGCCTTTAAGAACTGGGGCTATGAGCTGGCAGCCGAAGAGTTCGGCGACCAGACAATCAGCGAGGATGAGCTGTGGTCCAAGTACAACGGCGAACAGCCCGAGGGCAAAATTGTGATCAAGGATCGCATTGCCGACAACATGTTCCAGCAGGTGCTGACCCGCACCGACGAGTATGACGTCGTCGCCACCCTCAACCTCAATGGTGACTATATAAGCGACGCTGCAGCGGCGCAGGTTGGCGGGCTGGGCCTGGCTCCTGGCGGCAACATCGGCGACGGCGTGGCCCTTTTCGAAGCGACCCACGGCACTGCGCCCAAGTATGCAGGACAGGACAAAGTCAACCCCAGCAGCCTGATTCTTAGCGGCGTGATGATGCTGGAATATATGAATTGGGATGAGGCCGCGGAGCTTGTCGTCCAGGCTATGGCCCGAACCATTCAGAACAAGACGGTGACCTACGACCTGCACCGCCAGATGGAAGGCGCAACGATGCTCAGCACGTCAGAGTTCGCTCAGGCCATCGTTGATAATATGGAGAGCTGAGTCCATAAGAGAGACAGAAGGCACAGAGCCGGTCAAAGTCCTGACAATAGCCGGCTCAGACAGCGGCGGTGCGGCCGGCCTGCAGGCAGACCTTAAAACCTTCACCGCTCTGGGCGCGTATGGCATGAGCGTGGTGACCGTTGTCACGGCTCAAAACAGCGCCCGCGTCGCCGGCGTCCATCCCCTGCCGTCAGAGCTGGTCATCGACCAACTGGAAGCAGTTCTGGATGATTATGGGGCGGCGGCAATTAAAAGTGGTTTCCTGGGGCGGCGGGAGCTGGTGACAGCGCTCGCCGCCCACCTTCAGGACCATCCTGTGGCGCGCTCTGCTTTCCTCATCGTCGATCCCGTGCTGGTCAACCACCGCGCCCAGCCAATGTTCGGGGATGAAGTGACAGCAGCCTACGCCGAGCACCTGCTACCCCTGTGCGATCTGGTAACGCCAAATTGCGCCGAAGCAGCGCTACTGACGGGCCAGGCGGTCAATAACATAGCGGATATGCGGCGGGCGGCGCGACAGTTGTACGACAGGGGAGCTGGCCACGTGTTGGTTACGGGTGGTCAGGACGATGCCGAGGTAGTGGACCTGCTCTATGATGGGCAGGAAGCTACCGAGCTGCGCTCCAGGCGCATTGGCACCGAAAATACGCACGGCGCGGGGGACACCTTTTCCGCAGCAATAGCCGTTTTTCTGGCACGAGGCGAATCAATGACCGCAGCGGTGCAAAACGCCCGGCACTTTACGGCGCAGGCCATTGCGGGAGCTGCTCACTGGCGGCTGGGGAGCGGACACGGCCCCCTCAACCATCTACTGTTCAGGAAAACATAAGACGAGCCTGGGAGGTTTGCACCATCCCAGGCTCGTCCGTGACATACCAATACTGTGAGGTGAGAGACGCTTAGCTCAGCGTCCTCTTTGTTTCATTCCAGGCGTGACGCACAGCGTCTTTGAACTGTTCCCAGGTGCCCTGGTGTTGTTCTTCCCAACTGCGGCGCGCCGGTTCTTCAAGGTCGCGCCAGTCGGTGACGTCTGTGTAACGCGGGTCTGTAGCCAGCATATGGCCATAGCGATAGGCCGGCATGTAATGTTCGTAGGTGTCATTGCTGTCGTAGAACGTCGTATTGTAGTGGTTGCGGAAGCGGGAATCGAACTCGTCAAAACGGCCGGTACCCATTTCCCCGAGCAACCGATCGTCCTCTTCTAGGGGATCAGAGCGCATATGGGTGCGAGTGCGCAGCTCTTCCTCGGCGATATCGAGGGTGTCGTCGTCCATTCCCATCTCATAATCGTAGTCGTCGATGTCGTAGTCGGCATCGAAGTCGCTGGCGCCGTAGTCGCTCTCCCAGCGCTCACGCTGCTGGCGATATTGCTCCAGCCGGGTGGAGTCCCACGGCTCAGCGTTGGGATCGTAGCCGGTCCAGTCCTCTTCAGAACGCCAATACTCAGAGCGACGTTCGATATCAACCGGATCGTAGCTCTCCAGAATATCGACCACGTTTTCTGCTTCCGTATCGGTAGCGCGCACTGTCACCAGCGTACCACCACGGCGCACACCTTCAGCGTAATATTCGGCTTCCTCTTCAGGAATGCCCCATTCCACCAATGCGCCCAGCAGGCCACCGGCGGCAGCGCCAACAGCGGCGCCGGTCAGGCCGGCTACGATAGGGCCGGCGGCGACCACCGGACCAATGCCCGGAATGGTCAGCGCACCAAGGCCGACCAGCACACCGGCCAAGCCGCCTAAGACAGCGCCACCGGCTGCCCCACCGGCCGCGGCCTGACCCACGTCCTCGCTGGTAGCAGTCTGGCGCCCTTCAAGCTCGGCGCCATAGTGCCCTTCCACGTCGCGGGCAATCAGGCTGATGTTCTCGCGCTGAATCCCGTTATCGACGAGATCGTCAAGCGCATCACGTGCATCTTCAACTCGGTCAAACATAGCAACAATAGTTTTCATACCTGGCTCTCCTTTTGGTAATAGATATTAACTTTCGCGCTGGCTCAACTGCTTTGCTTAGAACAAGACGAACAGTACAACGGCCAGCAGCACCAGTAGCACCACCATGAAAATGAGCATCATGGCCGGCGACATGCCCTGCCGCTCGGGGCGGTCATAGACGCCCACTGGCGGCGGCACAGCATCGGCATCAAGCGTGGTGCGGCGCTCCTCTAGCTCTGCTTCATCTAAATCGAACTCTGCTTCTTCTATATCAAACGGATCACTATATTCTTTCCGGTCCATCTTTGTCCCTTTCCTTAACTGCTCGCTGCTAACGTAATTGGCGTAGTCGGTGGCTTAAGAGAGGTGTCAGGTGCAAGCGTGTAACCATTCACCTCAGCCTCCTACTCTTGATTCAACTGGGTTAGATTGTCATTGACTTTCAATCTAAGGCTGTTGGCTCCGTTGTAACAGTATAGTCGTCTGCAGCAGGCGATCAGACAATAGGGTCATTCCCTACTAAACGGCGTAGAAACACTCCAGTTCGCTGTTGCTCTGGCTTTCCGAATTTGTTACTATACTTTCAAAACATTTTGAATGTAGGGTAAGCTATGCATCAAAGTTTAATTGCCGTCAATGACAGCACCGTCGCCGGGCTGGGCCGCCTGGCGCGATTCTTTGGCTTTAGCGAGGTGATGGGCCGCCTCTATGGCACACTTTTGCTCAGTCCAAAACCGCTCTCCCTGGACGATCTGGCTGAAGGGTTGCAGATAAGCAAGGGGTCGGTGAGCATGAACATGCGCTCTCTGGAGCGTTGGGGTATGGCTCAGGAAGTGTGGATGCGCGGCGAGCGCAAAAAGTATTATGAAGCCGAGCCAGACCTGTGGCAGGTGATGCGCAACGTACTGAATGGGCGCGAGCGCCGCGAAGTGCAATTGGCGCTAGAAGTGTTGGCCGATAGTGTGGAAAAGTTGAAATCGGCCGAAGGCGATCTATCACCAAGAGAGAAAGAGCTGGCTGAGTTCTACTTGCAACGGATGGACGACTTACAGGCCTTCTTCCAGGTGGCTCAGATTGCGCTGGAGACGGTGTTAGGCTCGGAAGATACGCTCGATTTTGAAGAAATTACCAAGATTGATATTGGTTAAGGAACCAGATCGGGGCAGCCTCTTTTTCAAACCACACGCAAACCATTTCACGAAGCCAAGCTATGAAAGTCGCCGTCGGCTCTCGCAATCCCGCCAAGTTGCAGGCAGTGCGCCAGGCGCTGCGTTCAGTGTGGCCTGAGGCCACCATTGAAGGCGTCGCCGTGCCCTCCGGCGTTTCGGCCATGCCCCTCAGCGATGAGGAGTGCCTGCGTGGCGCGCGCAACCGGGCCGCCGCCGCGCTCCAGGCGCTCGGGGCCGATATGGGCATCGGCCTGGAGGGCGGCGTCAGCCAGGAGGAAGCGGGGCTGATGCTGGTGGGCTGGGTTGCCGTGCTGGCCGCGGACGGCCGCGAAGGCATTGCGGGCACGGCGCGCCTGCCGCTGCCGCAACCAATTGCGGAGCGCATTCTGGCGGGGCAGGAGCTGGGGCCGCTGATGGATGAGTTGCTGGGCGAGAACAAGAGCAACCATCGCGGCGGGGCCATTGGGGCGTTGACGGGCGGCAAAGTGCTCCGTTCCGAAGCATTTACCATGGCCCTCCTCTACGCGCTGGCTCCCTTTTTGCAGCCGGATTTCTACAAAAGCGCCCCGTAAATCCCCCTTTTTTCAGCCAATTCTATTTTTCAGCTTTTCACCCTTAGCTCATCTGTGCTACACTGTTGGCGGTGGGTCGCCACCTCGTTCTGTCAGTGTATGGTAGGTCGCCATCGGGAGGTGGACCCGGCAAAGGGCCGAGCAATGGCTCGGTAGAAGTCCGAGCAATGGCTCAGTAGAAGGCTGAGCAACGGCTCGGTAGAAGGCCGGGCGCCCGTCTGGCATACCACGGGATGGGTTTATGACACTTGAACTGGAGAAGTTAACCGCTGAGATTGAAGCCATGGCGCAGGGCGCCTATCAGCAGCGGCAGCAGGAAAACGAATTCCTGGAGATGCTGCTGCGCAAATTGCACGACCATCGTGAAGCATGGGAAAAGATTGACCGCGCCCTGGAGAAAGCAGCGTATACCGTTGACATGAAATGGTATCGCGGCGCAAAACCTCTGAACCGCCACGAGCCATTGGACGCCGTTATCCCTGCCCCTCGCCCGCCCGAACGGGCCACTCTGGTTGCTTGTGATGGCAGCCAGATTGTGCCCGACCGCCACGCGGCTTATCTTTATTCCGTCATCAACGTGGGCACCATTGTCTACCACCACGGAAAAGGGTGTGCGCCGCTGCAAGATACCCACCCCCGCCTCGATTATCCGGGCAACGGGGATGACGCCGAGGCCTTTGTGGATAAGGCAGCGCTGGTCAACCTGCGCCGTGACCTGGCCGAGATCGAAACGCTGGTAGAGACGGCGGCACAGCACTACTCCGATTCGCACCCGGTGCTGGCCGTGCTCGACCAACGGCTGCTCTACTGGCCCGTCGGCTCTTCAGGCGACGATGAAGGGCAGCGCGTGCTGTTCGGTTGGCAGAAGGCCATGTCCCGCGCCTGTGACGAGAACTGCATGCTCGCCGGTTATATCGACCGCCCGGGCAAGCGCTCCATCATCACCTTTTTGCGCACGCTGGATATTAACGAGCCGGGGTTCGACCCCTCCACCCTGATCGAGCAAAATTACGGACCACGCTTCAACGACGTCACCCTGTTCCGGCGGCTACTGGACCAGCCCGGCGTCCGCAGCGCCGTCTTCGTCGACGTCTCCCAACACAACACTGAATTTGCCGGGCGCGACAAGAACAATGAAGTTTGCTTTTTCTACCTCAATCCAGGCCAGCACGGGCGACAGATTGCCCGTGTGGACATTCCGCGCTGGGTCGCCGAGGACCCACAGAAGGTGGAAGCCGTACACGGTCTGATTTATAGCCAGTGCCAGATTATGGGCGACTATCCCTACGTGCTGGCCCGCGCCGACGAAATGGCCGTTGTCGGCTACCGTGACCGGGAGAGCCTGGAAATTATGATCGAAAATGCCATGGAACGTTACGGATTGGCCGGTAGCGTCACAGCCAAGCAAAGCAGCAAATCGGTGGCGCGCGCCGCGCGCACGCGCCACGAAATGTAAGGAGAGGAAGAGCCAATGTTAACATCTGATGGCGGTACCAATGGCACAGGCGTCGAAGTTGAGGCCGGTCGCGTGCTGCGCGCCAGCACCACCGGCTTTTCAGTCGGCTGCCGCGTTAACCAGTTGTCCGGCCCCAGCTTTGGCTGCCTGTTAAAGGCCTGTCCGCTGGACAGCGACGAAGCAATTTATGGCCTGGTCTACGACATGCACATTGACGACGATCCCCTGGTGCGCCGCCTGATTCTGGCCGAAAACCCGCGCACCTCGGTCATCGAAGACCAGCGCAACAACCGGCTGGTGCCCATCGAGATGAGCGTGCTCACCGTGGGCTATGAACGGAACGGCCAGCTGATGTACGGCCTGCCGCCCCGCCCGCCACTCAATCTGGACCCTGTCTACCTCTGCACCGATTCCAAAGAAGTGATCCGCTTCACGGAACATCCTAACTACATGCGCCTTATTCTGCGCAACGTAGATACACCTGTTCCCGTGGACCAGTTGCTGGTAGCGCACGTGCGCCAGACCTATGAGCATCGCGGCCAGGACGCGGCCTGGGCGCTGCGCATGGTGCAGGAGCTGATTGAGCTGTTGCGCAGCGATTACGAGCTGCTGATTCCCACGCTGGAAGCAATTAGCGAGGCCCTTCCCACTTTGCCGCTGACGGCCTCGCTCAATGGCCACTAAGGCGAACTATTCGAGGATGCCAGGTAACGCGATGCCAGACAGCGGACAGGTATTAACGGTCGCCTCCTGCATGGCCCCTATCGCTGGCCCGGTGGTCGAGGCCATCGTTGCCTATTTAGGGCGACGGTTAGGCATCGCCACCCATGTTGTGGACGACCTGAGCTGGGAGGCGCGCGAACAGCGCTTTGACGAGGGTCACATTGATGTCTCCTGGCTGTGCGGATTGCCCTACGTCTGGAAAGCAGATAGCGAAGAGCATGACGTTGAGCTGTTGGCTGCGCCCGTCATGCAAGGCGAGCGCTATGGCGGACAGCCGGTCTACTTTTCCGACGTGGTCGTGCGCCACGACAGCCCGTTTCAGAAATTTGATGATCTACAGGGCCGTGGCTGGGCCTATAATGAACCGCGCTCACATAGCGGCTATTATCTGACCCGCTACCGGCTGGCAGAGATGGGGCGCGACCGGAGCTTCTTCGGCAAGGTCGTGGCCGCCGGTTCTCACCAGCGGGCGCTGGAGATGATTTTGCAGGGCGACATCGATGCCGCCGCCATTGACAGCACGGTGCTGGAGCTGGTTTTGCAGCAGCAACCGCAAATCGGGGAGCAGATTCGTGTCATCGATAGCTGGGGGCCAAGTCCCATGCCGCCCTGGCTGGCCGGCAGAGAGATGACACCCGATTTGCGTGAGCGAGTGCGCAACGAGCTGCTGCAGATGCACCAGAACGATGAGGGGCGAGCCATTCTGGGCCAGGGCTTGATGTTGCGTTTTGCCCAGGTAAATGACGACGATTACGATGCCATCCGCCGGATGGCGCAAAAGGCAGAGACAGTATCGCTGGTGGCGACCCAGGAACAGAACGCCGGGTCGCACGGCGTGCAAGAGAAGGCACCAGGAGCAATCGTATGAGCGAACGGAAGAAAGTGATCGGCTTTATCAGCGGCGGTGGGTTGCGCGAAGGGTTCCACGTGCGCCTGACGGTACCCGCAGATGAGGTGCAGGAAGGCAGCTTCGTGGTCTGTGACAGCGGCGACTGGCGTTATTTCGGCCTGGTCACCGACCTGCAACTGGGCGCCACCGACCCGCGCTTCACCGACGAGCAGCCGGTTCGCCTGCAGCCCACGCTGAGCAAGCTGCTCCTGGGCAAGACGCTCTATACCACGCTGAACGTCTACCCCACGCTGATGATGAACCGCGGCCCCGACCCACAGGAAGATCCCTCCGGCTACCTGGACTGGCAGGAGCAGGTGGAACAGGGGCGCATTGGCCCACAGCCGGTCAAAACTGTGCCGGCGCACCACACCGTGGCCCGCCTGGCCCAACCAGAGGACGTAGAGCTGCTCTTCCCCGGCGACTTCGTCATCGGCCACACCATCGAACAGGCCTACCCGGTGAAGCTGGACCTGGGGCGGCTGGTGAAGCGCTCCAGCGGCATTTTTGGGGCTACCGGCACCGGCAAGAGCTTCCTCACCCGTATGGTGCTGGCGGGGCTGATGAAGGAAGATGTGGCCGGCGCGTTGGTCTACGACATGCACAACGAGTACGCCTTCGATATCCCCGACTCCGATAACACGGGACAGGTCTGGGGTCTGAAGCGGCTCTTTGGCGCGAAGGTGCAGGTGGCCACGCTGGGCACAGGGCAGACGGTGCGCGGCCATACGCCAGATTTTGACCTGGAGCTTAAGTTGGATGACTTCACAACCAACGACATTCTCTTGCTTTCCCAGGTCCTGGACCTGACAGATACGGCTGCGGTTACCCTGAATGCCTTGGAGAACGCATTTGGCGATAAGTGGTTCTCCCAATTCATGAAGCTGCGGCCCGGCGCGATGGAGTACAATCCGGAGGAAGATAAGATGATGCCGGCGCCTGACTCGGTGGAGGTCTGGGCGCGGCAGAACAACGTCCATCCTCGCGCTGCGGAGGCGCTACACCGCAAGCTGAAGCCGATTTACGACAAGGAGTATGTCACCGAAAACCCGGCCGGCGACGCCGTCACGGCCATTGTCGACAAGCTGGAACATGGCCGCCACGTGATTTTGAGCTTCGGCCCCCATGACCATGATCTGGATTACCTGCTGGTGTCCAACATCCTCACCCGCCGCCTGCGCCAGCACTGGATCAAGAAAACAGAGGAGCACCTTGCCCAGGATGCGCCACCGCCCCGCCCCCTGGTCATTGCCATTGAAGAAGCGCACAAACTGCTCAACCCCCGTATTGCCAGCCAGACGCCCTTCGGCATCATCGCCCGCGAGCTGCGCAAATATTTCGTGACGCTGCTGGTTATCGACCAGCGCCCATCGGGCATCGACGACGAGGTGATGTCTCAGCTTGGCACGCGCATTACGGGTTGGCTGGGCGACGAGGACGATATCCGCGCCGTGCTCAGCGGTCTGGCCGGGCGCGAACAGCTACGCGGCATGTTGGCCCGCCTGCGCGAGAAAGAGGAAGTGTTGCTCCTGGGCTGGGGCGTAAAGATGCCCATCCCGGTCCGCTCCCGCCGTTATGACCAATC
>CAZRTM010000052.1:14207-27740 GCA_964602995.1 uncultured Ardenticatenaceae bacterium
GGCTTAGCGGTACTTTTTTACCTCTTCAATCAGTCGTGCTGGGTTGCCATCAAAGACCTGCCAGTCAATCTCGCCTTGTGCCATTTTAATTAGCGTGTTGGACAGGGCGGCGTTCACCGGTGTGGCAATGCCTAGCTCCTCTCCTGCGGCGGCGACAGCTCCGTTGTGGTAAATCACCTCGCTCTTCTTGCGCCCGGCCGAGAGGTCCATGTGGAATGAGGGCATCTTATTGCCCCGCCCTCCGGCCACAATGCGCGTCAGAATGGGCTTCACCAGCGAATCCGGCAGACGGCGCACGGCGAAGGCCAGGCGCGTGGCCGGTGTGCCGGGCAGATCCACCACCTTCAACTTCAGCCGCTGCATCACATTCAGCGCTTCCTGCAACATCTCCATTTCCAGCCGGTAGGTGGGGCCATAATCGTAAATCGCTCGTGGATGGCGGTTGATGATGGCCGAGCTGGCGTTGCCGAGCATATTCAGCAACGCTTTGGACCACTTCATCGAACGGTGATTGCCAATGCGCACGCAGGTGACGCCGGCCTCGTTGAACATCTCAACCCACGGTCTCACATTCTGCCGTTTGCGCGTGGGGGCCAGGGCCAGGCCGCGATCGCCCCGTTCCACCACAATATGAGCCGGCGTCTGGCGGCGCACCGGCGTCGTCAGCGAAGCGGCGATCAGCTCCACATCCCTGATTTCGTTGAGCACCATCTCTTCGATGCCAATACCGTTCTGCAGCGTCATCAGCCTGGGGAATGGCGTCGGAGCAAAAGCTATCAGCGAATCGAGCGCCTCGGCCACGTCGTAGGACTTCATGGCCAGCATAATCAGGTCATAGGCATCTTCAAGAAAGGCCTGGCGCACCGACGTAACCAGCCTGACCTGCGCATGGCTGTCCGGGTTCCCAGGAGTTGAAAGGCGCAGGTTGCCACCATCGATAGTCTGCGCAGTCTGGGGGCGTACGACCAGCGTCACATCATGGCCATGATTGGCCAGCATTGCTCCCAGATAGCTGCCTACCGCCCCCGCTCCATATACCAGAACTTTCATCGTTGTGAATCCTCATTGTGCAGGTATCGCCGTGAGCGGCTCACGGTGAGTCCTGGGCAGATGTTTAATGTTTAGCAGTTTCAGTCAGCGTCCAGAGAAGCGCCAATAAAGTCGGGATGGCCGTTCACAAAGTTGGCAACAGAGGTGGCTCGCTTCCCCGCCAGCTGCAGTTCCAGAAGTTGTAGAGCGCCTTTTCCCGTTGCCACAAGCACGCGTTCACCCTCCTGCCACACCGTTCCCGGCGCACGTCCGGCCACCTCTGCATCTGGTAGCGGCCGGGCCTCCAGCACCTTCAAGCGCCGCCCGTCCCAGCGGGTGAAAGCGCCAGGCCAGGGCGTCATGGCCCGGATGCGGCGGTCTAGCGCAATGGTGCTTTCCGTCCACTGCAGGCGGCCGTCCTCTTTCTTAATCAGTGGCGCATAAGTGCTGGCCGCCTCGTCCTGTGGCGTTGCGGGCGTCTCTCCGTGCAAAATCGGCCCCAGACAATCGCGGATCATCTCGCCCCCTAGCTGCGCCAGGCGATCGTGCAGCGTCTGCGCCGTTTCGCGCGGTTCGATGGCAATGGCGCGCTGCACGTAGACCGGCCCCGTATCCAGCCCCTCATCCATCTGCATCAGGCTGATGCCCGTCTCCTCATCCCCCGCCAGAATGGCGTGTTGAATGGGAGATGCGCCACGCCAACGGGGCAGCAGCGAGGCGTGCACGTTGATGCAGCCCAGCGGCGGCAACTGTAGCACGTGCGGGCGCAAGATCTGCCCGAAGGCGGCGACGACGATGACGTCAGGCTGCCAACGCCGCAACGGCTCAATACTATCCGGCTGGCGGAGGGAGGCTGGCTGGTAGAGAGGCAGATCGTGAGCCTGAGCCACTACCTTGACCGGCGACGGGCGCATTTCCTGGCCGCGGCCCGCAGGCCGGTCTGGCTGGGTCACCACGCCCACCACATCTTGTGTGTCGATCAGGGCTTCCAGCACAGGCACAGCAAAGTCCGGCGTGCCCATGAAAGCAATCTTGTACATGAGCGCATTCTAGCACGGCGCGGGAAGAAGCCGCAAGGAACATGGAGCGCCGGCAAGATGCCGGCGCTCCGTTTTCCTTGGCATGCAATTGACGGAAGTGGAAAGTGGCTCTACAATCGGGGGCGATTCCGCTTCCTGAATCGTTCCAGGTCCAACCAAACACCATGCTCACATAACAGGAGGGATTCACGATGGACGTTGGAAAAGCGTTTACCTTTGTCTTTGAAGATGAGGAATGGATTTCGAAGGTGGGGATTGGCGCCGTTGTCGTTCTCCTTTCCTTCTTAATTTTGCCCATCTTCCCCCTGATCGGCTACATGGTGGCCGTCACCCGTAACGTCCGCAAAGGTGTGGAGAAGCCCCTACCGCGCTGGGACGATTGGGGACAGCTATTCATGGATGGGCTATATGTTTTTATTGCCCAGGTGATCTACTCTTCCCCCTTTTGGATCCTGCTCTGCGCCGCGACCGTGGTCACCATCGGCGGCGTCGGCTTCAGCGAAATTAGCGCTGACGCCGTGACAGCTTTGTTAGCCACCACCTGGGTTGCAGTCGGCTGCCTGTCGCTGCTCCTTTCCATTGCCCTCATGGTCATCAGCCCGGCGCTTTATATACAGTATGTGCGCCACGGCCAATTTGGTGCCATGTTCCGCATTGGTGAAGTGCTGGGTATCGCTCGCGACAACATTGGCCCCATCATCATCTCCGCTTTGGTGATGTTCGCTGTCTCGCTGCTCCTCTCGGCTGTGGTATCTGTACTCAACTTCATTCCCTGCCTGGGCAACGTCGCCGGCCTGATCCTGAGCATCCTGTTTGCGCCCTGGGTGGCGGCTGTCAGCGGACACCTGTATGGCCAGATTGCCCTGCGCGGTGAATATGGCAGCAAACCGGCCTCATCCTCCCTGTCTTTCTAGATAGCTAAATGGCTTCTAGAAATGGTTTCTAGAATTGTTAGTCGATAGGTCATGAATTAATTGACGACCTGCCATGCTCACCCTACAATCCGGGGGAGCCAATTGAGCCAACTATATCCACCCTATACATCGTAAACACGCCTTAAGGAGGTAAAATGGCAGACAATATTGACGTAGAAAATATGGATGTAACGAACGGAATAACCGACGACGATAAGCTGTGGGCACTCCTGGCCTATGTCTTTACTCCGATTGTTCCAATCATCATTCTCTTGCTTGAAGATAAGAAGAACCGCCCCTTCATCCGCTCCCATAACGTCCAGGCGCTGATCTGGGGCATCGTCACCTGGGTCATCAGCACTGTAACATCCTTCCTGTTTTGCATCCCCGGTCTGGTCCTGTGGGCTGTTGGCCTCTACTGGGGCTGGCAGGCTTACCAGGGCAAGCAGGTTGAGATTCCTTTCCTCAGCGATTTTGTTCGCAACCAGGGGTGGGCATAAACAGCAAACAGACCCCGTCAAGTCAAGGTTAAGAAGCATAAATGCAAAGAGGCGCGCTGTAGAGCGCGCCTCTTGTCTTCAGAGAGAGAGGATGTTGGGGTTATGAGCCTTTGGCCGGCTCGTATATCTTATGGGCCGGCGGAGCATCCACCGAAGGGCCGTCTGGTGGATAGGGACGGGTGCCAAGTTGGGTGAGGGCCGCGGCGCCCAGGCCAACACAGGCCAGCAGCGCCACCAGCACACCTTCGCCCCAGATGAAGGGTAAAATGCCCAGGCCGCCCAGAATCATGGTCAGCAATGTGGTGCCCAGGGCCGTTACTGCGGAGCCAGTGGTTCTCATACGCAAGGCATTGGCCACAATACGGCCGAACACGTCGCCAAGAGCAACCCAGCCCAGCAGCGCTGCGGCGATCAGGGCCAGCCCTAACATAAACACGGCCGGGTAGAGCAGCAGACCTACACAGGTGATGGCCAGCACCACCAGCAACAGAACGATGAGCGAAGGGCCGGCGATGGCCGTCAGCAGGCCCACAACGCCGCTGGCCGCCGGCTTACGCCGCACAGCCTCGCTCACCTGGCTGACCTGGCGCGGGAAGATGGCCGAGATGAGGAGCGCCAGCACGCCCATGAGCAGGCTACGCCCGACTACTTCGCTGATTGACAGAACAACGTAGCCGATGCGAGAGGCAGCGCGCTCAACCGGGCCACGAGGCGCCGGTGGCTGGTGATACGGTGGCTGGAACTCAGGTCGCTCTGGAGGAATTGGCGCTTCAGGCCGTCCCGGGAAAGCAGGCGGTGAAATGGAATCAAGCACGCCCGAAGGGTCAAAGCGGCTCTCAACCCGGCCACAGCTTATGGAATCATTGTTATCGGTGACCTCGCCGCCGAAAACAAAGCAGGAACCGTCTATGCTGGCCTCTTCCTGCACGTCGAGGCTGCCGGCAAAAAGAACCAGGTCGCCCGAGATGCGGCCGGTGAGAACGACCTCGCTATTGAAGACGGAGACGCGGCCATTAATCTCGCCGGCAATATCGGCGGTGCTGTCAAAGAGGGTTACGTCGCCATTTACCGTGCCGCCCTCTTCCACAATCAACGTGTCGTTGATGAGTGTGATATCCTGGTTCTCTTCCTGGCCATCGCGGATGATGCGGTCGTATGGCGAAAATGCCATCGCGGCGCTGGAAGGAACGAGGACTGCCAGGAGTAGTATGACAATAATTGCGATACGTTTCATGATCGTTTTCTCCATTGCTGTATCAGGGTGAGTTGCGGCGTGGCTGCCATACCAGACGGCTATAAACCCCGGCCCACAAAGCCACTATACCCACCAGCACCACCAACCAGGCCAGGATCGTTGGCTGTTCATTCACGAACTGACTCGCTCCGTTCAGCAGGGCTGACAGAACCACTGTGACCATGTGCCCAAACCCCAGCACCCCTTGCCACAACGATCTGAAAAATGCCGGCTCTATCAATGCTGGCAGCAGTTGGATGGCCAGCCAGGCAATGGCCCCCAACGGAATGAGACCACTGGCCAGAATCATCAGGTAGATAACCAGGCTGATCCAGAGCCGCTGCCGGGCGTTGGGTAGCCGGGCCAGCGTCCGCTGCGTGAAGTCGGCCGCCGGATACAGCACCGGCGCGCTTCTCATCAGCGCATCGACGTGGCGGATGGCGTACCATTCTCGCGCCAGATCTGGACGCGCCTGCAGGTGAAATTCCAGCTCGGCCAGGCCGTCCTCTGAAAGCTCACCATCAAGCGCCTCCATCATTAGCGCATATAGATCATCACTTCTCATCGTATCCATTTCCTCCGCTTCCTTTCCCGAAGCATTTCTCCTCTTATCTACCATTACGCATCAGCCATTTTCCGGTTGCAAATCGGCAATAATCCCTCGTTCCAGCCCTACTTCGGCCAGTTGCCGCCTTGCCCGGAAGAGGCGCGATTTGATGGCGCTTACGGTACTGTCCATCACTTCGGCAATCTCCTCATAAGAGAGGTCATACCAATATCGCAATACGACTGCCTGGCGGTACTCTTCTGGCAGCTCTTCCAACAACTCCTGTACAGCCGCCTCCAGCTCACTGTCCACAGCCTGCGCCTCTGGTCCGTCGGCGCGATCAGACATCAGCGCAGGGTGCGACGGCAGTGGCTGATCCAACGACAGCAGCAGTGTCCGTCGCTTGCGCAACAAATCAACACAATAATTAGAAGCAATGGAGAGCATCCAGGTACTGAACTTTCGGCTGGGATCGTAGCTATCGAGCTTGGTATAAGCTCTAATGAACGCCTCTTGCGCAGCCTCTTCGGCTTCACCACGATTGCCCAACATACGATACGCCAGGTTAAAGACCGGTCCCTGGTAAGCGTCAATCAGCTTACCGAAGGCGGCCTTGTCACCCTGTCTGGCCTGCTCTAGCCAAACTTGTTCTTCGTTGTTCACAAACTGTTCTCCTGACTGTTCATTAGCCATTACGCAGGAGCCCATAAAAGGTTGCAGCACTTGACACTGCGGACCTGACACGTGATAATGCCGCCACAATGACCCGAGAGCAAGAAGGCAAGTCGCTGCCATCCACCCTGTACGATGAAGAATATTTTTTAACCGCCTGCGAGGGGTACGATGTCTTTCTGGAGACAGAAGGCCAGCATCTTTCGCGGCGGCTGCGCGACGCGTTCGCCGTCGCCGATGTGCGCCCCGGCATGAGGGTTCTCGACGTTGGCTGTGGCCGGGGTGAAATTCTGCGCCACTGTATGCGGCTGGGCATCGAAGCCTATGGTCTCGACTACGCCGAAACTGCTACCATTATGTCGCGAAAAGTGGTCGATGCCGAGCGCGAGGCCGCCAGGGCAGCAGATATTAATGTTTGCGCCGGCGTCTGCCGCTCCGACGCCAAGCGACTCCCTTTTCCCGATAGTACCTTTGACCGCGTGTTGATGTTTGACGTCGTCGAGCACCTCTATCCCTGGGAGCTGCAGGAAGCAATGCTGGAAGTGCGCCGTGTGCTGAAGGACGACGGGCGCTTTATCGTGCATACCGCCCCCAACCGCTGGTATGACAAATACGCCTACCCCTGGGTGCGCCGCTTCCGCACGCTGCTGGGCCAGGGTGACGCCTATCCCAAAGATCCGCGCGCCATCACACCGGTCAACCAGGACGTGCACGTGAACGAACAGGATATTCTCAGTATGCGCCGCGCCCTGCGCAAAGCCGGTTTCCGGGGCAAGGTGTGGCTGGACTCGCCGCCACGCGGCGAACGCGAGAACGTGGTGCTGGACGCCCTGCGCTGGGTCGCTTTTCGCGTTCCCCCATTCCGCTGGTTCTTCGAGCGAGAACTGTTCGCCGTCGCCGAAAAGATTAAGTCGTAACGGGTGAAACAGCTTCGTTCCCTGCTTCCTATTCTCCTTCTGTTGCTGGTTGCCTTTCTGCTGCGCACGCACCAGCTAACAGAGATCCCGCCCGGTCTGACCCACGACGAAGCGAACCACGGGCGCGAAGGGATCAGCATCCTGGCCGGAAATCTGGCCCTCTTCTTCCCCCTTAACTACGGCAGCGAACCGCTCTACAGCTACACCGTCGCCGCGCACATGGCGCTGTTGGGGCGCGGGCTTTTCGCGCTGCGCCTGGTCAACGTCTTCTTTGGCCTGCTGGCCATTGCCGCCACCTACCTCTGGGGCAAAATCGTCTTTGGCCGTCCCACAGCGTGGCTGGCGGCGGCGCTCATGGCTCTCACCTTCTGGCCCCTGGCCTCCAGCCGCGAGGCATTGCGCGCGGGGATGATGCCCTTCTTCACCGCCGGCGCCGTTTTCTTCTTCTGGCTCATGTTGCGCACCGTCCGCAGTGACAGCCGCCTGCAGTCAAACCGCTGGCTGATTCTCGGCTTCACCCTCTGCCTGGCCGCCACCCTCTACAACTATCTGGCGGCGCGCGTCGTCTGGCTGCTGTTCCCCGCCTTCCTGCTCTATCTGGCGCTTCTGCACCGCCCTCTCTTCCGCCGCAGTTGGCGGCCGGCGCTCATCGGACTGGTTCTGGCGGGGCTTTCGACCATACCCATGTTCCTCTACCTGGAGCGCCACCCCGAGGCCCAGACACGGCTGCAGATGTTCGGCGGCACGATGCAGCGCTTCTTTGCGGGGGACGTTGTGCCCTTGCTGCAAAATGCGGGCGAAGCGTTGCTGGCCTTCATCTGGCCCGGTGTTGGCGACAAGTTCCTGGCCTATAACATTCCCGGCCGGCCTGTTTTCGATATCGCCAGCGCGCTCTTCTTTGTCGTTGGCGTCGTCGTCTGCCTCTGGCGCTGGCGGCGGCCAGCCTACGCCTTCCTGCTGCTCTGGTTCCTGGTGGGCGTCACACCGTCGCTGATTACCGGCCCCACGGCCAACACCACGCGCAATGTGGGCGCCATGCCCGCCGCGGTCTTACTCCCGGCCGTCGGCTTCATCACGCTGCTGCGCATGGCCGCTGCGCGTTGGCCCCAGGCCCGCACGGTGGGCGCTGTGCTGGCCGGAGCCTGGCTCATTTTTGCCGGATGGGTGGCAAGTTACGACTATTTTGTGCGTTGGGCGCAATCGCCTGACGTGCGCAGCGCCTACCAGCATACGCTGGTGGAGCAGTTGACCTGGCTCAATCAGAACCGGCCAGAAGAACCGGTGGTCATCTCTTCCGTCTACCCCGGCGCGCCGCACAACCCCTCTATCGCCCTGGTCCTGGCCGACCGGCCGCAACAACTGCGCTGGGTGGATGCGCGCCAGGGGATGCTGATTCCGGCGCAGGAAGCGCTGCTGCTGGTACCGGCGGCGACGCCCTTGCACCCCGCCTTTGAGCCGTGGGTGGAACCGCTTCAGACTTTCCAACTACGAGAGGATGACCTCAACCCTACCTACACCCTCGCCCGCCTGCACGCGCCGCCCGTGGCAGAGACCCAGCCGGTGTCCTTCGGCCAGGGGCAGCCTGCGCTCACCCTGCTGGAGAGCCGCTGGCTGAATGACACAGTGCGCCCCGGCGAGGTAGCCGAGCTGCTGACGGTGTGGCGGGTTGATGACCCATCTGGCGTTGGCCCCCTACAGCCGGCCATCGAGGGCACAGACGTCGTCCTCTTCACGCACGTGCTGGACAGCTCAGGGCAGATTCTGGTGCAGCAAGACCGCATCGACGCTCCATCCTGGGATTGGCAGGCGGGGGACACAGTAGTACAGATTCACCAGTTATGGCTGCCGCCAGAGACGGCGCCTGGCGAATACCAGAGTATGGTGGGCGTCTATGACCGTGATTCAGGGCAGCGCCTGCCGTTGCTTGCGGGTGAGGAGACGCGGGCGGAGGTGGACCCTCTGCGCATTATTCCGTAAAATGGCAACCTATGCACGAGCGTAAGAGTGCCAGCGACCTGTCCGTTGAGGAGCTGGAACAGTTACTCTATGTAAAGAAGCGCCAGCAACGTCAGGAACGGTTGCAACGCCTGAAGGGTGAAGGCCGCCTGGTAGAAATTGCCGGCCTGCCGCCGCCAAACCCCACTCCTCCGGCGCTATCACGGCCCCAGGCCAGCCCCAGCGGCGCGCTGCGCCGCTATGCGCTGCAGAGCGATGACGAGGAAGCGCCCCCAGAAAAGGTGCGCCCGCGCCGCAAGCTGCAGATGCGTTGGGTCGCCAACAAGCTGTTGCTTCTGGTAGAAATTGCAGCCATTGCCGGTTTCTTGTGGGTGCTGTTCAGCCTGCTGGATACCCGCAGCGAGCTGAACCGGGAGCTGGTGTCCGTACAGCGCTCCGAAGCGGCTGCCCTGGCCTTGCCCACGCCGACGGCAACCCCGGTCATCGACCTGGTGGTTCTGCCCGGTGGGCACAAGCCGCCTGTGGAAGGGCGCGCGCCGGAACCAGGCGAAGCTGGCTACATCCCGGCCCATCTGTTGCCGGCAGTACACGCTTACAAAGCGCCACCGGTGCCCACGCCGGGGCCAGAACAGGCGCGGCGCGTGCAGATTCCGGCCATCGATGTCGATAGCTCCATCTACCAGGGCCAGGAGTGGGACCAGCTGAAGAAAGGGGTCGGCCAGTTCGTGGGTTCGCCGCCGCCTGGGAGGCCCGGCAATCTGGTGCTGGCCGGGCATAATGACATTTACGGCGAAATCTTTCGCCATCTTGACCGCTTAGCGCCGGGAGATGAAATCATCGTTTCCAGCGAGCGCCAGCAATATACATATGTGGTGCGCGAAACGGTCATCGTCGAGCCGACAGATATATGGGTGATGGAGCCGACAGAACACGCCAGCGTTACGCTCATTTCCTGTTATCCATATCTGGTGGATAATAAACGAATTATTGTCTTCGCCGATCTGGCAAGTGAAGATTCAACCTGAGGGAGACATTCTTATGGCCCGCAAAGTACGCCGCGTACGGCGGCGAGCATCGCAAGCCGATTCGGGTAATAGTAATATCAAACAGAGCAGCGGTAACAGGGAAGAAGAGCTGCGCGAGGAATATGCTTACGTCTTGCACGATTTGCGCCAGATATTGATTCTGGCAGTGGCGATGTTCCTCCTTCTGATCGTAGCTAACCTGATCCTCTAAATCAGACGTTCCCAGTGCTGAAGCATCACACAATCCAGCGGCCCGGATGTACCGTGCACTATTGGGTGGGTGGGTCACCGCAAAACCCACTGGTCATGCTGACACATGGCGCCACGATGGATCATGCCATGTTCGATCCTCAGTTGGAGGCGCTTCTTGCCGAATACCGGGTTCTGACCTGGGATGTGCGCGGTCACGGTGAGTCACGGCCGTTACAAGGGGAGTTCACTCTCAACGATGCTGTTGGGGATCTGGTTGCCATTCTGGACGAAGTGGGCAGCGAAAAGGCAGTGTTGGTGGGGCAATCCATGGGCGGCTATATCAGCCAGTACACCTATCTGAACCATCCAGAACGGGTGCAGGCGATTGTCATTATTGGCTCAACCAGCATTGCATTGCCCTACAGCCGGTGGGAGATTATCGCTCTCAAGGCGTCCGCGCCCCTGTTCGGTCTCTGGCCATATGGGCACTTCAAGAAGACCATTGCCAGGAGCACGGCCATCAAACCAGATGTCCAGCGCTATGCCTTTGAAACGGTGAGTAAACTATCGCGGCAGGAGTTCTTGAAAATCTGGAAAGCTGTCACTTTCGCTGTTAATGCCCAGGGAATTCCCGGCCACTACATCAATGTCCCGCTGCTACTGACACACGGTGACCAGGACAGAACCGGTGTCATTCGCCGCGACGCTCCCAAGTGGGCGGCGTATGAGCCTGATGTTCAATACGTCGTTATTCCTGACGCCGGTCACAATGCTAACCAGGACAACCCCGAATTTTTCAACCGCGTGCTGCTTGATTTTCTGCGCCAGCGGGTTGCATCCTGACGGGTGTAACCCCGTTTTCATTAAAAATCTGTTCGATGGCCCAGGAAAATCGCCCGATTTGTTTGACGCTCACCAGCGGTTATGCTATCATTTTCTACGCGCTGACTATAAGTCAGGCGTTTTTGTTACTCCTGCCTCCGGTTATTTTGCCGGGGCCAACATTTACACGAGGAAAACCATAACCACAGATTACCGGATAAACCATAGGATACGAGCCCGCGAAGTTCGTCTGATCGATGAAGAGGGCAAAAATCAGGGCGTCGTCCCTATTGATGAAGCCCGTGACATAGCAAGGAATGCCGGTCTGGATCTGGTTGAAGTAGCCCCCAATGCGCGCCCTCCGGTGGTGCGCGTAATGGACTACGGCAAGTTCCAGTATGAGCAGACCAAGAAAGAGCGGGAAGCCCGCAAACATCAGAAGCAGATTGAGATCAAGACGATCAAGCTAAGTCCCAAGACGGCCGATTTTCACCGGGACATTAACGTGCGGCGCGCGCGGGGATGGCTGGAAGAAGGCAAGAAGGTTAAGGTCGTCATCAAGTTCAAAGGACGTGAGATTCACTATCCGGAAATCGGCCGCGAGATTATGAAAGGCATCATCGAAGATTTGAAAGATGTCGCGTCCGTTGAGCAAATGCCTAATCTCGAAGGCTGGTCGATGGTAATGATGTTAACACCTGAAAAAGATTGATCTGTGGTCGGGCACTGCCACCTATCAGGGCAGTGTGAGATGACAATCAGGCACAATGTTTAGAACAGAAAAAAGCCCGTAAGGGGCTTTTCTGTGTGAGGTGAGGATCAGATGGGCAAGAAGAAAAAGTATAAGATCAAGACGTATAAGGCAGCAGCCAAGCGCTTCAAGATCACGAAGACCGGCAAAGTATTGCGCACCAAGGGCGGCAGCAGCCACCTTCGCCGCAAGAAGTCGCCCCGTGTGAAGCGCCAGTTTGGCAAGATGCTGGAGGTCAAGAGCAGCGGCGACAAGCGTCGCGTCCGGCGTCTGGCCCCTTATTTGAAAAAGTACGGATAAGCGTTGGGGCGCGGAAGAACTCCGTCGCACAACGCAAGCTTATCGCTGCCTGGCCTCTGCGGAGCGTCCAGGCCAGTATAAAATGCGAGGAATGAAACATGCGAGTTAAAGGTGGTACGGTAACCCGTCGCCGGCACAAGAAAATTCTTAATATGACCAAGGGCCAGTGGGGCACGCGCAGCAAGCTCTTTAAGAGAGCCAATGAGGCGATGATGAAGTCCTACTGGTACGCTTATCGCGACCGGCGCGTGCGCCGTCGTGAAATGCGCCGCCTGTGGATTGCGCGCATCAACGCCGCGTCCCGGCAGCACGACCTGCCCTACAGCCGTCTGATCCATGGCCTGAAGGAAGCGAACGTCGCTCTGGACCGCAAGGTGCTGGCGGACATCGCCGTGCGCGATCCTAATGCCTTTGCCAGCATCGTCGAGACAGCAAAGGCCGCTCTCGGCGAGTAAAGCAGAGCACAACGCAGAATTTTAGCGCCACACTTGGCCTTCAAGTGTGGCGTTTTTCTTTTGAAAGGTCGTATTATCCTGCTCTCCTCAAACGCTGCTCACGACCTCTGTTGCCCGCAACTCCCCCTTTCTGTATGATGCACGGTCTATGTCTACGCAACGCCCCTACGCCTGGCTGCTCCTGATCCTGCTGGCCGCTACGTTCTTACGGCTGCACGATATCACGCAGATCCCGCCGGGCATGACTCATGATGAGGCCGACCACGGCCTGGACGCCTGGGGCGTGGTTCAAGGCGTGCGCCCCATCTATTTCACGGTGGGCTATGGGCGCGAACCGCTGTTTGATTACAGCACCGCAGCGCTGATGACCTTTCTGGGGCCAACGTATCTGGCTGGCCGCCTCACCGCCGTCTTTTTCTCGCTCTTGCTGATTGCAGGCACCTATAGCTGGACACGCCTGGCCTTTGACCGTCACACGGCCCTGCTCACTGCCGCCGGCCTGGCCACCGGCTTCTGGCCCCTCATGAGCGGGCGCCAGGCCCTGCGCAGCATCACCCTCCCTGCCCTCTTCGTCCTGGCCACCCTCTTCTTCTGGCGCGCCTTGCTGCAGTGGCAGACCCGCCAGAACATGCTCGGCGGTGGCCGGTCTCCCTCGGTCAAACCTGACGCCCGCACCCGCGGGCTTGCGAGGTTTGGAAACCTCGGCTACATCACGGCAGGCAGCGCCAGGTGGCTCGGTCGGGAGACCGGCCACAGCAACAAAAAATCCGCCTCCAATCTCCAATCTCTAATCTCCAATCTCCAATCTCCAATCTCTAATCCCCAATCTCCACTCTCCACTCTCCTCCCCGCCGCCCTCTTCCTCGGCCTTACCTTCTACACCTACATCCCCTCGCGCATTCTGTGGCTTGTTTTTCCTGCACTGGTCGTCTATCTGTGGCTGGCGCGGCGCGAGGCGCCGTGGCGGGGGACCGCGTTGATGCTATTGCTGGCAGGGCTGGTGGGGCTACCGCTGTTCGCCTATTTGCTGAACAATCCACAGGCTGAGGTGCGCATTGGGCAATTGGCAGGGCCACTGCGGACGGCGCTAGAGGGGGATTTCGCGCCGTTGCTGGGGAATGCCGTGAACGGGCTGGGCATTTTCACCGTGCAGGGCGACAGCCAGTGGCGTTATAACAT
>CAZRTM010000053.1:0-11652 GCA_964602995.1 uncultured Ardenticatenaceae bacterium
CCGTGCCCGCCGCTCTCATGTAGCCAGGTGGCGCGGTCGGGAGACCGGCCACAGCACCCATGAAGAGATCGGCCACAGCAATAATGAGGGACCGGCCACAGCACCCATCACAACTGAAATCAAACACACCCATATGTAATTGTGTAGCTGAGATTTTCGGGGCTTGCGAACCGGATGCTACACGCGCTCGGGGCGGCTGCGGAGGCGCTCGGCGCCGTCACGGCCGTTGCCGCTTTCGTAGAGCTTGCTGAGGCTCTTGTTTTGTGCGGCCCAGAGGCCGACCAGCCCGATTTTCAGCTCGTAGAGCGTCGTTCCCTGCATCGTAATTTCGCGCATAATCTCCCGTTCCACCAGCAAGTTGAGGCCGCGGGTCACTTCGGCGGGGTCGAAGCGGAAGCCGTACTCTTCCAGATATTGCACCAGCTCGGCGGGGTGGAAGGGGACGTCGCGGTCCATGAGGTGGGCCACGGCGGCGAGGAGGGCGCGTTCGGTGTGCGTGGAGCGCTGCCAGAGGTAGGCAAAGTGGACTTCGCCCAGGCGCAGCATTTCTTCCAGCGCCGCGTTGACGTCGGAAATGGTTATGTAGCCGGTGGCGCGGCTGTTGGCGCGGCGCACCAGGGTGTAGCAGACGAGCTGCAAGAAGTAAGGATGGCCGGCGGTCACGCGCCAGATTTTGTCGAGGGCCAGGTCGTCGTAGATGATATGGGGCGCAACCGGTTCAGTAATCAGCTTCATGGCCGCTTCGTGGCTGAGGAAGCCAATCTGGCGATAGAGGGCGATATTGAAAAGGACGGACCAGTAATCGCTGCCCATCTCCTCTAGCCGCCGCGTGCCGACAAAGACGAAGCCAAGTCCTTCACTGTGCTGCATCAGGTGGCGCATGTAGGTGAAGAGCGTCGGTGGCAGGATTTTGTCCTGGACCAGATTTTCGAACGCTTCGAACTCGTCGAATACCAGGAGCAGCGTATTGTCTGCGGGCAACAGCCGCCGTACGTTGGGCAGGAAGTGGTGCTGGAAGAGCCGGCCAGGCTCCGCTTCCCACTGGAGCGGGCCGGGCACTTCTATTTCGTAGCCCTGGGCAGCAAGGGCGTCGGCGATGAGCCAGGCCAGGTCATGGAACAGCGCCGGCATGCCGCTGACGACGCCCAGCGACTGGCAATCGATGTAGACAGGGTGAATGGTCTGGGGCAGATATTGTCCCAGGCGCAACAAGGCCGACGTCTTGCCCGTCCGCCGCTGACCAACGAGGATGATCACGTTGCGCTGGGTCAGGCGGCCCGCGTTTTCGGCAATAAACTCAAACAGCTCTTCGCGCCCGAAGAAGAGAGGGCTGGTGCTGCGCAAGGGCGTACCCGGCATGTAGGGATTGGCGATAGGCGTGAAGTCCCGCAGTGGAGGGAGAAGGCTGACCATGTCGGCAAACGCAATGTGCCGCTGGCGCTGGATGCGGTCGTCATAGGTGATGGAAAAGGCGACGCGGAAGCGGTCGTCCACGTTGGGGGCCAGGAGGAATTCGGCCACGTAGCCGCGCCCGGGGGAGAGGACGCGCACCATCTCTGGCGCTGTGAGCACTTCGTAGGCGGCGTCTTGCTCCATGCTGATCTGAACGTTTTCGGCGGCGGCGCGCCCGTTGTTGCGCACTTCGATGGCGATGATGACCTGACCATCTTCCAGCACTACCCGCTTGGTCTTCAGGGAGACGGACAGTCGCGCCTGGCCGCGCAACATTTCAATCTCGGCCTTAATCAGGCCCAGGAGCCGTTCTCTGGTCACGTTCAGAAGGCGGATCTGGATGGTGGTGGGGCGTCTTTCCAGCCGCTGCTGAACCTGGCGCAGGACCACGGTGGCTTCGTGCAGGTAGACGAGCCTGTCCTCGACCAGGTCTACCCGTTCGCTGTCACGCAGGCTGCCCAACACCTCCAGCAGGCCGTCCCAATGGCGGCCGCCGCGCGCGCTTTGTTCCTGGTAGCGAACCAGGTGCGCCAGTTGGGGATAGAGCAGGCTCAGCTCGGTGATGTTGAGCGCGTCCCAGAGCGCCTGAGCCGTGGAGAGTGTCTTTTGCCAATATTCTATCTCGTCCCAGGGCTGTTGCTCTTTGATCGCTTCGGCAAGTGCGCTGTTCAGAATGGAGAGCGCGGTATCTGGGCGGCTGGAGAGCAGGAAAAGGCCGTCCACGAGGTCGGCCAGCACCTGGTTGTGGTCGCGGCGGGCGCGATTGGCCAGGCTGAGCAAAAAGTCGGGCGAGCCGGCCGTGCGACGGTACTGCTCATCCAGCAAATTGAGCGTGGACTCTGGTTGCTGTTTCAGCCTGTTGTAGAAGCGGCTCACCTGGGCATCGCGGGAATAGAGCTGGCGGACGGCCAGGGCCAGGGAAAGGATGACCAGCGCAATCAGCGCAGGCCCGAAAATGAAGTTGCGAAAGGCGCCTGTCGTGCGCGCCGCGGGGCCGGGCGGCGGCGTCACGATGCCCTGGTGTGTGCCGTCATCGAAGCTGAAGCGGTAGTTCACCTGCTCGCCAGGAGACGGTTGAATGGAGAAAAGGAGTGTGTCGCGGCTGCTGGCGCTCTGCTGCCCGCTCATTGACCGTTCTTCCACCGTATACCAGGAGCCGGTGGCGGGATCGTGCAGTTGTAACGCTACCTGGACGGTGTCGCCCTCTTCCTCAATGACGGTCACTCGAATGTCGTAGCGTCCGCCGCTGGCGTCGACGCGGGGGTTGATCAGGAGCGGTGGGCGGTTCGGTTTGGCCTCGTAGAGCTGCACGACGCCATTGTCGGAGATGACAACCAGTTGTGGTTGCTGGTCGGCGCCGCGGCGCAGACCGGCCAGATGGAAGACGCTGCTGCTGCTGCTCAGCTCGAAACTGTCCCAGGGCCGGGCGTCACTGCTGAACAGCGAAATGTGGCCGTTGCGCGTGCCAACGGCAAAATCCTGTGCGCCGCCGCCATCCAGGTCGCCCCAGTAGAGGGCGCTGACATCGCCAATATCGTCTATCTGCCAGACAGGTTGCCCCAGCGCCACATCAAAGTTGATGAGCTGCCCGGCGCTGGTGGCCAGCAGGAACGTATCGTCTCCCCTTTCAACCAGGGTCAGCCGGTCTTCCTGCAGCGGCCATTGCCAGAGCTGCTCCCCCTTCCAGTTGAGCGTATGCAGGGTGTTGCTGTCGCTGACCAGCACCGGGGCGCGCTCTTCGTCTATGCGCCGGGGCAAGGAGAAGAGGCGCCCGGCGGCAGGCGGTTTGTGATAGACCGCCAGGAGTGAGCCTTGATCCGCGCCATCGAAGCGGTAAATCCGGCCTGATTCGTTGCTGATCACAATGTCGGATGGCTCGTCAGGCTCGCCGGGAACCAGAACGATATCCGTTATCTGCCCCGGTATGCTGGTGCGCCACAGCTCGCGCGGCGTTTGGGAGTAGACGATGAGCTGGCCATCATCAGTACCGATGACGATTTCGTCGGCGACGTCCCGATCCATATTGCCCACAGCCAGCGCTGTGATGGCGCTGGGAACGACGATCGGTTCGGGCCAGACGACGCGGCCCGAAGGCTGAACCAGCTCCAGGATGCCCTGGGCCGGCTGGTTCTGATTGACGTCGGCGCTGTGGTTGTGGGCGGCCAGGATGAGCATTTCTTCGTCGTTGCCAGGGTCGATGAGCGCCATGTGCGCCACTTCGCCGCCGGGTGAGAGAATGGCGGTAGCCTGGCCGCTGCTGCTTTCGACGATGTGTAGCCGCCCGTCCTTGGTACCCACCATTAACTCATCTTCACCGTCACGGTTCAGGTCCGCTTCCAGGGCTGAGAGGGGCGCGGCATAGAGCCGGTAGTCCCAGGATTGGGCGTTCTTGCGGGCGCCGGTTCCCGGGTCGGTGAGGGAAAGGGTGCCGAAGGTGGCCAGCATCAGCTCGCTGATGCCGTCCTTGTTGACGTCCACCAACTGCGTCTGGCCGGCGACGGCAGCGGATTGGAAGCGTTGCAACTCCTGGCCGGTATCGTCGAGCAGCAGAGCCGCCGCGGCTTCGTTGCTGCTGGAGTCGGTGGGCACCAGGGTCAGGGCCAGGGCGGGGTGGCCTGGTTCGGAGATGCCACTGGGGTTGGCGGAGATGGAGACGATGGAGCGGCGGGGGTTCTCCGGTAAATAGCGCCATACTCGCTCGCCATTCTGGTTATAGGTGGTCACCGTGCCGGCGCTTGTGCCCACCGCCAGGGCCGGTCCATTGGCCAACTGCACCCTGGCCAGCGCGGTCACCGGTCTGTTGGGCGTGCGGCGCCACCGTTCCAGGCCCGCAATACCGTCATAGACGATGACCCGGTCAATGCGCGTGTTCTCGGTGCGGAAGCTGTTGCCGACGACGATATCGAGTGATGAGAAGGGGTTCCAGCTAATGAGATCCAGCGTCGTGATGCGCCCACTCAAGGCGCGATCCCATTTCAGCTCGCCGTTGCCACCGACCACCATGATACGGCTATAGCGAATGTAGTGGCTGAAGACAATCTCGGGCATGCCATCCTGATCGAGGTCGCCGATGGCAATTCGCGGCATGGGGTCGCTGGTGTCTGGCGCTTCGTCGGGATATTGCCACAAGAAGTGGCCGTCGCTGTCGTAGAGCTGGAGTAACCCCGACTGCAGCAGGACCAGTACTTCTTCATTGCCATCCATGTCGTGGTCATAGGGCAATACGGTCAGCGGATGGTTGTTCTGGCTGCGCAGCAATTCATCTTCGCGGCCAGCCGCGGCCGAGCTGTCGGGCAGCAGGGGTAGCTCTAGCGCCTGGACCCAAAGCTCCTGGCCGGTGTGGTCGAGGAGTATCAGTTCATCTTCCAGGGCGATGACTACTTCCTGATAGGGGTTCCCGTTGGCGCCGTCGACGTTGGCCGTGGCCAGTTGCAAAATGCGCTTTCTGTCGGGGGTCTGGTAGGACCAGAGGTCCTGGCCAGTGGCGTCCAGCAAGACGACTTCGTAGCCTTCGGTTGTGAGGATGAAGTTATCGGTGCCGTCGCCGTCGAGGTCTGCAACGGCGACGAGGCCCAGGGGGCCGGGGGCGTCGTATTGCCAGTAAGGGGATGGCTGGAGGAGAGAAGGTTGTGTGGATTGGGCGGCGGCCGGGCGCGCTGCACCGTTGAGGAACGCGCTCAGCAGGAGCGCGACGGTCAGAAACCAGAGAGGACGGAAGCCGCTGTTCAGACGATACATGGTTGTCCTGCCAGGGCCAGTTAGCGCCTACCCCGGAGGTCGCAAGACGTAGCCCACGCCACGCTCGCTGACGATCCAGACGTCATACGGTTCGATGGCGCGGCGCAAACGCTTGATTAAGGTTTTGAGGCGATCAGGATCATCGACAAGCACTTCGCCCCACACGGCCTGTTCCAGGTCTTCACTGTGAACCACCTGCCCGGCCTGCCGCGCCAGGCGGGTGAAGAGGTCGAATTGCGAGGTGGTCAGGTTCAGCTCAACGCCGTCGGCGTGCACGGTGTGGCGCTGTTCGTCGATGACAAAGGGGCCGGCCTGCACCACACCACCCACTTGCTGCCGCCGCACAAAACGGCGCAGTATCTCGCTGGTGTAGGCATATTCGCCGTCGTTGGATTTAACCAGGCACTGTTGCTCCAGCAGCCGCATGCTATCGACCGGGCCATCCAGAATGGTCAGCGCGTATTGCTCTTCCGGCGCCAGGTTTTGCCACAGATAGCTGATGTGTGAATCGGATTCAACTTCAATCGGCGTATCTAGCTGCGCGAGCTGTTCTGCATCATGTAGCGGCTGTCCTTCGATGGCCGCCTGGAAGGCGTGGTAGCCGGCGATATGCAGGAAGAAGGGATGGGGGCCAACCAACTGCAGCAAATGGTCGCAGAGCTGTTGGGGGAAGGTGACGCCTGTGCCTTCGAGGCGCACGCTGAGCAGGCTGCGCGCTTCCTCTTCAGAGTAGAGGCCCAGGGGCAGGGTGACAAAAATGTTGAAGAAGGGCGAGCTGAGGATTTCCTCGTCGGCCGTGATTTCGAAGAGCGGGCGCTGGCTGGCGGTGAGATAGGCCATGCCATATTTGGTTGTTAAACCGCGCAGCCGGGCGAAAAAGTAAGGAGTGAGCCGTTCGTTGGCCGCCAGCAGCTCAAACTCATCGAGCAAGACGACGACGTTGTTGCCTGCGCCGTGTACGCGATTGAGCACACGGTCCAGGGCGCGGTAGGTGCCAAAGCGCTCTATTTCGCCGACGTCGACGCCTGCGGCCTGGGCGCTGTCCATCAGCTCTGTCAGCAGCGCCTCATAGACCTCTTCCGGTGGCGAGCCGCCGAATTCCTGACAGTCTATGAGCAGGAAAAGCGTTGGCGCCCAGGAACCGGGCTGGGAGCCAGCACCGCCGTTAAAGGTTGGCCCGTAAGCGGCTCTGGTTGAGGGACGGGCGAGGTGCAAGAGCAGGGAGCTTTTCCCGATGCGCCGCGGGCCAATGAGCGAGACACTCTGGCCGTTGCGCAGCAGGCCCAGAATCTGGCTGATTTCGGCCTGCCGGCCATGAAACTCTTCAGGACGACGGATCGCGCCACGGTGGAAGAAAGGGTTGTCGATGGTCATGAGGCTATTTTACGGTGTAACAGGGAAAAGGTAAAACCGGATTATCTCCAGGCCATCCGTTTTTTGTCACCATTTTGTCCACTATTTTACACTTGCTCAAGAAATTCGTGTAATACACCCAGGGCCAGCGCCGGCTTTGTCTCCCGTTCGCGCTGGTAATATTGGGTGATTCGGCTGCGGCTGATGTGCAGGTAGCGGCGGGCGCGGGTGATGCCAACGTAGAAGAGGCGCAGCCGCTCGCAAATCACTTCAATGTGCGCCGATTCCGTGGCCGAATAGCCGGGGTGCAGGCCGGCGTCTCCTACCATCAATTGCTGTAGTTGGGCCGCGGCCTCGGCTGATGGGTCGCCGCCCAGGAAATCGTGTGCGCCCAGGAAGGGGGCGTTCAGGTCGTCGGGAATCCACAAGCCATCGATACCCACCAGGAAGACGGCGTCCCATTCCAGACCCTTGGCGCTGTGCTGCGTGGCCAGGGTGATGCGGCCGGGGGCAGGCTCGAAGCCGATTTCGGTGGGGGAAGCGGTGGGCAAAGTGCGGCGGCCGGCGGCGATGTCCGCCAGTTGTTCAGCCAGCTCTGGAAGCCGCCAGTCGGGCTGCAGGTCGCGCCAGCGGCGGATGGAAGCAGCCAGCTCGTAGACGATGGAGAGATCATAATCGTGGCTGCCGTCCTCGCCGTCGTGATGGGCAAATAGCTCGTAGCCAAGGGCCAGAACCAGGTCATCGGGCGGCAGGGTGCGCAGGTCGAACAGCTTGCGCAGGAAGCTCACGTAGGCATCGAGGGCGGCCAGGTCTTCGTTGCTGGCCACGCCGCTGGGCAAGGCGCTTTGCAGCTCATCCTCGTCGTGGGGGAAGAGCAGCGCTTCGGGCCGGTAGACGCTGCGCATCAGGGTGTGCAGGTGCTCAACCTGCGGCGCGGAAGCCGCCTCGTAGCCGGAAATGAGATACGGTTCGCCTATCTCGCGCAGTTCGGATTGGGGGGGAATGGGCCGGGTCACTGGATGCTCCAACTCGGCCAGCGCGCGGTGGGCATCGACGAGGACGCGGGTGTCGAGCGGGTCGGCCAGCAGGGCCAGGATGGCATGGATGGCGGCGGCCACTTCGCGCTGGCGGCTGCCACCGCGCAGCAGGCTGTCGTAGTCGGCGTCCAGGGCGTCGAGCTGTTCGGCCACGGCATAGCCAACGCGGTTGGTGGGTACCAGGATGGCGGCCGTATCGCCAGGGCGGCTGGTGACGTAGCGCAGGGCGAGACGGGTGACGGCCGGTAGCTCTTCCTTTTCGCGATGGCCGTAGACTTTGATGCGCACGTTGTTTGGGGTGTCTGGCGGGTTGGGCTGGGCATCTCCCTCTGGCGTGGGCAGGATCTGCTGCGGGCGGAAGGCGTGCTGGCGCACCTCGGTCAGCGGGTGGCTCTGCACGGTCCATTGCAGCAGGTGGTTGGCGGCGGCGATGATGCGTGGGGCAGAACGGCCGGAGTTGGGCAGGGGTAGGGCCGTGACGTCGGGCCGGTCCAGGAAGGCGTTGAAATAACGCGGGTGGGCCGCGGTGAAGCTGCTGGTGATGGCCTGGTTGGGGTCGCCGACGCGCACCCAGTTGCCGCCCCCTTCATTGGCTCCGGTCAGGGCGCCCAGCAACGCTTCTTGCAGAGGCACGCTGTCCTGCGCTTCGTCCTCCAGCACATAGGGCCAGCGCTGCTGCAACACCTGCACCAGGTCGGGCCGCCGCTCCAGCAAATCGACGGCCTGCCAGATGAGATCGTCAAAGTCGAGGGCGCCCTGGCGCAGGAGGATGCTTTGGTAGCGGCTGTAGATGCCGTTGAGCATGTAGAGGAGGGGGGATTGGAGATTGGGGATTGGAGATTGGAGATTGGAGATTGGGGATTGGTCTTCTTCTGTGGCCTCGGCCTCAAATGAGGTGGCTGTTTTTATGAGGCGGGTGTGGATGTGGTCGGGGAGGTAGCGTTGGTTTTTGGCGGAGCGGATGAATGATTTGGCGGTTTGCTCGGTGATGCTGCGCCAGCGGGTGCGCATTTGCAGGTTGTCTTCTTCGGGGAGGAAGGCGCGCCAGAGCTGGGGGTTGAGGTCAATCCAGTCGTTGACGGCGCGGCTGAGGAAGTGGTCGGCCTGGCCTTCGTCCAGGACGACGGCCTCGTCGGCGTCGAATGCGGCTGTGCGCACAATCTCCAGGCCCAGGCTGTGCAGGGTGCGCACGTCGAAGCCAGTGAGGGGCAGGTTCATCTCTTGCAGGCGCTGGCGCACGCGCGCTTTGAAGGTGTCTACGCTGGCGTTGAGGTAGGTGACGATGAGCACCTGCTGGTTGTAGGCGGGCTGGATGTGGCCTTCGGCGATGAGCTGGGCGGCCAACAGGGAGAGAGTGAACGTCTTGCCGCTGCCGGGCACGGCGCTGACAGCCATTTTGCCGCCCTCGTACTGTAAGACTCTTTTCTGGGCCGGTCGCAAGTTGTAAGGCATGGTTATCCTCGCCTTAGAGCGATTTGGTGAATCGCTGAGCGTAGAGCGATTTGCCAAATCGCTTTACATAATGGGGCTTGTGTGGGCGCACGCTTAAGAGATGGTATTATACAGAGTCGGACTCACTTTGTCGTAAATTTACCGTCTACTTTTTCTGAATAGGGTGTTGTGGAGGTCCCTGGGATGACAAGTGATAGGCTCACGATTGCACGCAACTATTTGTCGGCGCTGGAAGGGGACGCTGGAAGTGGTGAGATCGCGGCATTTTTTGCCGACGACGTGGTGCAGATAGAATATCCTAACCGGCTGACACCAAATGGGGCGGAGCGAGACCTGGCGATGTTGCTTGAGGGTCACGAGCGCGGTAGCCAGTTGATGGCCGGCCAACGATACGAAATCAGAAACGCGCTGGAATGTGGCGAGACGGTTGTTCTGGAAGTGGATTGGACCGGGACGCTGGCAATCGATGCCGGTTCACTGTCCGCCGGTGATGAGATGCACGCGCACTTTGCCGTCTTTCTGGAGTTCCGCGACGGCAAAATTGTGCGACAGCGTAACTATGATTGCTTTGAACCCTGGTAGGGATGGTTTTGCCACGAATTGCACGAATTTACACGAATTTTTGATTGGGAGATTCATAAGACCGGTGGTGAAACTCTTCTCGAGGCATGGAAATGGGTTAAAGCACCGAGGCCCAATGAACCAATTCGTAAAATTTGTGAAATTCGTGGTGTTTTCTAAGGAGTAGTTGATGCGTTCACGTGTGGCGGCGGGGTTAGTTGTTGTTGCCCTTCTTGCACAATTGTTGTTGGTTCCAGTGGCGGCTCAGACGGGTACGCCGGGACGGGAATCGAGGCCCGAGCCGGATCCGCGCTTTGGCATTGTTTCGGCGTTCTGGCTGCCGGAAGAGGCGGCGGCGCTGAACCTGGGCTGGGAGCGTATTCTGTTCTACTGGAGCCAGATTCAGCCTAATAGCGCTGACGACTGGAATACGTTGCACGTGATGGAAGAGTGGCTGGAAGAGGCCGACGCCCAGGGCCGGAAGGTGGTTGGCTTGCTGAAGAACACGCCGGCATGGGCCACGGATACCCCTTCGGATGCCGGGGTGCCGCGAGGACTTTATTTGCCGGTGGACGACCCTGACAACCTGTGGGCTGCTTATGTGCGGCGCATTGGCGAGTATTACGGGCCGCGCGGCGTGCACAACTGGATTATCTGGAATGAGCCTGACATCGACCCCGGCGTCTATGGTACGGAGTGGCTGGGTAGTGTGGAGGATTACTACCAGTTGGTGAAGGTGGCCTATCTGGTGATGAAAGAGGTGGACCCCGAGGCGACGATTCATCTGGCCGGGCTGACGTACTGGCATGATGTGGTGGCCGGGCGCGACCAGTATCTGCAGCGCTTCCTGCGCGTGGCCACGGCGGACCCCGAAGCGGCGGAGAATGACTACTTCTTCGACGTCATCTCTCTGCACATCTACTTCCGCACGGAGACGGTGCCCAGCATTGTGGAGCAGATTGACGCCATCCAGAATGAGTTTGGCATTGATAAGCCGATCTGGATCAATGAGACCAACGCTGCGCCGACGGAAGATCCCGAATGGCCGGTGTCGCGGCCGCAGTTCCAGCTCGATTTGGAGCAACAGGCGTGGTACATCGCGCAGGCTCATGCCCTGGGCTTTGCGGCGGGGGCTGAAAGCATCGGTATCTACAAGTTCTTTGACGTGAACCTGCCGCCGGGCGAAGAGTCGTTTGGCCTGATTCGGGCCGATGAGACGCTACGGCCGGGCTACTACGCACACCAGACGACGATACGGGCCTTGCAGGGTTTTACGGCGGCCACGGCGGAGCGGGAGGCTGACCATTATGTGGTGACGTTCCGCCAGCCGCGCGGCACGACGCGGGTGATGTGGGCGCGCAGGGAGATGACGGCCACGGTCTCCATTCCGGCGCGGCTGCCCAGCGCTGAATTGTGGGATGTGATGGGCGAGGTGCAGCAGATTGAGCCGACCAACGGCGTCTATACCATTACCCTTGAAGGGGCGCGCTGTGAGGGTGAGTGTCTGGTGGGTGGCCCGCCGCTATTCCTGGTGGAGCGCCTCCCGGAGCCAACGCCTACGCCAAGCCCCACGCCTACCTCAACATCGACGCCCACGCCGACGGCCACAGCAACGGCGACGGCCACGCCAGAACCCAGCGCCACGCCGGAACCTACAGCAACGCCCGCTCCAGTTGGTAGCGACGACGCCACTGCGGAGGGTGAGCGAGCGGTGGGACTGTTACCGTTCTTGAACGGGCGCATGCTGGGGCGTGTGTGGTGGCTGATACCGGGTGGGGTGGGGTTGTTGTTGGTTGTGGTTTTGTTGTGGCGGCGGAAGCTGTAGAATGCAATTCTACAGCTAACGACGGAAACATGTTGAAAACATGTTTGGGGTGATTGGTGGGTGGTTTGAATTTGGTTGGCTGCCGGTGGGGTCGCTCGAGAAAGACATCCGATTTCTTGGAGAAATCGGATGTCTGGGGCTTGGGTGGTTGTTGGTGGGGAAACACGGATTACTGGAATGAACGGATTTGCTTATGCTTGTTGAGTGGTGCGTCGCATGCTGTCACCCTGATTC